>CAZGKM010000009.1:0-51451 GCA_964526325.1 uncultured Gammaproteobacteria bacterium
AAAAATTTATTATATTATGGTTATATTATAACAAGTTTAATAATTTATGTAAAACTTATTTTATATAATTAAATTATACTCAATTTTCAAATTTATGTAAATAGATATATATGCCTTAAAACTACTATTCAAGCATAATAAAATTGATTAGAAAACTAAAACGCAGTCAAAAATAAAAAATAATAAATTGCTTTATTCTGCCATAAAAGAATAGCGGCAATATATGGTTGTATTGGGATAATTACCATCACTTGCCCAAATCTGAGAATAAGGCAGGTAATTTCCTGGCCTAATTCCTGCGCTACCTACAATTACGGCCGTTGGCCAGGATGAATCATTATAATTAATTTGGTTCCATCCTGACCCTGGGTTTATAGTGCATTTCCAAGCGGATGCAGTATTCGTATTCATGCTAGTGCAATATCCTCTATTAAGAGTGGCCGAAAAGCCGTAAATAGTGCCCCAATCCCAAGCTTTAATAGCCATGACATTTTTACCAGGCGCTATCTGAACCGGAAAGGACTGCACTGAAGACCAGTCAGCTGCCGTGGAAACAAAATTGCCATTAAAATAAGTTTCATGGGCATTGTCAGCGCAGACTTGTATATCTGCCGTTATTGGGCAGCATTGTCCGGCGCTACAAATATTAGGAGCTGTGCATATGCCGCAAGTGCCGCCGCAGCCATTGCTACCGCAAACTTTGCCGCTACAATCAGGTGAACAGCAATCAGCCGGACAGTTTGTTATATTTTCGTTGGCGGAATAACAAACCCCATCCCCGCACCAATAATTGGCTTTAACATGGATAACAAAATCTTTCGTGGCCACAACCTGGCAGCCGTTAGCGGTTGTGGCTTTAACCGTAACGGTTTTATCTCCGGGGTCGGCAGTGTTATTGGTGGGCGTGCCCTGGATAGCGCCGGTATTGGGATTAATGGTCAGCCAGGCCGGACTATTAACTAAGCTGTAGGTTACGGGCGTAGGCGTAGTTGCACTGGCCTGGGCGTTGAATTGCACCGGACCGTAATACAAAGGCAAAGTAGCTCCGGTCGGATAGACGTAGATTGTGTCATTGGCAATAGACAGGTTGACCGCAAAATTCTCATTCACTACCGGCACAGTGAAATTTTTGGCGGTTTCGGCCGAATAAGGAGAGATTGTTTCGTTGTAGAATTGATCTCTGGCTATGACGGTAAAAGCATGATCGCCGGCCGGTACGGTTGGTATACCGGTAATCTTGCCGCTGTCATCGGCCGACAATCCGGCCGGCAGATTGGTTATGATAAATTTATCAACATTATGCAGATCCGGGTCACTAGCCAGCATTTGGTATGTATAACTGCCGGCGCAACCGATAATAGGAGGCAAAGTCTGGTCGGGTAAAATGGGCGGATTGTTAATTAGGGTAATTTTTATATTCATAGGAGCAGAAACAGCATTGTATTTGTCAGTTGCCGTAATAGTAAAATTATAGTCTTTGGTCTGGTCAACCAGCGTCCCGCTAATAACGGCGTCATGATTATTGACGGCCGTGACCGCGCCCAAACCATTGGGTTGATTGCCGCCGATAGTAAAAGTAAGAGGATAATGCACAGCGCCGTCAGGGTCGGAAGCCTGAACGGTAAAAGAAAAGGGGCGGCCGATGGTTATGGTTTGGTCGAATATCGGACTAATTGTTGGCGGCTGGTTGGTAACATGAATAATGAAAGTTATGGGCGCTGATTGGCCGCGGTAATAATCAATGGCCGTAACGGTTATATTGTAATCTTTAAATTCGCCAATAACAATGCCGGAAATTTTGTTGTCATGGCCGTTAATTAAAACAGTATCGGTTAAACCGTCGGGCAGACCGGTAATTTCATAAGTTAGCGGGTATTGGCTGTCGGCTTCATTGGCTAAAATGGTAAAAGTCAGGTCCTCGCCCACGACTACCGTTTGGTCGGCTACCGGCTGGATTAGCGGCAGATTGGCGTTAGTGACGTTAATGGTGAAATTCTGAGTAGCGGCCAAGCCGCCCGACCTGATGGTTATGGCCACCAGACAATCCCCGGCCACGCCGGCCTTATCGGCGGTGATTTTCCTTTGCGTGGGTACGACTGTTGACAGTAAACGCAAATTACTCCATAAATCACAGCCAGAAACCACGGCCATGGACCAGGTCAGGCCGTCGCGATCCGCCTGAATAAAGCCTTGGTAGTTTTTACCCGAATAGGCTTTAGGCAGATTAGAGCCGGTAAAAAACGGGGTTTGCCCGGGAATTGACACGGTGGGATTGGTGTTAGGGTCGACTTCCGAGCAAGCGCCTTGGGCAATGTTTACATAGTCTGATTCCATATTGGCGCACAGGCCGTAGCTTAAACCGTCGCCCGAGGCGCTATAGGCATAGGTCAGGCTGCCCGACGGCAAAGCGGTCGGTATGGTGCCGTCAAATTTTTTATTCTTATCGTCCCAACAGGTGCCGGGATCAAAATTAGCATTGCTGCAGGCACCCAGTTTATTAATAGGGTCAAGAGGCGGAATAATGCCCAGTAGCTTGCCTAGAGTCTCCCGCCAGCTCGGCCAGACCGACAGAGTCTGATTAGGCAGATACGAGCCGGCTGACATGGTGGGAAATTTGCTGTTTTTATTCTTGTAGTTATCCAGGGCGATATTCATGTCGGCCAAATCAGACAAACGCTTGGTATCGCGGATAACCCTGGCTTTTTCACTTAAACAATATTCGTTGGTTGGGCAGTCTTCGGATTTAGAGCAATTTTTTTCCGCGGTTTTAGAGCAATTGCCTGATTGATTGATATTAATATTGAATTTCCAATGGGACAGTATCTGACCGAAAATATCCACTGTGGCATCGGTTGCTTCTTGGTTATATGAAATAATGTAGATATTGGTGTAAAAATTATCATCAACAACATTGGCCGCGTTAACGTAGACCGTACGGCCGTCTCTGACGGCTTCATAGCCGTCTACGATTAGGGTCTGGGGAGAACCTTGAACTTTGAGATTCTTTTTGTACCAGGTTAAAGGAGAATAATGGTCAGGATTGGGCAGAGCGCGGATGGCGATAGCGTCAGGGCTTGCCCCAAGGGCGATTAATGGAGAAAAAACGGGAAACGAATAGTCTGCTGACAACAGCAAAATAACCGATATTAAAATCAGCTTATAAGTTATGATTAATTTGCGATTATCAAACATAATTAATTGGTTAAATGATTATATTATAACAAAAAAAGCCGTTTTTTAGAAACGGTTTTCTTATCGCCTCATAAAGAAAAATATTTTAAATTTTATTTTCTATAATTAAATAATAATTATATTTATCTTTATATATTCTCTCTAATTTAAAACCTGCGGCGGCAACAAGCTTTTTTAAATTATTTTTTGTAAAAATATGATAATAGCGGCTGCTGATTTTTTCGCCCTTATTATTTTTCCAGTCAAAAAGAATATCGCCGAAGTCCATTGTATTTTTATTTACTAATTTAAGCCAGCTATATTTTATAATCAATTTTCTGAATTTCGCCCGGCTCCATAAATTCCAAACGGTAATAATAATTTTACCTCCAGGTTTTAATTTTCTTTTCATCTGTCCAAGCGCCTTAAGCCGCAGTTCATTTCCCGGCAAATGGTGCAAGACCGCGATGCAAAAAATATAGTTAAAATTATTTTCTTGAATTTTATCCAATTCCAAAACATCGGCAACTTGAAATTTGCATTTTGTATTTTGTATTTTGTTTGAAAATTGAAAATTCTTATCAGCCGCCTCAATCAGCTTCTCGCTACTATCTATTCCCAAATAATAAATATTTTTATCAATAAAGGCTCCGGCCAGCCTGCCGTTTCCGCACCCCGCGTCCAGCACTCTGTCCCCGTCCTTAATCATGCCGGCTAATTTTACTAATTCCGGCCATAAATATTTTTTTCTGGTTAGATCAAAATCATCGGCAATTTCTTGATAATTCTGCCTGACTAAATCCAATAAATTTTTTTGCGTTTGTTGGTCCATAAACTTATTGTCATTCCCGCAGAGACACTCTGTTTTCTTTTTCAGCACCGAGGCTAGCACAGAGGAGCAATCCAGGAGTGTTCGCGCTAAATATAATTCATTTCTTACTCCGCATCTTCGCCATTACCAATTTTATCTCGTCCCAGCTATAATCATCGCCTAACGCTTCGCGAATCGGCGTTAGCTTGTCCGCGCCTATTTTTTTAACCGCGGCCATGATTTTTTTCTGCCGTTCGGGCTTTACCAGCTTGCTGATATTAACGCCCAATCCTTTTTCCGCCAAAAAACATAAATGCCCAACAATCGTGCCGACCGTAAGCTCGCGCGCTTCGGCGATTTTTTCCAGGCTTAACCCCTTATTCCATAATTCCAAAGTTTCCAATTGCGTTAATTTAGTGGACAGGCCGGAAGTTTTCTTTTTGTTTCTGGTTTCAACCTGCGCTTTTTCTATTTCACCCATATTTTTTACCAAGCAATTATCGCACTTAGCGCATTTTTTAGATTCAAAATCGCCGAAATAATCCAAAATATATTTTTGCCGGCAATCAAAATGATAAATATAATTTTCCATCAAATCCAATTTTTTATAAGCATGCTTTAATTTATATTTTAACGCCGCGAAATCAAGCTTAACTTCTTCGCCACCGACGCGTTTTAAAATTTTTAATTCCGTACCGCGAAATGGCGGCATATACTCCAGTAAATTCAAATCTTTTACTTTCTTAATTAAGCGCAGTAAAGTGTCTTTTTTAATTTGCAAAATATCGGCTATTTCTTCCATATTGGCGTACATGCCGGCCTCAAGTTCATGCCCATACTTATCAAACAATTTTTTTATCGTCTCGCGCTGTTTTTTATTATTAATTAAACTTTCCGTTTTTAACTTTCCGCTTTTAACTTTTAAATACGCCTGCCCGACGCGATCATGCGAACGGGCAACGTAGCCTTCGCGTTCCAAAATTTTTATAGCCGTGCCTACGGCCATTTCCGGCGCCTTATCGGAAAGCATCTCTGAAATTTCAGCATAAGTGATTAAAATCGTTTCCGTTTCGTAATTTTTTAAAATTTCATAAATTTCTAAAATCATTTCCGGCGGCGGATTATCGCCTTTTATAAAAAACTCTTGGAGATAGCGGTCGCGCGGGCTATAAAGCAAAAGGCAAAAACTCTGCTTGCCGTCGCGGCCGGCCCGGCCGGCTTCCTGGTAATATGCTTCAATCGTGCCCGGCATATCGTAATGGATGACGAACCTGATATCGCGCTTATCTATGCCTAAGCCGAAAGCGTTGGTGGCCACGATAACTTTGGCTTTGCCTTTCATAAAATTTTCCTGCACCCATTTCCTGTCTTGCGTATCCATGCCGGCATGATAGCTCACGGCTTCAATATTATTGGCGAGTAGCGTCTGCAGAAGTTCGTCGGCTCGCGATCTTGTGCCAACGTAAATTATGCCCGTACCGTCCGGCACGCTTGAAATCGCGTCTAAAACAAACTGCGGCTTACGGCTATCTTGAGTATTAATTACCCCGAACTGTAAATTCGGCCGGGCAAACCCCGTAATCACTAAATTAGGATTAACCAAGCCGAGCTGTTTAATAATATCATCTCTGACTTCCAGCGTGGCCGTAGCGGTTAAAGCCACGACCGCCGGACTGCCTAAAAATTCAATCGCGCTTTTTAATTTAATGTAGCTTGGCCTAAAATCATGCCCCCATTGGCTTATGCAGTGCGCTTCGTCAACCGCGAATAAACTTATTTTTATTTCTTTCAAAGCGGCCGTAAATTCCGCGCTGTAAAATCTTTCCGGCGCGATATATAGCAGTTTATATTGCCCGGCTTTAACGGCTTCTACGCGGTTAACGGTTTCAGCCTGGCTGATAGAAGAATTAATAAAAGTAGCCGGTATGCCGATTTTTTGCAAACCGTCGACTTGATCTTTCATTAAAGCGATCAAGGGGGAAATTACTAAAGTTACTCCGTCCAATACCAGCGCCGGCAATTGATAACATAACGACTTGCCGCCGCCGGTCGGCATAATTACTACGGTTGATTGGCCGGCTAAAATATTATCGATTACTTTTTCCTGGCCGGGCCTAAACGACGAAAAACCGTAATGTATTTTAAGTAACTCCAGAAGTTGTTGTTTTTGATTATCCATATATAGGCCCCCTTTAGCAAAGGCGGGTTAGGGGGATTTGACTTTATTCCATTAATAAACTAATTTAAGATTAACATAATGAAAAAATTAAGACAAAAAACTTAAAATAACCGGTCTTTACAACTTGTTAAGGAGGTAATATGAAAGAAATTTTGTTAAGGCAACCTGATGACTGGCATGCGCATCTGCGTGAAGGATCTTTAATGGAAAGCGTTATCGACCTATTTAATGTTTATGGCCGGGTCGTCTGTATGGGCAACTTGGCCGAACCGGTGGACACGGCGGAAAAAGCTTTGGCTTACCGAAAAAAATTATCGACTCTGGGAAATTTTATGCCGATAATCGGAATTATGCTGACAAAAAATTCAACCGTAAAAAAA
Organism: uncultured Gammaproteobacteria bacterium; assembly: GCA_964526325.1. GTDB lineage: Bacteria > Patescibacteriota > Patescibacteriia > Patescibacteriales > GWC2-42-12 > JACPHD01. Next base: position 6,542 of record CAZGKM010000009.1, read on the forward strand.
TGGGAAAGCATCATTGATCAATTCGATAAACTGGCGTTTATTAAATACCTGCCCAAGGGCCTAACCACGAATTCACAATTGGGCATCCCTTGGACAGAGTTGGAAAATTACTGTCCAATTCTTGAATTGGCGCAAAACAAAAAAATTCCCTTATTGATTCATGCGGAAACCGATTATAGTTTTATGACGGATGAAAAACTCGACGAAATATATCGGGAAGAAGAAACCGTGGCTTTTATTGAGGAGATGGCGCTAGCGCTACCTGAAATGAAAATCAACATTGAACACGTCAGTACGGCAGCAATGATTAATTTAATTAAAAAATATGATAATCTTTCCGGTTCAATTTCGCCCAACCACCTGATCCATTGCTACGAAGATGTTTTCGACGAGAATGGAGAACTTATTAATGCCTATAAATATTTCAAACCGGTAGCTAAAAACCAAAATGACCGAGACGCAGTAATTACCGCGACGCTAAGCGGCGATGAAAAATTTTTCTTCGGCTCTGACGCGGCGCCCCATCTTAAAATAGATAAAGAAGTGCATGGAAAGGCCGGAGCTTTCAACGCCCTAACGAATTTAGCCTATCTTTGCGAATTTTTTGAAAAACAAGGAGCAATGGATAAATTTGAACCGTTCGTTTCCGAGCATGGAGCTAGAAGATACGGCTTTCCGCTAAATACCGAGATAATAAGATTAAAAAAACAAGCCTGGGAAGTGCCGGCCGTTTATCGCGGTATCGTACCGGACTTAGCCGGACGAAAAATGGAGTGGCAAATAGTTGAATAAATTAAAATTTAAAAAAGAGGTCGGTTTGTATCATGACAAACCGACCTTGTTTTATTTTATAAACTTAGTTTTACATAATTTGCGACCCGACCAGCTCTTCTGCGCCGGCCATGCCGTAACCGGAAATAATTTCCCTCAACCGAATTTCAGTTTCAGATACCGCTCTCGGGTTGTAAAATAAAGCTGTGCCTATGCCAACGGCTTGGGCGCCGGCGATTAGATATTCAGCCGCGCTATCGCCGCTATCTATCCCGGTTTGTCCGATTAAAGGTATGCCTAAATTCATCTCATAAAGTATTCTTAATTTCCTTAGCGCTAACGCCATGGCTCCGGGGCCGGAATAACCTCCGTAAGTATTGCCTAAAGCCGCCCGCCTGGTTTTTATGTCAATCTTTAAGCCGGGATGAGTATTGAAGCAGGACAAAGCGTCGGCGCCGCCTTCAATGGCCATTTGAGCGATTTTTTTCAAATATTCGCCGTCCGGTATGGGAGAAAGTTTTACGATGATAAAAGCTTCGGGCGCCGCAAGTTTAACCGCTCTGACCACGCTATAAGTAGCGGCCGGAAATAAACCGAAAATTTTCTCCTTCTTTTTTTTGTTAGGGCAAGAGATATTTACTTCAAAAACTCTTACGCCGCGCTCATATAATATTTCCGCCAAATCAGCATACTCATCCACGCTATTACCAAAAATATTAACGATTAAGGTTTTCTTAAAGCTCAGCCAGCGGGAGAGCTTGTCTTTTAAAAATTCTCCCAAACCCACATTCTCAAGGCCAATGGCATTAAGCATGCCTCCGGGTATCTCTGCTATCCTCGGGCCTGCGTTACCGGTACGCGGCAATAAAGATAAACCTTTAGTGGTAATAGCTCCGGCCTTGCTTATGTCTAAAGACCCGGCTTCAATCTTCTCTAAGTCCAGACAGCCGGCGCAAGTAATAATCGGACCGGATAAAACCAATTTTTTGCCTTCTTGCCCGGCTAGTATGGTTTTCATTTTTATCTTTTCAGCCGGTTTACGCTCTTTTTTTGGCACAATAACGCCAATATTTGACTGCATTAATTTTTCCCAATCAATTAATATGCCGGGTAAAAACGGACCATCTTCGCAAAGATGATAATGCCTGCCGCCCTTTTTTGGTATGACGCAGCCCTTGCAAGCGCCTTCACCGCAAGCCATAAGCGTTTCCATGCCGAGCTGGCAATTTATTTGGTGCCTTAAAGCCATTACGGCAACTTTTTCCAGCATGGCGTTAGGTCCGCAAGCGATGATAATGGAATTGGTTTTATATTCGCCTGTTTTTAATTCTTCCGCCAGCAAATCGGTTACTAGCCCATTTTTTTCAATAATGGTTTTTCGACGACAGCCGTAAAGTTTTAGCCATTTTTTATCTTCTTCGTTGCATTGATCCTTACTGCCATAAAGGCAAATCATTTCAGTGGATGAATCTTTCAGCTTTGAAGCTAGGAGCATTATCCCGGCAATACCGGCGCCTCCGGCTACCAATATTACTTTCTGAAAATAATTAGAGATTTTAATCGGCTTGCCTAACGGTCCTTTAGCGGAAATTTTATCGCCCGGTTTCCGGCTTGAATAATACTCGGTATTTTCCCCCTTGACCAAAATTCTAATAACGAAAAAATTGGAGTATTGGATAAATACTGAAAACGGCCGCCACCAAATTTTACTGGCGCAAAATGATTCCAGCATGACGAATTGGCCGGGCTTTGCTTCAAGCGGTCTTTCCGTTCTTAACGTAAGATAAAAAACGCCGGCTACCCGATCACCTGTACAGCTTATTACTGTTGCCATAAAAATTTTCTTCATTTCCCCCTCCTATTTTTAAATTGTAATGTACGGTTATTTAATAAAAAGCTTAACTACCTTGAGTTAAGCTCCTTGTTTAATTTTGTTTTTTTATCTTACTTCATCCGCCGTTTTTTGTAAATCTCCAGCGTATTTTTAAACGCCATGGCGATAGTCATAGGCCCAACCCCGCCCGGTACGGGCGTAATATAGCCGGCCTTGTCTTTAACCTCATTAAAGTCAACATCGCCAACAGCTTTATTATTTTGCTTAGTGATGCCGATATCAATAACTACCGCGCCTTCTTTTATCATGTCTTTCTTTATGAACCTGGGCCTGCCCACGGCCGTGATTAAAATATCGGCCTGGCTGGTTTTAGCCCCTAAATTTTTATCATCGGCTTTAACCGCTTGCGCTTTAGCGCCCCGGCAGATTAAAACATGGGCTAAAGTTTTTCCGAAAATATCCGAGTTGGAAATTATTACTGCTTGCTTATATTTAATTTCATAATTTATGCTCTTAAGCATTTCTAAAACCGTGGCCAACACCGGCGACATTAAGCCGGAGAAATCGCAGCCGGAAAGCAGTTTTTCCAGATTGTCCGGATGAAAGCCGTCAACGTCTTTGGCCGAATCAAGCGCCATAATAATCGTATCCGCGTCAATTCCCTCGGGCATTGGCATCTGCACTAAAATCGCGTCGATTACTTTGTCTTCATTTAAGCATTTTATCATTTCTAAAATTTCCTGTTCGCTGGTATTTTCCGCGCATCTGTATAGATGCGTATCTATTCCGACTTTTTTAGCTTCACTCTCTTTTAATCTTACGTACAATTCAGAATCCGGACGCTGACCGATTAAAACAATCGCCAGGTTCGGCCTAGTGATATTGTAGATATTTTTATTTAAGCTGATAATTTCTTTAACAATTTCATCCTTGATTTTTTCAGCTAGTTTTTTTCCATCGATGATTTTAAACATACTAAGGCGCTTCCATCGCGAGGAATTATTTTATTTTGCTATTGCGGGCCTGCCGGCAGGTAATCCAGTAGCTTGTTCAGATCGTTAAAGCTGGATTCCGGCATCCTGTATCAAGCGCGGGGCAGGCCACGATCGGAATAACAGGAAAAATTAAATTGAAGGTATGGGAAACTCCAAGCACATCTCTTTAACTTCTTCTCTAATGCTATCCAGCATCTCGGCTTCATCTTTTTGTTCAATCGCCGAGTTAACCCAGCCGACAATTTTCTTTATTTCCGCCTCTTTCATGCCGCGCGTAGTTATGGCCGGAGTGCCGAAACGCACGCCCGACGGATTCATGGGCGGATTCGGGTCGTTCGGTATAGTTGAGCGCGAAACCGAAATGCCGCATTTTTCTAAAATAATTTCCGCTTCTTTGCCGCTAATATCTTTTGAAGTCATATCAACCACCATCAAATGATTATCCGTGCCGCCGGAAATTACCCGATAGCCTGATTTTATGAATTCCTCGGACATGAGCTTGGCGTTAGCGATTACCTGTTTGGCATATTGCTTAAACTCCGGGCGCAGCGCTTCGCCGAAAGCCACGGCTTTAGCCGCGGTAATATGATCATGCGGCCCGCCTTGCATGCCCGGGAAAACCGCGCGGTCAACAAATTTTGCAAATTGCTCTTTGCACATTATCATGGCGCCGCGCGGACCGCGCAAAGTTTTATGAGTAGTCGTTGAAACTACGTCGAAAAACGGCACCGGATTATCCATTTCGCCGGCCGCGATTAAACCGGCCGTATGGGCGATATCGGCGAAAGTAAACGCGCCGACTTCATCGGCAATATCCTTGAATTTCCGCCACTCAATTTCTCGCGAATAAGCGCTGTAGCCGGCCACGATCATTTTCGGTTTTTCGCGCAAGGCGATCTCGCGAACTTTTTCCATATTTATTTTTCCGGTCTCGGTATCCACTTCGTATTGCGTAAAATTATATAGTATGCCGGAAAAATTCACCGGATGGCCGTGAGATAAATGGCCGCCATGGTCTAAGCGCAAGCCTAAAACTTTATCGCCCGGCTTTATGAAAGCGAAATAAACCGCCGCGTTGGCCGGCGAACCGGATAAAGGCTGGACGTTAACATGCTCGGCTTGAAATAATTTTTTCGCCCGCTCGATGGCCAAATTTTCCACTTCATCGATTATCTGATTCCCGCCGTAATAGCGATGGCCGGGAAAACCTTCCGAGTATTTATTTGTCAGTACCGTCGCCATGGCTTCCAATACGGCCTTGGAAACATAATTTTCCGAAGCGATTAATTCCATTTCCTCAACTTGCCTATGCATTTCCCGTCTGACTACGGCCATGATTTCCTTATCCTCTTCGCTTAGATTTTTATAATTTAGCATATTATTAAAAGTTAAAATTAAAATTTATTTTCTTACTAAGGCGAGCCTAGAAAAATTTAGGAAAAAATTTATGGCAAAATTTTTTACAAAATTTTCTTGTTTGAGCCGTTAGGCGAGTTGAAAATTTTGTTAGAAATTATTGACATAAATTCCTAAATTTTTCTCCAGCTCGCGATTTTTGCGCCGCTTTTTCTAAAAAATCGGCCCCGCGGAGCGAAAACTCTTTAAACAAAACTCTATAATTTAATACTACTTCCCGCCACCCTTTTTGTCAAAAAAAAAGAGGGACAAGCTTCTGAGCTTGCCCCGATTAAAATGATTAACGTTTTCCGCTAAGAGCGGATTGCCTTTGCCAAAGGAGAGCGGACCTATTTATGCCGCATCTCTTGATTTAATACCACGCGCGAAGCATTGGTTTGCTTCTGAACCCCTCTTTGTAGGGCTACGCTCCGATACATGGATAAACGCTGTTCGCAGGAGGATTCTGCATCAAAGAAGAGAAAATGGTCGGAAACTTAAGGCTATCATACCCCCGTAAAATACCGGAAACCGTTTTTAAATTCGTCGCTTCTCGCCGATTTTTTTTACATAAACAACACATAAGATGAATCCTTTCTTGTTAAGGTTTCGAAAAATGTGTTTCCGCTTCTGCCTCGCCAAACAAAGCCTGCAGCCTTGCGGTCGCCACAAATGCGGAATATTTTAGCCTTTGGCAGGCGCAATATAATACCAGCTTGCCTTGCTTTAAGATAATCAAGCAAAACGATGTCGGAACCCCGAACAACGGTCAATATCGGCCGCCAAACTTTAATCGCAAAAAGCAATACCTTCACCTCCTCTCGTAAAAATTTATTGTTTGTACAATTTTGCATAATTAATTACGATGACTATAATGATGATGATAAAGAACGATAATATTTAAATATTATTATAAAAATTTTAGCCTGTCAAATTAAAAAATCATTTTATTTTTTTATAAGTCATCTTTTTTAAACCTACCCACCAATCGGTAAATTTAATTTTTTTCATCTCGACTAAAAGCAATTTCGCCGACTTCGTTTCTAAAGCTTTCTCTACATTATTAATCCAATCCTTGGCGGATTCGTAGCCTGAATCGGCATATTCTTTAGCCTGGAAAGCTTGCTCCAGCCAATCAGCATCTTTAGCGACAATACCCTCTTTAGTATTTCTATTTTCAAATTCATTAAAATATTTTTTCCATTTTTCGCTTATCGCATATCCTAATTGATTTAATTGATCGCTAAAAGCATGGTGTTCGGCCGCTTTAGTATCGAAGTATCTGGCTGAAACTTTATGGTGGTCGCCGATTCTAATTTCTCCATTATCATGAATTAAAACCATGGCCGCGACTTTTTCCGGACTTTTTATGCCCTCCATTACGGCTAAGATATAACCGATTTGCGCCGCGCGCATAACATGCTCGGCGATACTGTCAGGATCTTTAACTCCGCATAATTTAAAACCATTATGCTTCAAACGTTTTAATTGATTTAATTCAAAAATAAAATTTGCCGTATCTTTTATATTCATATTTTATTGTCTAAATTTAAAATATTTTACACTAATATTATATCAAATTCTTCGCCATATAACTACCCTGTAATTTATAGCCTAATTTCCGATAATATCCTCTTACGCCCACGCCGGCGATCACGACCATTTTTTTATAACCTTTAAGCCGCGCGATTTTTTCCGCCTCGGCCATTAGCATTTTACCCAAACCGGCATGCTGAACTTTTTTCGCCCGCGTTGAGTTTGCCGAAGCGCCAACAGAAACAAGCTCGCCGTAAACATGAAGCTCCCGAATTAATGCTGTTTTGCCCCCTTTAGCAAAGGGGGACAGGGGGAATTTCATGTTTTGCTTCACTAATCTTAACCGGCAAAATCCATATAAAATTTTTCCATCCTTAGATTCATAACTTAAGAAATATTCTTCACCAAATGAAGCTTTATATTTTATAATTTTTAACTTTATACTTTTAACTTTAAACTTTTGATCTCCGGCTTCCCGGCATCTAATGCATTTACAGGCCACGCCGCGGTCTTTCATTACTTGCCTTAAATTAGTTATTAAATTACCGGCCATAATCGATTCGCCAGGAATATCGCGGATCAACCTGATAATACGCACATACTGCGGCACTATTTTTTTGCACTCTACGATTAAATTCTGTAAAACTTTATCGGAATATGGCTTATACTTTCCGGCGCGCCACCATTTATATAATAAGCTGCCGCGCGTTACCACGGTCGGATAAAATTTTAACTGGTCGGGTTGAAACCGCTGGTCGAAAAATAATTTTTTAAACATGGTTAAATCTTTTTTCGCCGTGGCGCCATAGAGACCGGGCATAATATGATAAGTCACTTTAAAGCCGAAATTTTTTAAAAGTTCGGTGGCGCCGACGATTTCCGCCACTCCATGTCCGCGCTTATTTAATTTTAAAATTTTATCATCAACCGCCTGCACGCCGAGTTCTACTCGCGTCGCGCCCAGCTCGCGCATTTCCAGTAATTCTTTATCATTAATATAATCCGGACGCGTCTCAAGCGTTATGCCGATAATTTTATATCTGGCGCTTTCATTTTTTTTCTGTTCAGATAACAATTGTTGTTTCAATTTTTGCTTGTCCTCCGAAACTTTAGCGGAGGAGGAAATTTTTTTGTGATTTGGGATTTTTTTTCTAAAATCATTCGCCGCCTTAAAGCACCGCGTTATATACCAATACTTATAATTTTCCGGCAATACCGACCAAGTGCCGCCAATAACAATCAATTCGATCTTCGTCGGCTCATGCCCGTTAGCTTCTAAAGCGCGCAAGCGCAACTCTACCTGTTTATACGGATCATAACCGCAGCGAATTGCGCGCATAACCGCCGGCTCGTTAGACAGATAGCTTTGCGGCACGCCGGATTCGCTAGGGCAATAAGCGCACCGGCCGGGGCAGGGATAGGACTTGGTTAAAACCGCTACTGACGCGATGCCGGATAAAGTTCTGACCGAACGCTTGCGCAAAATTTTTTCCAATTCAGCTGAACTCCGCATCATGCCGGTTATTAAACGCTTTTTATATTCGCTTAATATTTCCGAATTCAATAAAATACTGACTCCGTACTTTTTCGCCAGCTTTCTTTTAATCGCCATCAATTCGGCGCGCGATTTTATTTTGTCTTTTAAGAGTTCATTAATGGCATCAATCCTCTTTTGTTTTTCCTTGATTGTCATTTCTTGGCGTGTTATTATTAAAACATGCAAATTTAACCAAAATCTATTCATCCCGTTAAATATTTATTATGGTTGCCATTTATTAAAATGTCAAATCAAAATAATTGTTTTACGGGCGAAAATATATGAAAAAAATAAAATTTAACGGTGTAAAAAAAACAATACTAACGGCCTGTTTGGCCATCTTGCTGTTGCCTTTAGCGGCTTCAGCTTACAGTATTAAAAAAGGCGATTCGGTTTATGTTTCAAAAGACGAAGTGGTCGAAGGCAATCTTTATGCCGTTGGCGCCAGCTTAACCATTGAAGGCAAGGTCACGGGCGACGTTATCTGCGCCGGGCAATCTATCAACATTAACGGCGATGTGGCCGGCGACGTTATCTGCGCCGGGCAATCTATCAACATTAACGGCAAGATCGGCGGCAATCTGCGAGTAGCCGGAAACTCCATTAATTTTAACGGCCAAGCGGCGCGAAACGGCATAATTATAGGCGCGACTATCGTAACCGCGGCTAGCTCAACTATCGGCTGGGACTTATTGATTTTAGGCAATGTTTTTGAATTAAGAGGCGACGTTGGCCGCGACTTATACGGCGGAGCGGGAAAAGTCAACGTAGCCGGACAAATTGGAAAAGATATTGATCTTAATTTTGGTTCGCAAAACAATTATGCTAATCCCTTAACAATCGCCGGTACGGCTAAGGTTAACGGTCAAGTAAAATATAAATCGGACAAAAACGCGGCCATTGATTCTAACGCAGTTATAAACGGCGAAACAATCCATAATTTTCCAACCGCGGCAGCCAAAAAATCAGATTTGGCCGATTTAGGCTGGTGGTGGGGAAAATTAATTTCCATATTTTCCGCGTGGGTTTTAGGTTTGGTTCTGATTAGTTTCTGGCGCGAGCAGATTATTAAAATTACCGATTTAATGCTGATTAAAGCCGGGCCGAGCTTTGGCTGGGGAATTTTAGCCCTGCTATTAACTCCGCTTATTGCAATTATTTTATTAATTACCATTATCGGCATTCCTCTGTCCCTTATTTTAATTACACTGTGGTTAATCGCATTGTACGTAAGCAAAATTTTAGTCGGCATCTTAATCGGCCGCAGTGTATTAAATAACTACTGGCCCAAGAAAAAAGACTCTTTGATTTTAGCCATGATTATCGGTATCGCAATCGCGTATTTAATTTTCGCTCTGCCTTTAATCGGCTGGCTAATAGCTCTTCTGGCCGTACTCTATGGGCTAGGCGGAATTTTCATGTCATTAAAAAAACAATCTTAAAAAATTATTTTATATGCAAGTAATCGCAAATATTTTCAAAGCTTACGACGTCCGAGGAATTTTTCCTAATCAATTAGACGAAGAAACAACGCGGGCCATAGGCTTTTGCTTCGCTAAAATTATTAAAGCTAAGCGAATTATTGTGGGCAGAGATATGCGCCTTTCTTCAAACATACTATTCAATGCTTTGGCTAAAGGCATAAATCAGGCCGGCGCCGAAGTGATTGATATTGGCATGGTCTCAACCGATGCAACTTACTTCGCTTCTGGAAAATTAAGTTTGGCCGCCGTTATGATAACGGCTTCTCACAACCCCAAAGAGTGGAACGGCTTCAAGCTGACTAAAGCCGACGCTATTCCTTTTGGCGAAGATGATATAAAAAAACTTAAACAAGCGGTTATAAAATATAAAATAAACACAAAAAACACCAAACGAAAAATCAAAAAAATTAACATCTCTCCGGGGTATATCAAAAATGTCTTAAGTTTTATTGATAAAAATAATATAAGCAAACTGAAAATAGCTGCTGATGCCGGCAACGGCATGGGCGGAAAAGTATTATCGGAAATTTACGCGAAACTTCCCTGTAAAATCGTACCTTTATATTTTAAGCCTGACGGTTCTTTCCCTAACCATCAGCCCAGCCCGATTGAAAGTAAAAACTTAATTGATTTGCAAAAAAAAGTCAGGCAGACAAAAGCTGATTTCGGCATGGCTTTTGACGGCGATGCCGACAGAGTATTTTTTGTTGACGAAAAAAGCAATTTAGTGAACGGCGGTTCAATTGTCGCCGTCTTAGCGGAATATTTTTTAAAACAACATAAAGGAGAAAAAATAATTTACGATTTGCGCTGCAGCCACTTTATTCCGGAATTAATCAAGACTAACGGCGGCCAAGCGCTGATTTCCAGAGTCGGCCACAGTTTTATAAAAAAATTAATGAAAGAAACCCAAGCTGTTTTCGGCGGTGAAATTTCCGGCCATTATTATTTCCGCGACAACTACCGGGCCGATAGCGCTATGATAGCGGCGGTAATTATTACGCAGATACTTTCGGCCGGTAAAAAAAGTTTTTCGGAAATGATAAAAGATTATGTTAAATATTTCCAAATAGAAGAAACCAACAGCGAAGTTAAAAATAAAGATGCCAAATTAAAAGAAATAAAAAGAAAATATAAAGACGGAAAAATCTATAATATTGACGGCGTTACCGTTGAATACAAAGATTGGTGGTTTAATGTCAGAAAATCTAATACCGAGCCGGTCTTACGCCTAAATTTAGAAGCAAAAACTAAAAAATTATTGAAGGAAAAAAAAGACGAACTATTAAAATTAATCAGAAAAAATTAAATTTTCATAACAAAAAGTTGAGATATCAAATCTCAACTTTTTTTATTTATCTTCTATTTTTTAAATAATCCCAAAATTTCTTTTATATCCGCCAAATCTTCTTCGGTTAAATTCAATTTTATCCTGTCCTGATGAAGCTTGTAAATTTCCCGCTCGGCCACGGTTGACGATATGCCGTAGCCGTTATGAATATTTGATAAATGTTTTTTAATAATTCCCAAAACTATTTTCCAGTTGGCCTCGTCTAAATTGCTATAGCGGTAATTTTCCCTGACTAAAGTATTTAATTTTTGCGCGAACCGGTCAAAAGTTTGCATTTTAGCCGTAGCCAAAAGTTCTTGGATATCCATATAAATAAAAATGTTATTTATCCTAAATTCCTCTAACTTTTAACGCTTTAATCAATCTTTCCGCCGCTACCATATAGGCCGCGGTTCTCATATCGTTACCACATTGGCTTTCCATAACCTGCCAAACTTTATTAAAAGCGCCGACAATCTGCTTTTCAAGATTAGCTTCAACTTTAGCCTGCTCCCAATAATAATGCCTTAAATTCTGCACCCATTCGAAGTAAGAGACTATCACGCCTCCGGCATTGACTAAAACATCCGGCACGATTAAAACGCCTTTTTTCTGCAGTTTAACCTCGGCTGGCTGCGCTACAGGGCCATTGCCTAATTCTAGAATTACTTTAGCTTTTATTCGGCCGGCATTCTTCTCGTCTATAACATTTTCCAGCGCCGCCGGCGCGAGGACATCAACCGGCAATTCCAATAATTGCCGGTTGGTAATATTTTTTAAACCGTTAAAATTAATAACCGAGCCGGTAGTTTGCTTATGGGATAAAACCTGTTCAATATTTAAGCCTTGTTTGTCGTATATAGCGCCACGCGAATCCGATACGGCTACGATTTTATAGCCGGCCGCGTAAGCGATAACCGCAAAATTCATACCGACATTGCCAAAGCCTTGTATGGCCAAACTTATTTTATTTTTATTAATTTTTTTCTTTTTTAAAACCTGCTCAAAAACAAAAAAACCGCCAAGGCTTGTCGCCGTATCGCGGCCGAGCGACCCGCCGATTTCCACCGGCTTGCCGGTTACTACGGCCGGCGTATTTTCACCTTTGATATGGCTGTATTCATCCATCAGCCAAGCCATAATTTGCGGATTGGTATAAACGTCCGGTGCCGGCACATCTTTATACGGACCGATAAAATCAGCGAAGCCTCTGGCGTACGCTCGGGTTAACCTTTCAAGCTCGCCCCGGCTTAATTTTTTTGCATCCACGGTCACTCCGCCCTTGCCTCCGCCGTAAGGTATATCGGCTACGGCGCATTTTATGGTCATCCCAAAAGCCAAAGCTTTTACTTCGTCCAAATTAACTTTAGGGTGATATCGAATTCCGCCCTTATACGGTCCGCGGATATTATTATATTGTACACGATAACCGGTAAAGACTTTAATATGGCCGTTATCCATCATCACCGGTAAAGATACTTCGATTATTCGGTCAGGTTTTCTTAAAATCTCCAGCTCATCATATTCAATCTTCATAATCTCACAGGTCTTATTCAATTGTTTTATAACGCCCTTGAACTGTTCTGCCATATTAATTAGTTAATGCCTAATTTTATCTTGGCATTTTTTAATGTCTCTTCGGCTATTGGCCTGATTTTATCCGCGCCGTCTTTTAGAATTCGCCTAACTTCATCATCCGTAAAACTATTATATTTAATTTGAAATTCAATTAAAAAGTTCTTTACAACTTCGGCCAAATCTTTTTTAAATTCGCCATACTTGCCCGCCGAAGCCTTAACGAAGGCGGAGCCTTTATCTTGATAATTTTTTTCCAGCTCTTTAACGCCGGTGCCGGATAACAAGGAAAAAATAGTTAACAAGTTGGCAATTGCCGGTTTTTTCTTCGCATCATATTTTATTTCCGAGCCGGAATCCGTAACCGCGCGCATAATTTTTTTAGCCGCTACTTCCGGCGCGTCGGTTAAAGCGATATAATTAGCTGATGAGCTCGCGCTTTTGCTCATTTTTTTTGCCGGGTCGTCTAGCCCCATAATGCGCGCGCCCTGTTTTCTGACCGCCACTTCGGGAATTTTAAAAACCTGCCCGTATTCGCGATTGAATCTCTGGGCTAAGGTTCTACAAAGTTCCACATGCTGAACCTGGTCATCGCCGACCGGCACGGCGTCGGTATTATAAAGTAAAATGTCCGCGGCCATTAGAACCGGATAATCAAAAAGACCAGCGCTAACCGATTCTTTATTGACTCCTTTTTCTTTAAACTGCGTCATTTTATTTAAATCCGCCATGCGCGCGGCCGCGCAATTTAAAATCCAAGCTAATTCCGTATGTGCGGTTATATCCGACTGCTGAAAAATTACAGCCTTCTCCGGATTAATGCCGGACGCTAAATAAGTTTTTACCACATCAATAATGCGGCGAGATAATTCTTTGGGTTCCTGCTTGACTGTGATGGCATGATAATCCACTACACAGAAAATACAGTTATATTGATTCTGCATTTCCACCCATTGCGATAGCGCGCCGAGATAATTGCCTAAATGTAAAACACCCGAAGGTTGAACTCCGGAAAATACGGTTTTTTTATTATTGTTAGTCATTAAATCCATGCATTTATTCTATATTTATTTTACTCCTCTGGCAAGGGGGTAAGTTTAGTTACCAGCGAGCATTTTCATTTTAATGCGAGCCTAGAAAATTTAGTGGAATTTTTAGGCGAAAGCGAGGTTAGATAATTTATCTGTTTGAGCCGTATAGGTGAGTTATAAATTATCCCAAGCGTAGCCTAAAAACTCCCTTAATTTTCTCCAGCGAGCGACTTTTTGGTTCTTTTTCTAGAAAAAGAACCCCGAGCGGAGCGGAAATACTTAAATGGTAAAACTGCCAAACAAAAATAAAAAATATTCAAATGTTTTACTAAAAAACCAGAGATTGCTTCGCTGCGCTCGCAATGACAATACAAATTCTGGATTCTCGCTTTCGCAGAAATGACAAAAAGAGGGGCGGAAAAATCCGCCCCTATTTTTTACATCTTCCCTTCTAAATAATTCCCATACGACCCCATATCAAAATGCCCATGGCCGGACAAATTAAATAAAATAACTTTTTCCTCTCCGGACAAACGGCATTTTTCCGCTTCATCAAAAACTGCCTTGATGGCATGCGCTGATTCCGGCGCCGGAATGATTCCCTGATTGCGGGCGAATTTTACCGCCGCGTCAAAAATATCTTTTTGCTCGTACGCCACGGCTTCAATCAAACCTTCGTCTTTTAACAAGCTGACGATCGGCGCCGCGCCATGATAGCGCAAGCCGCCAGCGTGAATCGGCGACGGAACAAATTCGTAGCCCATAGTATACATTTTTATGAGCGGCGTTAATCCAACCGTGTCGCCGAAATCATATTTATACTCGCCTTTAGTTAAACTCGGGCAGGAAGCCGGTTCGGCCGCTAAAACCCGCAAATTTTTCTTTTGGCCTTTTAGCTTATCGCGTAAAAACGGAAAGGCAATGCCGGCTAAATTACTGCCGCCGCCATGGCAGCCGATAATTATATCCGGATAATCCCCGGCGATTTCCATCTGCTTCATAGCTTCTTGACCGATGATGGTCTGATGGTGCAAAACATGATTTAAGACCGAGCCTAAAGCGTATTTAGCGTCATCATGCTTGCCAGCGTCTTCAACCGCTTCGGCGATAGCCATGCCTAAACTGCCGTGAGTATCTGGATTTTTCTTTAATATTTTTTTTCCGACCTCGGTTAAATTGGACGGACTGGAAATACACTCGGCGCCGTAAATTTTCATTATTGTTTTGCGGTAAGGCTTCTGCTCATAACTTATTTTAACCATATAAACGGTTAAGGCCAAGCCAAAATAATTGCAGGCAAAACCTAAGGCCGAGCCCCACTGTCCAGCGCCGGTTTCAGTGGTTAATCTTTTAACACCGGCCTCTTTATTATAATAAGCTTGGGCTAGAGCCGTATTTAATTTATGGCTGCCCACCGGGCTGGCGCCTTCATATTTATAATAAATCTTGGCCGGAGTTTTTAACTCTTTTTCCAAACGAGCCGCCCTGATTAACGGGCTGGGGCGATAAAGCATATAAGCCTTTCTGACTTCTTCTGGTATTTCTATCATATTTTCGCCAGACATCTCCTGCTTAATTAATTCTTCGGGAAATAACGGCGCCAAATCTTCCGGCTTTATCGGTTTTTTAGTTCCTGGATGAAGCGGCGGATCCAGCGGCCTGGGCAGATCCGGAGTTATATTATAGTAATGCGTCGGCGCATCTTTTTGATCTAAGAATATTATTGGCATATGTTTCTGATTAAAATTAATAATTAAAAACTCATAGTTAGTATTAACTTCGCCAGAATTCACTCGCTCTATTTTTATAAAAATATTTCATACTGTTATTGTAATTGCGAGGAGCGCCAGCGACGAAGCAATCTCACGAACTATTAACTTAACTAATTGTCCGTTAGATTGCTTCGCTCCTTTCAGTCGCTCGCAATGACATGTTTTAATTTTATATTAAATTCATTAATTTTAAGATTGGCGGGGGAACGAAACATAATTTCGTCCCCCGCGCTTTGGTTCACTGCCAGCCGGCTCGGCCCGCTGAAAAAATAACTTGGCCATTACCGCCCTTACTTGCCTGCATAAGTACTTTTTTACATTCCGGGCATTCCAGTTTACTTTCGTTGCCCCAGCCGATCGCCATTTCCCTAATTACCATTTCAACTCCATGTTTTTGGCATTTTTCCATTTAATAACCCTCCCTTTTTATAAAGATCATTTTAAGAAACAAAAAAGCTCCCCATCTCTTAAATATAGTAAAAACTATATCTAAGGGACGGAAAGCTTTCCGCGGTGCCACCCTAATTTTGATTTTGAAATAAACGGCAGATTAACAAAAAATCCGCCAGTAAAACGGATTTCAAAACCACTTTTACTGACTCGTGCTTCGCGCTAAGCGAAAGACATCAGTTATCCTATGATTACGGAGGAAGCCGGATCAACACTAACGCATTGACCATCCATTATGCTTAAGCCCAATCCCCGCGGATTAACGCGAGGACTCAAGCGGATTTTATAGTTGTTGAAGTTCTGTATACAGTATAACAGAAATAAAATATTTGTCAAAAGCCCGCCCGCTTGCCCATCGCCGAATTTTGCGCCAGCGAAACTGGCGCGCTACCCGTATGTAATCATTATTTTACCAAATTTTCTGTTCGTTTATAAAAAAAGTCAAATGTAATTTCTATTACATATAAAAAAATAAAAAACAAAGTTATATATTTCAAATTGATGCTCAAAAAATTATACAGAAATTTATTATTAATAATAATTATTGATTTGATGTTATAAAAAAATAAATAAAATTGGGTACCGAAAAATAAAATTAAATATATTAATCCAACAAAAATATTGTCAGTGATTTTTCGCCACCTTGCTCTTAATTTTTCAATCTTATAGTGTGCCTTTCCATATTCTTCCCAAACTTTATGACCCTCAATTGAATTTAATATTTCTTTCTTTTTGATTTCTTTCAAATGGGTAAATATTCTATATGAATTGGCAACCCGTACTTGATTTTGACGCCACAATAAAATTAATGAAGGCATAAAATTTATTAAAAAAATGCCAAGCAAAATATTTTTATAATAATCATCAGTTACTATAGTAAATAACTTTAAAAATAAAACTTGAACAATCTAATAATAAAACCAGTAAATATTTTTTAACCAAATATTTTTTGTCCAACTACTTAATAAAAAAATCAATATTAATATAAAAATGATTGAAAAAAAACTCAAGCAAAGAATGATTATTGATAAATTTTATAATAAAAAACTGTACATAAGAATCGCGTTTGTACTATTTTGTTAATTTAAAAATTTATGTCAACTCCTGATTCGCATCCGCTTTTAACTTCTGCCAAGGCGTAAATTTTTTCCTTTTAGCGTTAAAGTATCCGGCCGCGGCAATCATAGCAGCGTTATCCGTGCAATACTTAAAGTCGGGAATTAATAATTTCGCGCCGGTCAATTTTTCTCTAACCGCGCTTTCCAGCCGGCTGCGCAATTCTTTATTGGCCGCCACGCCGCCGGACAGCATAATATTCTGGCAGCCATATTTTATGGCCGCTTTAACGGTTTTATGGACCAGCACTTCAGCCACGGCTAGCTGAAATTCATAAGCATATTCAGAAATTTTCTTTTTCCAATTTTTATCTCTTTGCACTCCATATAATAACGCGGTCTTAAGTCCGGAAAAGGAAAAATTGAAATCACCGGAATTTATCATTGGCCGAGGCAGAGTAATTTTTAACTTTTCACTTTTAACTTTTAACTTTGCCGCCTCGGAGGCAATTGCCGGTCCGCCGGGGTAGCCTAAACCTAAAAGTTGGGCCGCTTTATCAAAAGCTTCTCCGGCCGCATCGTCACGCGTCTGGCCTAAAACTTTATATTTACCGTGTCCGCTCATCAGTATCAGCATGGTATGCCCGCCGGAAACGGTTAAAATAAGCGCTGGAAATTTTATTTTATTTTTGACATTTGTCATTTGACATTTGTCATTGCTAATTGGCTCCAGCCAATTAGCGTAGATATGCCCTTCAATGTGATTAACCGCCACAACAGGAATGCGCCAGGCATAAGCTAAAGTCTTAGCCGTTTCCACTCCAACCAGTAAAGAAGTTATAAGGCCAGGCCCGACCGTAACCGCAATCGCATCGAGCTTATTGGCCCCTCTTGCAAAGGAGGGATGGGGGGTTAAACCCGCTTTCTCTATCGCTTCATTAACCACCGGCAAAATATTTAAAACATGCTCTCGCGCCGCTACCTCCGGCACTACGCCGCCGTATTTTTTATGTATCTCGATTTGCGACGAAACAATATTTGACAATACCTTAACTTTTCCGCCGTTGCCTTTAACTACCGAAACGGCAGTTTCATCGCAAGATGTTTCTACTCCTAATATAATCATAAAATTTAATTATTTCGTTAAAAACTTATAAATTCCATCCCAATCGTCTGCCGGCGGATTGGCGATAAATTCCCTTGACCTGTCCAGATAAATCTTACTGCTCAAATCATCCGGATTATTTTTAACCAATTCGCTAAAAACTTCCAAGGCTTCATTGAAATATCGCTTAAAATATAAATTTGTCCCTTGATTAAATTTTTCAATATAATTCTTAATTTCACCGCTAATTTCATCTTTAACGCAAACCAATTCATAAATCTCTACCGCTTCTTTTTTACCTTTAACCGCCACTCTGTCCAAAAACCGATAAATAAATTTTTCTCCGGCTTTAATTTTCGTAAACTGGCTGATCAAAATTTTAACTCCGTATTGCTTGGTTAAACTTTCCAGTCTTGACGCCAGATTGACGCTATCGCCCATGATCGTATAATCAAATCTTTTATCCGACCCCATATTGCCTATAACCGCTTCGCCGGTATTAAGGCCAATGCCAATATTTACTTCAACATCATATTGTTTCCGCCACTCGGGCTGTTTAGCTTTAAGCTTCTTTATCATCTCTAAAGAAGCGAGGCAAGCGATCTCCGCGTGCCTGCCTTCGTCTATCGGCGCCCCCCAAAAAGCCATAATCGCATCTCCGATATATTTATCGATTACTCCGCTCAATTCCATAATAGTATCGGTCATAGCAGTCAAATAATTATTTAATAAGGCAACCAAATCTTCGGGAGAAAGTTTTTCCGAAATTGTGGTAAAGCCGCGTACATCGGAAAAAAGAATTGTCAACTCTTTTTTCTGGCCGCCCAATTTTAATTTTTCCGGATTAGCGGTTATCTCGTCAATAATTTCCTGGGAGACGTATCGGCTGAAAGTATTTTGGATAAACTTTTTCTCTTTAGCCGTAAAAAAATATTTCATCACTACTAGAGATAAATAAGAAAAAATTACTACGACAATAAAATAAAAAATGTCCAGTACAAATCCGCGGTCAAATAAAATTATCGCGGCAACAAGATAAGCGAAAACCGATATTAACGCGAATACTGCGCTAAGCCTTATCTTGCCAAAACATATCGTTAAGCCCAATAACATCGGTACGATTAAAAAAATTAATATTTGATAAAAATTCTTTAGCGGCTTTAAAAAATTCTGAGAAATAATGGTTTTAACCGCGTTGGCATGAATTTCCACGCCGCTCATTAATACGCCGCTGGAGGTTGGTACTAGCTGCTCATCATGCAAATCCGGGGCGGTTGCCCCGATTAGTATAATTTTATCCTTAATTTGCTCCGAAGTTGCATTTCCGCTCAGAATATCGGCCGCCGAAATTACTGAAAAATTTTTTGGCCCGCCGGTAAAATTGATAATCATTTTGCCGTTTTTGTCGGTTGGTATTTGCACTATTGATTTGCCTGATTGCGCTAAATAGCGATTGGCGATCAAATTGGCAAAAGATATCTCGGCTTGGCCTTCCTGATTATAAATTATCACCGGTAATTTTCTGAAAACTCCGTCCTGATCCGGCGGAGTATTGGTTATGCCCAGGCCGGCAGCGGCGCTTTTTAAAGACTCGATCGGCAATAATAAATTATTAACTTTTAATTTATTCTTATTTATGCTTAAATCGGCTTCTTTCGGTAAAATAACATTTCCGGCTTTTTTAACGGCTTCAGCCAATAAAGCATCCGAATCTTCGCTTGATTTTTCCGGAAAATTTACGTCATAACCGATTACCGCCGGCTGAAGCTGGCCTATTTTTTCAATTAAATTAGCGTGAATTTTACGATCCCATGGCCAGCGGCCGATTTTTTGCAGACTATCATTATCAATAGCTATAATAACAATTTCCGAACCGGCCTCGCGCGTAAAAAATAGCCGGTCGGTAAATTTCAAGCGCCAAGTATTAAAAAATCCTGCCACAAAAAGCAGGGATAATAAAAAACTGGCAACCAGGCCGGCTAAAATAATTTTTAAAAAATCTTTTTTCATTTAATTAAATTACCGCTCGACAGTTAGCGCTGTAAATGTTGGCGAACTGCCTCTAACGGTTACTCCGTCTTCCGAATAACTGGCGCTAACAGTGCTAACGCCTCCGTCTTGATCGCTCTGAAGTAGGCCGCCGGCAGAAATACTGCCGATATCTCCGCTCAAACTCCATTGGGCAAGGCTCGTAACATCCTTAGTCGAACCATCGCTATAAACAGCTGTCGCGACTACCTGTTTCGAAGCCAAGGCGATTAGATTATATTTATCTGCGGTTACCGTTAATTTCGCCAAAGTCGGCTTCGTTTCTATCGGCGCCGGTTTTTCGACCGGAGCTACCGCCGGTTGGCCTAAAAGATTGATAGTATCGGTATCAACGGCCGGCTTAACCGCCGGCTTAGGCGCAACTTGTTCTGATGCTGCCGCCGGTTTTTCGTTATTGGTTTTACTTTCTTCCTTTAACGATTCTGGGGCGATATTATTGTTGCCGATAATCTGACTTTTTATAATATTTAATCTTTCGATACAATCATAAGATTTTCTTTCTTCCAAGCTTTTAACCAAAGACTGAAATTCAGCCATAGTTTTCTCATACAAATCGTTTTCTCCTTGATTTAACAGCAATCGCGCTTCTTTTAGCCTAGCTTTGGCTTGCTGGTACAGCAAAAATTCTTTTTCGCTCTCCGGTGAAATTTTTACCTGTAAATCTTCTATTAATCTTTTAACTTTATAAGCCGATTGGCCAAGAGTGATTTGATCCATTAAATTTTTCTGCAGTTCAAGCTGATTCTTTAAAATCGCCATTAATTGAGTTTTATCTTCAATGCTAAGCCGATTCAGATCACCGGTAAGCCTTTGTAGCGCCTCGCTGTTTTCTTGGATTATCTGATAAGCCAGCTCGACTTTTCCTATGGCCAGCAACGACTGCGCCTCAGCCAAGCGGTGGACTAAAAATGAAACCGCTAATTTTCGTTTAGCCGCCGGATCCCGCTCTAAAGCCGATTTAATCTTTTCGGCCAGCTGTTTTAAGCCGTAAAAACTTTCATCCGGTAAAATTCCGGCCACGGCTTTATTTTCTTCCGCCTGTTTATTCTTAATTTCACTTTCAATTTTATTGTCTTCTAAAATATTGGTTTTAAACCAATCGCTATTTTTTTCTTCCGCCGATAAAGGAGAAATCGTCGGTGAAATTATTTCATCTGTGCTCGTGCCTTTTTCTACTTTAGCCACTTCGTTGGGTAAAACTTTTATTGTTTTTAAAACTTTCTGGATAGTTTTTTTCTGGCCGGTTTCTTTATTTAATTCTTCGGTTGTTTGAACCGATGAAACCGCAACTGAATTTTCGATTGAACTCACCTCGGTGGCATTATTGGAGTTCACCAGAAAATCAAAAACGGTTCCGCGGACGGTAGCTACGGTGTTGCTTGAACTTACTTCATACGTTGCTTCCTTATCGGCCAATTGCATAATTCTCGACCAGATACGGCCAATTTGGACCGAAAGTTTAACTTTGGTTTTACTGAAATCTTTTTGATCAATATTTAATTCGGATAATTTTATATTACTGTTTGAACCGACATGGGCGATTGAGTTATCAAAAAATACGATTGAAACTTTGCCGTCATCGCCGGTCTTTACCTCGCTATCGCTTTTTAATTCATCGTTAACTTTAGCCATAAGCCATTCGCCGTCTTCGCCAAGCTTTATTTTAACATCTCCGGTTACCGCTGCAATATAAGTTTTTGGCCGAGGTAAATTATTAGCTCCGGCCATGGCCAAAACAAAATTTGCGCTTAAATAAACGACGACTGCCAAGATAATAAATATTGCGATGGCTTTTTTCATATTTTTAACAAAAACTGCTGAATATGTAGGCATTATAACATAAATTCCCATATTTTCAAGGCCTTGACAACCTAAAATAAAGTGCTATACTTTACCTTATACCCATACCCCAGGTATAGGTATAAAGACTATCAGACTAATAATTAATTATACCTTAAACTTATGACCCCGCAAAAAAACAAAGCTTTAATCAGCCTTAAAAAAACCAAGAGCTTAATGGAAAAAATTATTCAAATGGTGGAAGCCGACGAATATTGCATAAATATCATGCAGCAAAATTTAGCGGCTATCGGCTTACTGCGCTCCGCCCATGAGATGCTTATGGAAGGCCACTTAAACAGCTGTTTTAAATCCGCTTTTGAAACAAAAAATTCTAAAAAACAAAAAGACATGACCAGCGAAATTTTAAAAGTGACTAAATTATTTAATAAATAAAAATATATGATGTACTTTAATCCGTTTTTTTCCGGCCTGTTTATGCCGTTTTTCATGATAATGTTTTGGCTTATTGTTATCGCCGGACTCGCGCTTTTAATTAACTGGTCGGCTAAGCAAAGCCGATTAGATAAAACCAATAATAATTCTGCTTTGAACATTTTAAAAGAACGGTATGCCAAAGGTGAAATTGACCAAAAAGAATTTGAGGCAAAGAAAAAAGATTTAATATAATTAAATATGTCTAGTCTAAAAAAATTTATCATACCTATAAACGGCCTGCATTGCAAGTCGTGCGAGATTCTGGTTGAAGATCAGCTGAAAAAAATAAACAGAGTAGCTAAAGTTTCGGTTAACCACCGCCGGAACATGGCGGAAATTTATTATGAAAATGAAAAACCAGAACTTAACCAAATAGCCGAAGCGCTAAAAAAAACCGGCTATAGCTTGGGCGAAGAAAAAAAGATTGAAAATTTAATAAGTAAAAATCTGACCGACTACAAAGACCTGGGAGTAGCATTTCTCTTTTTATTCGGCCTATATTTTATGCTTAAAGGTCTGGGCTTCATTAACATAAATATTTTGCCTTCAGACAATGGCAGCGTTACAATACCGCTGGTTTTACTTATCGGCTTAACCGCCGGCGTCTCAACTTGCATGGCTTTAGTCGGCGGCTTAATTCTCGGCCTTTCGGTTAAGCATAACGAACTTCACCCCGAAGCCACGGCTATGGAAAAATTCAGGCCGCATTTATTTTTTAATTTGGGCCGGATTATTTCTTTCGCCTTTTTCGGAGGGCTTCTGGGCTTAATAGGCTCTACTATCCAGATCCAAAGTTTCGCTTTAGGCATTATTACTATTTTCGTCGGCCTGATTATGCTGGCTATGGGCTTACAATTAATCGACATATTCCCCTGGGCGCATAAATTAAAACTAAGCTTGCCGAAAAATTTAAGCCGAGTGCTGGGATTAAACGAACGGCAAAAAGAATACAGCCTTAAAAACTCAAGCCTGCTGGGCGCTTTAACTTTCTTTTTACCCTGCGGTTTTACCCAGGCCATGCAAGTACTGGCCGTAAGTACGGGCAGTCTGTTTTACGGCGCGGCCGTTATGAGTTTATTCGCTTTAGGCACGATGCCGGGATTACTGAGCATCGGCGGCTTAACCGCCGTGGTTAAAGGGCCTTTGGCTAAAAAATTCTTTAAGTTTTCCGGCTTGGTAGTTATATTTTTCGCCATCTTTAATATTTCTAACGGTCTGGGCTTGACCGGATTAAATTTAGCTTATAGCCAAAGCCAAGACGTAAAGCTAATCGACCGGAACGTCACCGCGGAAAACGGCGTGCAGATTGTCCGGATGAAGGAATTGGCTAACGGCTATTCGCCAAATAATTTTACTATTAAGCTGGGCGTTCCGGTAAAATGGATAATAGACGCCCAGGCGCCTTATTCCTGCGCCGCCAGCCTGGTTATGTCAAAATATAATATCAGAAAAAACCTGGTTAAAGGTGAAAATATAATTGAGTTTACGCCAAATCAAACCGGCCGAATTCCTTTTTCCTGCTCTATGGGCATGTATGCCGGCGTCTTTAACGTGGTTGAATAAATTACTTTTTTGTCATTGCGAGCCCCGTACTCGTGGCGAAGCAATCTCCGGTAAAACCCACGCCTTTACCGCTTAATTAGAGATTGCTTCGTCGCTTAATTACATACCCCTCGCAATGACCTTAAATCATATGTCCAATAAAATCATTCTAAACATATCCGGCATGCACTGCGCTTCGTGCGCGGCCAATATCGAGCATGGATTAAAAAAAACTGACGGAGTCGTCTCGGCTAACGTTAATTATGCCACGGAAAAATTAAATTTAGAGTATAATCAGGATAAAATCAATCTGGAAGACATTAAAAAGCAAATAAAAAAAATCGGTTACGAAATTTTTGACCTGACCGCCGAGGAGCATAATTCCGGACATAATTACGCCGCTGCTTCAATCAAAAAATTAAGAAAAATTTTTATTTTTTCCGCTCTTTTAGGCTTGCCGGTTTTTTATTTAGCCATGGGCGGAATGTTCGGACTGCCGCAACCGCCATTATCCCTTAAAATCGGAGTCATTATTCAATTTGCGATTACTACGATTATCATGGCTATAAATTACCCTCTCTATGTATCCGGCCTGAAAAAGCTGATTCAACTCAATCCCAATATGGATTCATTAATCGAGACCGGAACCTTGGCCGCTTATTTTTACAGTTTAATTATTTCTTTGTTGATTTGGTTTAAGCCTGATTATACCGCCGATCATTTATATTACGAAAGCGCGGCTTTTATTTTAATTTTTATTACCTTAGGCAAATATCTTGAAGCCGTGACTAAAGGCAAGGCCGGCGCGGCTATAAAAAAATTAATCGGCTTGCAGCCCAAAGAAGCAACCATCGTCAAAGACGGCGAAGAAATAATTATTCCCATTTCCGAAGTTAAGGTCGGCGACATTATCCTGATTAAACCCGGAGAAAAAATTCCGCTTGACGGCGTTGTAATAGCCGGCCATACAAGCGTGGACGAAAAAACCATTACCGGAGAAAGTCTGCCCATAGAAAAAAATATCGGCGATAATGTTATCGGCGCCACGATCAATAAAAATGGCAGCCTGAAAATTAAAGCCTTAAAAGTCGGCGACGATACCATGATAGCGCAGATTATAAAAATAGTTGAGCAAGCTTTAGCCACCAAAGCGCCAATTCAGCTTTTAGCCGATAAAGTTGCATTCTACTTTGTGCCAACGGTTATTGTTATCGCGCTAATTACTTTCGCCGTCTGGCTGATTCTGGGATTTTCCTTCGTCTTTGCTTTAACCGCTTTTGTCTCGGTTTTAATCATCGCCTGCCCTTGCTCTTTAGGGCTAGCCACGCCCACGGCCGTGATGATGGGTACGGGGTTAGCCGCGGCTAAAGGAATCTTAATAAAAAATAGCCGGGCGCTAGAAACCGCTAAACGCATTACCATGGTGGTCTTTGATAAAACCGGAACGCTGACTAAAGGCGAACCGGCCGTAACCGATGTTATTCCAATCTCCTCTATTGTCTCAAAGACAGCAAAAAATCACTTAAATATAAACCAGCTACTCCAGCTCGCCGCTTCCATTGAAAAAAATTCCGAGCATCCTTTGGCCGATGCTATCGTTAAAGAAGCTAATGAAAAAAAATTGCAACTTTTGCCGGTGCAAAATTTTCTGGCCATACCGGGCAAAGGCGTGCGCGCCCTAGTAAACGGACAAAATATTATTCTTGGCACGAAAAAATTAATGCTTGAAAGCCAAATTGAGACTTTAGCGATTGAAAATAAAACGGCCGAGCTGGAAAAGCAGGGTAAAACCACCATGATTTTAGCCGTTAATAAAACTATTGTCGGTTTAATAGCTTTAGCCGATACTTTAAAAGATAATTCCCGCGAGGCTCTAATCAAGCTTAAGGCCATGAATAAAAAAATCGCTATGATTTCCGGAGATAATAAACGAGTGGCCGAAGCTATAGCTAAGGAATTAGCTATTGACTATGTTTTAGCCGAAGTAATGCCCGAAGATAAAGCTAATGAAATTAAAAAATTGCAAGCGCAAGGCGAAGTCGTTGCCATGGTAGGCGACGGCATTAATGATGCGCCGGCGCTGGCGAGCGCCGATTTAGGAATTGCCTTAGGCTCGGGTACGGATGTGGCCATGGAAACAGGTGAAATTATTTTAATTAAGGACGATTTAAGAGACGTAGCCGCGGCTATTAATTTAAGCGCTTTTACCTTAAAAAAAATCAAACAAAATTTATTCTGGGCGTTTTTCTATAATATTGTCGGCATTCCGATAGCGGCCGGCGTTTTATACCCTTTAACCGGCTGGCTTTTAAGCCCGAGCGTGGCCGCCGCAGCCATGGCTTTTTCTTCTGTTAGCGTAGTTTTAAATTCCTTATCCATGAAAAATTATAAAGCGTAAAATTTATTTACCCTCTGAAACTTCAATAAAAAAACGGAAAATATAAAAAGTAATTTTGCATTCGCCTGAAAGTCGGCTATAATATAATTATGAATTTAGAAAAAATAAGACAAGACTTCCCAATACTCCAAAAAAATATAAACGGCCAGCCGCCGGTTTATTTTGATAATGCCTGCATGAGCTTAAAGCCCCTGCCAGTAATTAAAGCTATTAATGAATATTATTATGAATACCCGTCTTGCGGCGGCCGGAGCGGGCATAAATTCGGAGAAATGGTAACTAAAAAAGTTGAAGCGGCAAGAATAGCCATGGCCGAATTTATCGGCGCTAAATATGCGCATGAAATAATTTTTACGCGCAACACTACCGAAGGCATTAATTTAATTGCCCACACTCTTAAATTTAATTCCGGCGACATAATTTTAAGCACGGATAAAGAGCATAATTCAAACTTAATCCCCTGGCAAATTTTATCTGAAAAAATAGGCGTTATCCATAAAGCCGTAGAATCAAAGCCGGATAATACTTTTGATCTGGCTAAATTTGAATCTATGATGACCGACCGGGTTAAATTAGTTTCTATGGTGCAGACTTCAAATCTTGACGGCGTAAGCATTCCGGCCAAAGAAATAATTAAAATAGCGCATAAGCGCGGCGCCTTAGTACTACTCGACTCGGCTCAATCCGCGCCGCACCAAAAAATTAACGTCGCCGATTTGGACGTTGATTTTCTGGCTTTTTCCGGGCATAAAATGCTCGGACCGACCGGTACCGGAATACTATATGGAAAAAAACATTTACTGGAAAAACTGGAGCCGTTCTTAACCGGCGGAGAGACGGTTGAATATTCAACTTATAGCGATCATAAGTTGCTCCCTAGCCCGGAAAAATTTGAAGCCGGACTGCAGGATTACTCCGGCATAATCGGTTTGGGCCGGGCGGCCGAATATTTAAAAACCATCGGCTACGCCGATATGGCCGAACAGGAATACAAATTAAATAAATATATAACGGACGAAATAATTAAAATTCCCAAATTAAAAATTATCGGCCCGGCCGACCCGCATCAAAGAACCGGCATCATCTCTTTTTATATTGAAAACATAGATTCGCACCAAATCGCCATACTGCTTGACGAAACCGCTAACATAATGATAAGAGCCGGCCAGCATTGCGTTCATTCCTGGTTTCATGCCCATCGCATAAAAAATTCTGCCAGGATTTCCCTGTATTTCTATAATACGATGGAAGAAGCGGAAATATTCGTCAGTAGCTTAAATAAAATAATGAAAATATTATAACGATTGTCATTGCGAGGAGCGACTGAGCGACGAAGCAATCTCACGGACAATTTAAAAAATATAAACGTCATTTTTACTAACAAACTATACTATCAATAAATAGTTCGCGAGATTACCACGTCGCCCCAGGCACGTGCCTCCTCGCAATGACAGAAAAATTCTATGTTCTGCGTTCTCGCTTTAATCGTTTTTTCATTTTTAGGCGTCTTTAGCGCCACTCATCGCGCTTTAGCGCGCCAGGCTTTAGATTGCGTTTTTAGAAGAGTGACTTTCCGGCCTTGCAATACCGGTTTTAAGGAAAAAATTAAAAATAAAATCCTGGCAAAACTCTTAAACCGCTCCGACTTGGTCGCGCGGCTATTCAACAAACACTTTGAACTTTTATCCTGGATTTTCTTTATATTAATGATAACCAGCACTTTTTGGATAGTTAGGGGCGGCTATAATTTTTATTTATACGGAAGCTGCAACGGCCTTAACCAATCCGGCTTTTGCGCTTTTGACCCGAACGGCGAAAATAATAAAGTAACCGAGCTGAACGCCGTCGGTATCTGCAGCCCGAAAGAACAAAGCGAAAAAAATATAACGCTTTCCGGCGTAGATTTATACGACTTCCCGAGAATAAGCACCGGCGCAAAAGACACCATTATCTTTATCGGCTGTTATGAATGCGATTACAGCCGCAAAGCTTATCCGGAAATCCGCGAGCTGGTAAAAAATGAAAAGACCAATTTAATTTTCGCCCATTACCCGGCTATCGCCAATACGGATTATTTATCGGAAATAACATATTGCGCTTACCGCGAAAATCAAGAAAAACTTTGGCCCTTAAACGATTACCTGTTTACCGCCGACAAAAAATTAATATCAGATCAAGCTTTTATTAATCAAGCTTTAGAAGCTTTCGGTTATAACGCGGATGAAATAAATCAATGCGTAAACAGCGCCGAAGCAAAAAGCGCAGAAGAAAAACAAATAAAAGAACTGCAAAAAACCGGTCTTTACGGCACGCCGACGATTTTCATAAACGGCCAAGTTTTCGTTGGACCAAAACCTTACCGGGTTTACAGGAGCGCGCTGAAAAAATTTATTTTCTTTTAAAAAATTCGATTTAGATTAATAAAAAAAACTCGGCTCTTAAGCCGAGTTTTTTATTTATAAAACTAAAATCATATTAATAAAAGCGCTAAATAAACGAGCGTGCCGCCGCCGACACCGAATAAAAAAGTTTTAATCTGATGATATTTAAAACTTTCCGGAAGGAGTTCATGGACGGCGATAAAAAGCATGGCGCCGGCCGCCAAAGACAAAAAAATAGAATTAAGATTTTTAAAAATAGCCAATAAATTAATGGCTAAAACCGAGCCCAGAAAAGTAGCCAGCATAGAAAGCGTAGCGGCTTTATGGCAAAAACTGCGTCCGCCTGATTTTGGCTCAGACATAGTTAGAATATAACCTTCAGGAACGTTGTGAATAAAAGTAGCGAGCACTACTAAAAGGCCGAGCGACTCCGAACCGCTAAACGAGCTAGTAATAGCAAACCCTTCCGGGAAATCGTGCAAAATCAAGCCGATAGCGATAAGATAGGACATTCGCGCCAAATATTTATCTTGGCATTTTTTTATTTCTTTTACCGAATGTAAATGCGGAATAATCCAATCAGCCAGCCAGATGACAAAAATTCCCGATAAAACCCAAAAAAATAACTTTCCCGCGCTGATATTTTTGGCTGCAGCCGGGATTAACTCAAATATTGATATTAAAATCATTAAGCTGGCGGCGAAACTCGCGCTAAAAATAATGTTCTTTTCCGTTTTCTTGAATAAACTGCCGAAAAAAACTCCGACTAAAGTTGCAAAACCGGCCAAACCGGCTAAAAATAATATGTTTGTATTAGACATCATAAAGCTTTATGTTCTATTTATGTATTAATTTTACTACAAAAAAATTTAAAATCCTATAGCGGCCAGAAACGTGATTATAAGGCTAAATAAAAACCCCATATCTGATAAATCCGATATGGGGGCGCTAAAATTTAAAAAACTAATACCATTCAAAAACCCGGCTTTTCTTTTTGAGCATTTTTCCAATATGCTCTTTCTGCGCAATGTCTATTATTTGAAACATATAAATTAAATTGTACTTTCGGCCTTTAATTATTACCGGCCTTATGCCGTCTTCAATTTCCATTTCCATAATAATATCGGCAGAAATATTATTTTCGCGAAAAATCTTTTTTAAATTTTCGGCCTTCAAATTTTTAACGGCTAAAACCGCCATGACTTTTTACCTCCTTATTTTTAAGGTTCAAAATTATATATAAAACGCTGTATTATTTAATATTAAAAAATAGCACGCAAAGTGCTATCAGTCAATGGTAGACTATTGTATTGAGAATTGGAACACTCTTTATTATGAATTAAGGTGTTAGGACGTGGAAAAAATATTAAAAAGAAAAACGGTTAAAACAAAATTGTCTTAACCGTATTTTTATTCTGCGAAAGAGTTTCTTTTTTTATTTGCTCTTTCCCTTAATCCAAGCTCTTGCCATTTCATCAACTTTTTCTGTCGTATATCCATCAGGATCTGAATATATAACACTAAATTCTTCAAACATCTCTTTTAACTTTTGCATATCTGCGACGGGGATAAAAGGTCTTTTATCTGAAGGTAAGTATCCAGCATCATCATTTAATATCGGATGAAAGTGTTGATGAGAATGAGGCAAAGTTCGTCTTTTGTCATTAGCCGACAAATTGAAGACTGCGAAATCGACAAAACCTTCAACTTCAAACATTTTCTTAATTGCTTTTAAAATATCATTGAGCTTAACAACTTGCTTTTTTTGAAGCATATGAATTTCAGTGATATGCTCCTTAGGAACTATTAGCAGATGGCCAAATTTCACTGGCTTTATGTTTGCCAAAATATAGAATTTATCATCCTCCCACAACAAGGGCAAATCCCGTCCCTTAACAGGATCCTTTCTCGTACAAAGAAAGCAATTACTCTTCATTTTCTCCCTCCTTCAATTTGATGTAAATGTACTTGTATTTGTTTTTACCCAATGTAATACATTACCAGAATCAAGGGTAATTGTCAACTCTGAAACAAAAAATCACCTAAAATTAGGTGATTTTTATCTTGTAGCCCCTAGGAGAATCGAACTCCTATTACCAGGCCTGCCCCGCATCAAAATAATAATTTTCAGTACCGCTACGGGGAATCGAACCCCGGTTACCAGGATGAAAACCTGGTGTCCTAACCACTAGACGATAGCGGCATAATAATTCTAAACTACTGCAATAATAATTTTGGTGCGGGGATGAATAAAACCTGGTGTCCTAACCACTAGACGAAGGGGCCAAAAATTATTAATTGTAAAATTTAACTTCTTTTTTACTCTCCAATTATCACTAAAGAAATTTGTCTCCCTCGAGACCGGTCAAGCTCAACGGCAAAAACTCTTTGCCATTGCCCAAGACCTAAACCGTTATTAACAATATTTAGCATAACCGAAGTCGGCAAATGTATTGCCTTGGCATGGGCATGGCCGTTATCGCACTCGCCATCGCACATATTAACTGTCCTGACTTCAAAATTGTCATGAGCGTATTCGGAAGTCCGGGGCGCCAGCTTTTCCAAAGACTTTTTTAAATCGGAGATTAAAAGCGGCTCAGCTTCATTAACCAATACGGCCATAGTCGTATGCAGGCTTTGGATATTAATAATACCTTCAGTAATGCCCGCCTCCTTAATTTTCTCTTGAATTTTCTCGGTGACATCAATAAAATCTAAAGTTGTGGCAGTTTTTAAATCAATGGCATATTTAATTACTTTCATGTTTTAGCAATCGCTCAATACGCTAATTTAAAAATAAAAAGCCCCGTAACGGACTAAAAAAATTATAATCTAAAATGATAATTAAGTCAATTCTTTAGCATCTTACCTTAACAGCGCTTGCCTAATATAGGCCGTATCATGAATCGTTAAACCTCTGTTTTTAAAAATTTATTCTGTAATTTACTGAATAGTGAAATAGCTATTATTGCGCCGATAAGGCACATAAACATATCCCATTGCGTATCCCAGACATCGCCCTGCGCTCCCAAAAAAGCCATTGAGGCTTCGCCGGTTAAAAGCGCAACCCACCATTCAAAAAATTCATATAAAGCGCTACCGCCTAAAATTGCCATGATAATAAAAGCAGATAACCATTTCCGGCTGTTAAAAACAATTTTACGAATAACTATTTCCCGCAAGACTAAGGCCGGACCGAAACCCTGGAAAAAATGGCCGACGCGATCGTAATTGTTACGCGCCATATTAAAAGTTTCTTTAAGCCAGTTAAATAAAGGCACTTCGGCATAAGTCCAATGCCCGCCAATCATTAAAATTATTGAATGAGTCAGGATTATAAAATAAGAAAAATTGGAAAAACGAAATTTTTTAAAAGTCAGGGCTAAAATTATGAAAGCCACTATCGCCGGCGCCACTTCTAAATACCAGGTAAGCCGGTCATGAGGGTTTATCCCGGACCATAAAAGAGTTATAAAAAATATAACAACATACGAGATTAAAATTTTACTGCCTCTAAGCATAAATTATTTTTTTCTTAATCGTTTTCTATGCCCCGCGCCTTTATGCTTGGACGGTTTTTTAATATTAGCCATTCTCCCTCCTTATTTATAATAAATTTATGTTTTAATTTTACCACTTTTACCCCTAAAAATCAAACTATTATAAATTTAAAATAACAATCCTTAATAAAACAGACCCTATCTTTTAGGAAAGGGTCTTTTTTCTGCCGAACAAATTTCTGTCCTATTTTTTTTCATACGTAGACTTGCCGTCAGAAGTGTTATGAGTCACGCCGGTAATTGCGCCGGCGCGAACACTGCCAAAGGACAAATGAGCCTCCTGATGAATAGTATCCGATGAACCGTCTCTGTGCAGCTCAACCGTATCCTTGCCGACTATAAACGATCCGCTTTGTACAATTGACTCTTTACTCCCTACTATATCACTACCCTTTTTCATAATCTTTCTCCTTTTCCGTCAAAAATTAACCGTTAATTGGTATTTTATAATCCAACCCATTTGAATGTGCCATAGAAAAAGTAGCATATTATTAATTTTAAATCAAGAAAATTTAGCCAAAAATAAAAGAGCGCCTTGATAACAAAGCGCTCTTTTATTAGATTGTAAAAACTTCAATAAATGAAAGGGGGTTGAAATAAATTTCAAACCCCTTGTCTTTATTGGAGTGGCAAGCTGCCGGCCGAATCGAGAAGTTTACTGATAATCAGTAAAACCTTCATAACGATTTCGACTGCAATCATGCCGACTTCGGGCAGGGCCAAACGCAGGATCAGAATGGTCAGAACCAGCGAAAATGCCCCGCCTAATGATTTGGCCATATATTTCTCTTAATTTAAGAGAAGGGTTTCGCCGGTCGACTACTCCGGTCCTTTGAATGCTTTTTAGCATCGCCCTTCCGACAACTTGGGGTATAAACCCGAAAGTATCGAAAGGTTTTGGACTAGAGATTAAAACATTAGATTATTAAGGAACATATCACTATAACATAACTAATTAATTATGTCAAAAGTTGTAATATTAATAATAGTTTTATCTATTTGTTTATGATAAAATTATTAATATGATAAAAAATAATAAAATTGGTTTACCTCGTTAGAAATATTTTTATACTAAAAAATAAAATTTTAAAATATGCTAAGCGAAAACAAAGTTAAAAACAATTTAAATAAAAATAAATTTCTAACGGGGTTTACCCTGATGGAAATTCTGGTGGTTATAGGCATAATCGGCCTGCTAGCCGCTATTTCGGTTGTTTTACTTACACCGGCTTTAAAGAAGGGCCGGGACGCTAAGAGAAAAAATGACCTGGCGCAAATCGGCAGATTTTTGTCTTTGTCCTGTTATTCGCCTGATGCCGGCGACGGCGAATATGACTTAGCTTCATTATTTGAAGAGATAAAAATAAAAAACCCCCAGATTTCTAATTTTATAAAAAGCTCGCCTAAAGATCCGTTAATAGGCACGGATAGCCAATCTTTTTATATTTATAAAATAACGGACGGAGGCAAAAAATGCGTTTTATACGCTAATTTGGAAAATAACGGCGAGCCGATCACTCTGCCGTCTATTTCCGCGCCTACTCCGGGCGGCGGCACCGGAGTTTACGAAGCCGGCGCGGCCGGCTGGAATAATACGGCTAAATTTTTTCAATTCTCAAATTAATAAACAAAACATCTTGACGTCTTTATTTTTTCATGTTTAACTATAATATTGCTCTATAAAACATAATAATCAACTATTAAAAGCAAAAAGGAGAAAATGGTATGATAGAGGAGAAAAATATACTTAAAACAACAACGGCCTCCTGCGAATTTTGTGGTTGTCCAAAATGTGGCAGTTGTCTTTTAAACGAAGAACAGACGGAAGCTTGGGATGATTATCTGCTTGAGGATCATATGAGCACAGAGCGAGTTATAAAATGCAGTTTATGCGGGCATAGTGTTGAAGTCACTCTGCTACCATTTAAAACTTAACCCATTACAATAAATTAATATTATTTAACAGTTTTTATTACTGCGCCCGGCGAAAAAATCGTCGGGTTTTTTAAAAATTATTAAGCGACAAATTTAACAATTTAAAAACACCCCGCAAATTCGGGGTGTTTTTAAATTGCGCTATTTATTTCTTCTCTTCTTCTTCTTTCTCGCCAAGCCAGCTGCAACAACCGTCGCCGCCTTTTTTTCTCAACATATTCAACCCGATGAGAATCAGAATCACCGGCCAAATCACCGACCAATTCAGCCAGGAAATAAAGCCCAAATTTTCCAAAAGAAAAATTGTTCCTAAAATAATTAACAGCCAAGGCATAAACATAAAATTATATTTAAGAATTATTATTTCAATTCTTTCTTAAACCAATCCACCCAGGGGATTTTAACTGGATTCAAATTATTTAACATAGCCAAATAATATGAAACCCAGGCGCCAAGCTGCAGCATTTCAAAAGCTTGCATAAATTTTGTACTGCCGTTTAGCTTATGTTCAACATACTGAATTTTATTCTGCTTAACCACCTGTTTGGTTAAATCGGCCCGCTTGCCGACGCGCGGATGATAGAGCAAAGAATCAAAAAACAAAAATATCAAATTTTCTTTATTGCTTTTTGGATTGACCAAACTCTCTAAGGCATAATGATTTAAATCCGGAAGCTCTAAGTAAGCGGCAAAATTTTTGCTGGTTTCGTTTATTTGATTTCTTAAAATATTTAAGTTGCCGGTTAAGAATTCCGCGCCGATTAATACCGGAATCCGGCCGTATAATTTAGCCGCGATTTTTTTAGCTTGATTATTTTTTAAAGGCACGAGCGGACCTAGCCGGCAGTCAGATAATCTAAGTTTATCGATTATTTCCGCCATGTCTTTTTTCTTTATTTCAAACAGCCCGGCTTTAGAAAGCAAAATGGCCGCGCCGAAAACCGAATAGCCCAGCCCTAAGCGAGGCTGGCCGCTTGGATTAAATTCCGGCTTAAACATAAACCCGGGGATTTTATCTTTTATCATCAAGCGCGCCAATTTGCCTGCTCCGGCCTCGGTAATAGCCATAATTTTAGCGCCGCGTTTTTTTACTTGCGTATAAACGCTTAACGGTTCTTCGGTAGTGCCCGAATAAGAAGAAATTAAATACAAAGTGTTTTTATTTACCGAGGCCGGCACCTGATACCCCGGAGTGATGCTGATAGGCACTTTTATTTGATCGCTTAAAGCCGCTTTGACCAGGCCGATGCCGATGTTAGATCCGCCCATGCCGTTAACCACAACCTGCGTCACGCGGCTATACTCGCGCGGCACTTTTATTAAGTGCGCTTGATCAAAAACCTGCTTCATCTGATCGGCTAAAGATTGAATGGATTCGGCTACCTTGTCGGTGTCTAATTTTTTATAAATTTTTTGGTCGTCTAAATTGAATGTCATAATATTAAAATTTTATTGTGTTTTTATTATAACATAACCTTGATTTTTGTCTAAACTTCTGTTAGATTAATTTCATCAGCCATAAGCTGATTTTTGGTAAATATACTAATAACAAATTCATAATTCGCTTTATGTCAGGACACTCCAAATGGGCTACAACTAAAAGGCAAAAAGCCGTAGTGGACGCTAAAAAAGGAGCGATTTTTACAAAAATCGCCAAGTTGATCACTATTGCGGCGCGCAAAGGCGGCGACCCGGCCGTTAATTTCAGCCTGCGCATAGCTATTGATAAAGCCAAGGCGATCAATATGCCTAAAGACAATATTGATCGCGCGATTAAGCGCGGCACCGGCGAATCTGGCGGCGCGCAAATCGAAGAATTTATTTACGAAGGCATCGGTCCGTCTAAAGCGCAATTTATCGTTAAATGCTTAAGCGACAATAAAAACCGCACGGCCGCGGAAATCCGCCATGTATTTTCTAAATATAACGGTTCGCTAAGCACTGTTATGTGGAATTTCTCTCAGCTCGGAATAATTATGATCGAAAATGAAGAAATAAAAAATAAAAAACTAACTGACGAAAATTTTGAGCTTGAACTGATTGACGCCGGCGCCGAAGACATAAAAAGAGAAGATGAAGGCATGACTATTTATACCGCCCCGGCAGACTTCCAAAAAACCAAACAATTTTTGGAAAGTAAAAGCATTAAAACCGAATCGGCGGAAATTGAATACGTTGCCAAAGAAACCATGGACTTAAACGATGAAGAAAAAAACCAATTGGAAAAATTTATTGAAGAGCTGGATAACAATGAAGATGTTTCGGACTATTATACAAACGTCAATATGTAAATTAAACTTATTTTGTCATTGCGAGCGACCGGAGGAAGCGAAGCAATCTCACGTACTCGGAGTTTAACCAAAGATTGCTTCGTCGCCCCGCAGATGCTGGACTCCTCGCAATGACAAATTATTATAATGATTAATAAACAAAATAATTCAATTATTTTAGGCATAGACCCGGGTATCGCCGATACCGGTTTTGGCGTAATTTCTAACGAAAAAAACAAATTAACCTGTCTTGATTACGGCTCCATAAAAACTTCGGCTAAACTTATTCTCGCCGACAGGCTGGAAATAATAAACCTGGAATTAACCAAACTGATTAAAAAATATAAACCGGATTTAATCGCTATTGAAGAATTATTTTTTTGCAATAACGCTAAAACCGCGATTATCGTCGGCCAAGCCAGAGGAGTCGTGGTCTTAACGGCCAAACTGAATAAAATTAAAAGCGTGGAATTCACGCCTTTCCAGGTAAAACAAGCCGTCTCGACTTACGGCCACGCGAAAAAAAATCAAGTGCAAAGAATGGTTAAATTAATTTTAAACCTTGAAGAACTGCCGAAAGACGATGCGGCCGACGCCTTAGCTATTGCGATTTGCGCCGTTAATTCATGTAATATATTATCAAATAAATAACAAATCATGTCGAAACCGCTAAAAATTGTTTCTATTACTTCCGAAGTTTCCCCGTTTTCTAAGACCGGCGGCCTGGCTGACGTGGCCAGAAGCTTGCCTAAAGCCCTGAAAAGATTAGGCCATGAAATAATTATTATTACTCCGCTTTACGGCCAGGTAACCGATACTAAAGAACATAATTTAAAATTAATTCAGGAAAATGTGGGCGTCTACTTAAATTCGGTCGATAAAATCGTGGTTAATTTTTGGCGGGGCGAATTAATGAAAAATTTACCGGTTTATTTTATTGAAAATAAAAAATATTTTTCCGCCAGAAAAAATATTTATGGCTCATCGCATGAAAATGCCCGTTTTTTGGCTTTTGACGTGGCCGCGCTTAAACTAATATCATTTCTTAAATTTGAAGCCGATATTGTGCATTGCCATGACTGGCATACCGGCCTAATTCCCTACTACTTAAAAACCGATTTCCAATATTCAAAAACTTTAAGCAAAACTAAAACCATTTTTACTATTCATAATTTGGCTTTTCAGCTCGGCCATAGCTGGTGGGAAATACCCAATAAAGATAAAGATTACGGCCGCAGCCGCCTGCCCCATCAAGATGATCCAAAAATAGAAACAATTAACTTCGCCAAACGAGCGATACTTTCCGCCGATATTATCAATACGGTCAGCGAACAATACCGCGAAGAAATTTTAACAAAAAAATTCGGCCAGGACTTGCACCGTATTTTAGGCAACCGCGAGGATAAGCTTTACGGCATAATTAACGGCATTGACTATAAAACTTATAACCCGGAAAACGATCAAGGCTTATTTAAAAATTATAATTACCAAAAAACGCACCGTAAAAAATTAAATAAAGAATATTTACAAAAAAAAGTCGGACTGCCCGTTGATAAAGAAGCGCCGATAATCGCCCTGACTTCAAGGGTTACCTTCCAAAAAGGTATGGATTTAGTGTTGGAAATAATAGAGCCCTTGGTTAAATTAGGCGTGCAAATCATAGTTATGGGCGACGGAGATAAAAATTATATTACCGAACTTAAAAAATATAATAAAAAATACCCGAAAAAAATCGTTTGGCTGTCTTTTAATGAAAATCAAAATTTAGAAACTTTGGTTTACGCCGGCGCGGATATTTTCCTTCTGCCGTCGCATCATGAACCTTGCGGTATCAACCAATTAATCGCCATGCGCTACGGCTGCATCCCGGTAGTCAGAAGAGTCGGCGGACTATACGATACTGTCACTAATTTTAATCCCAGGACTAACCGCGGCACCGGCTTTAATTTTGCCGGTTTTGATAAATATTCTCTGTTTGCCGCCGTTATCAGGGCTTTGGAAAACCGCCAATATAAAAATACTTGGCGCGGATTGATAGTCAGGGCGATGCAAGAATCCAACAGCTGGGAAATACCGGCCAAAAAATATGTATCCCTATATCGGAAAGCCATGAAAAACGGCAAATAATTTTTTAATTTTTTTTATAAAATTCCCATATGCCAAAAATAACCTGGATTAACTTTCTTCACTTTTATCAGCCGCCGACTACCGACAATGAAACCATTATTGAGGCGGCCGAAATAAGCTATAAAAGAATAATCGGCGCCCTAAAAAGAAATCCAAAAATCAAATTTACCCTTAATATAACCGGCTGCCTCTTGGAAAAGCTGGAAATTTTAGGCTATAAAGAACTGATTAACGATTTAAAGGAAATGTACTTTCGAAAGCAAATTGAACTGACAGGTTCGGCCGCTTTTCATCCCGTGCTGGCGCTACTGCCTGACGAAGAAATTATCAGGCAAATTAAAATTAACGAAAAAATTTTAAAAAAATATTTCGGACAAAATTTTAAAACACCGGGCTTTTTTATCCCCGAAGCGGCTTACTCGGTTAAAGTCGCTAAAATAGTAAAAAAATTAAATTACCGCTGGACAATGCTTGACGAAATAAGCGCGGACATAAAAACAAACAAGCTCGACTTCTCCGATCTTTATATTGATAAAAATTCCGGCCTTAAAA
This sequence comes from uncultured Gammaproteobacteria bacterium, assembly GCA_964526325.1. GTDB lineage: Bacteria > Patescibacteriota > Patescibacteriia > Patescibacteriales > GWC2-42-12 > JACPHD01. Next base: position 45,503 of record CAZGKM010000009.1, read on the forward strand.
TACTTTTTCGCCAAAGACAAAATTCAAAAAAATACGCGCCGCAAACAATTTTTAATTTAATTAACGAACAAAAAATCGAAACGGTTATTACGGCTACCGACGCCGAGCTTTACGGCTTAAGGCATAAAGATTTTAGCGGTACTTTTGAAAAACTGCTAAAGCGTCCGGAAATCAAAACTTTGACCGCCGGCGAATTTCTGACCGAATTAAGCAAACGGAAAAAAATAACTCTGCGCGCTTCTTCTTGGGAATCTACCGAAAAAGAAATAAAAAATAATTTGCCGTACTTTCTTTGGTTTAATAAAAAAAATAAAATTCAAACAATGCTTTGGCAATTGGCTTATGCCGCCATCGCCAATATCAATAAATACCCGAAAGACCAAAATTATTTTTGGTCAAGACAGCATTTGGATAAAGGCTTGGCCAGCTGCACTTTTTGGTGGGCTAGCGCTCATGATTTCAGACTCTACGGGCCGATTTCCTGGAATCCCGACGAAATAGAAAAAGGCGTAAACGAATTGATCAAAAGCATCCGCGCCATAGGCGACCCGAAAACAAAACAAGCAAAAATTAAAGCGGAAAAATTATACATAAAAATAAAAAAACTTATATGGCATAAACATTGGCATTATTATTGGCTAAAATAATATTCGCCCGGTCAGATTTTTAATATCTGCCGGAATTTAATAAAAAAATATGGCAGACCAAGTAAGTAAAAATTTAAACGAAGGCGTTCAACCGTCCAACAAAACAAACAAAATCTATAATTTACTGGACGAAAATTTTATTACCGGCTTATTTAAAGAAAAAATCTTGCCCGAGTATCCGGAATTTTCCGAAATTCAGCAAATAAAAACTCATTTAATTAAAGACAATATCTGGACCTCTACTTATCATGTGGTAATTGAATATCAAACAACTTTTATTGATCCGGAAAAAAATTTACATACTTTGCCTATTTATTGCACGGCTCATAGCGATGAACCGCGCCTTAATTCTTTTGAAGCTTTAACTTTTCTTTGGCAAAACGGTTTTAACAAAGGAAATTTAACCATACCAAGGCCGCTTTTTTATTCGCCCGATTTTAACGCTTTTTTTTATGAAGGAATCAGCGGCCAGAATCTTTATCAATATATACGCCAGAAAGACATGAAAGCCGTAGAATCAATCGTAATTAAAGCTGCTGCCTGGTTTGCCAAATTGCATCATCTAAGCGCCACCGCCGTTAAAGCAAAAAACTTCAATCCCTTAAACAGCCTGATTGAAACTATAATTCCGGGCATGGCTAAAGCCATAGCAAAAGTTCAGGCCCATGAGCCGCGCTATTATGAAATTTGCCGCCAAGCCTATAAAATAATAAATCAAGCGGAAAAAGATTTTCTTGAGTCTACCGAACGGCGCTGGTTAATTCATGGCGATGCCCATCCGGAAAATGTTATTTGCATAGATAAAAACAAAATCGGCGTTATAGATTTCACCGATATTTGCCTGGCCGATTACGCCCGCGACCTTGGCGCTTTTTTGCAGCAATTGGAGTTTATGATTCTCCGTAAAATCGACGATCAGCCTGAGGTAGAAAAAATAAAAAAGCTTTTCTTAAATAATTATTTAAAAAATGCTAAAATAACTTTAGACGACAATCTGCAAAAAAGAATTAATAATTATTATAACTGGACCGCTTTGCGCACCGCGATTTTTTTTCTGCTTAAAGATAAAGCCGAGCCGGAGCGAGCTCACGGCCTCTTAATTAAAATAAGCCAAAACTTGCAATTAGACATAACCATTTAAAATTATGTTAATTGATTTACAGGTTCATTCAACTTATTCCGACGGCTATCTGACGCCTAGCCAATTGGCTGATTTTTTATCGGCCAATAATATAAAAATCGCTTCCTTAACCGACCACAACACGGTTGGCGGTCTTAAAGAATTCGAACTTGCTTGCAGAAATAAAAAAATTAAAACTATCAACGGCGTAGAGCTTTACGTAAAATACGGCCATAAAAAATTTAATATCTTATGGTATAACTTTAACCAACATGACCCGGGATTGCATAGCCTTTTAAGAACCAGCCAAGCCAGGCGCCGCCGTCAGATAAGAAACGCTTTATTAAAATTAAAAAAGCGTGGCTTTCAAATAGACGAAAGCCGTCTATTGGACAAATTTACCCACTACATTCCGCTTAACCATCTGATTGACTGCATTTCTAAAATATCGGCCAATAAAAAATTGATAATTAAAAAATTAAAAACAGCCAACCCCAGCCAGGATGAAGTATTGGTTAACATTTTTAAAAATCCGGCCTTTGCTAAAATCAGCGAAGGCTATATCGGATTAAAGCAAATTTTAAACTTAAGAAAAAAAATCGGCGGACAATTGATTTTAAACCATCCGGGTAAGCACAGTCGCCTGGACAGAAAATTCATCATTAGTATTAAGCGGCTCGGCTTAGACGGCCTGGAAATTGTCACGCCGCACCATTCCATAGGCGCAGTTATGCATCTCCAGCGCTTGGCCAGAGAATATAAATTAATTATGACCGGCGGCTCTGATTTCCATCGTTTTGAGCCGCCGCCAGCCGACCTTAATAGCTGTTACAATTATTTTAAAATTGACTCCGATTACTTAACCGATATTAATAAAATAATCGGCTAAGCGGATTGTCGCACATGAAACCACATCATTTAATTTTTGAGGGCGCGGAACTGTCGGGCAAAAGCTGGCTGATGTCCGAAATCTATAACCGCCTTGAGCCGAAATACAATAAAAGCGGCTATTTGCTTGATGGCTGCCACTGGTTTAATTGCGATGTCGGCGTTTACGGATCAAAATACGGCAAGTCAATAGTTAAATCATATCTAAAAATCTTCACTGAATTAAAAAACAGCAACCTTTTAGTGGAAAAATTTTATTTATCCGACATTGTTTATAACCGCCTGCACCGCCGTCAAGAAATAAATTATAAAGACACGGAAAAATATTTAAAAAAACTTGGCTTTAAAATAATTTTAATAACTTTACCGCCCGATAAAAAAATAATTCAAGAAAGAATTAACGACCGGTTAGAACTTTATCCGCACTATAAACGAATCTTGCGCCGGCCGAGCTGGTATATAAAACAGCAAGAGGAGTATCTTAAAGAAATTAAAAAAACTTGCTTGCCTTATCTGATAATCGAAACCAAAAAACTGCCGAATAATAATTTAACCGATAAAATACTTAAATGGATAAAAGAAATAAAATAAAAGATAAGACAATAGAAGAATGTTATAAAAAATCCATTGCCTTACTTTTAAATAATTCCGGTAATTATGGCATTTTAGCTAGCGCGCCGTCAAAAAGAGCTAAGCGAAGAAATTATTTAAGCATCTTCGGCCGGGACGCTGCAATTTGCTCTTTAGGAATGGTGGCCGGTAAAAATTTGGAATTAACAGCCATCGCGGAAAAAAGTTTAAAAAATCTGGCCGCTTACCAGGCTAAAAACGGCCAAATCCCCAATTATATAAAACCGGAAACTAAAACTACCGACTTTTGGTATTTAGGCTGTATTGACGCGACTTTATGGTGGTTGATAGCCATTAAATTTTTTGATAAATACTCTATAAAAAAATCATTACTGGAAAATCAGCTAAAGAAAAATATAGCTAAGGCAATTTCTTGGTTAGAGGGGCGTGAACATCAAAAATTTTATCTGATTGAGCAAGGCGAAGCCAGCGACTGGGCGGATATTATGCCCAGATCGGGCTTTGTGCTTTATTCAAACGTTTTATGGATTTGGGTAAAAAAATTATACAAATTAAAAACTTTAAATAAAACCAAAAAAAATTTCAATTTCCTTTTTTACCCATGGCAAAAAATACCATTAAACTACTTTAAAAAAAATCACCGCGCCAAAAAATTTATAGGGTTCGTGAAAAACGGCAGTAATAAATTACCTCATTATCTTAGTTTTGTTAATTACTCTTTCTGGGGCGAAGATGCTGACGTTTATGCTAACCTGCTGGCTTGCTTGCTTGATTTGCCGGACAAAAAACTTAAGTATAAAATTATTAATTTCTGCCAAAAAGAAAAAAATAATTCTTCTTTACCGATAAAAAATTGCTTTAAACCGATTAAAAAAAACGACAAACTCTGGCGGCTGTATATGCTGACGCATAAACAAAATTATCCCGAGCAATATCATAATGGCGGAATTTGGCCGTTTATCGGCTGCCTTTGGCCCATGCTGATTTATAAAACCGGCAAAAAAGACAAAGCCTGTGAAGAATTAAAAAAGGTGGCGTTGGCCAATAAGCTAAATAATTGGGAATTTAACGAATGGCTGCATGGCAAAACCGGAAAACCCCTAGGCATGGCCGGCCAATCATGGAATGCCGGCATATTTCTTTTGGCATATCACTATTTAAATAATGAAATAAAAATATAATGCTTAATAAATCAAAAATTAAAGTTTTATTTCTTTCGGCCGAAGTCGCGCCCTTAGCTAAGGTCGGCGGCTTAGGCGATGTGGCCGGAGCCTTGCCTCAAGCCTTAAATAAATTAGGATTAGATATTAAAATTTGTTTGCCTTATTACGGCTTAATAGACACAAAAAAATATCCGGCAAAAAAAATTATCGGCAAACTGGAAGTGCCAACCGGCAAAAAAAATGAAACTATCGACGTTTGGGAGACTAATCTCCCGGGAACAAAAATTCCTATCTATTTAATAAAGCATAGTTTTTTCAACTTTAAAGATATATATTTAGGCAAACATGCCAAGCAGCCGGATAATTCAAAAAGGTTCGCTTTCTTTACTCGTTCTGCCCTGGAAATCGTTAAAAAAATTAACTTTAAACCGGACATAATCCATGCCAACGATTGGCATACCGGTCTGACCGCTGATTTTATTAAAACATTAAACCAAAAAAATAATTTTTTTGCCAAAACCAGAACTCTCTATACAATTCATAATTTGTCCAGCCAGGGTATAACCAGGCCGGATATAGTCGCCTACACAAAAATTGACCCGAATCTGGCGATTATTAAAGTTGACGCCGAAGACGGCGATATAAATTTTATGGTTCAGGGAATTTTGGGTTCGGATTTAATTAACACGGTTAGCCCGACTTATGCCAAGGAAATACTTGAGCATTATCAGGGAGCAAATTTAGAAAAAATTCTTAAAAAAAGGAAAAAAGATCTTTACGGAATTTTGAACGGTATTGATACCGGCTTTTTTAACCCGGCTGCGGATAATTTAATCAGCCAAAAATATTCGCTTAAAAGTTTAGAGAAAAAAACAGACAATAAGCTGGCTTTACAAAAAAAATTAGGCCTGCCGATTGATAAAAATATCGCTTTAGTCGGTTTGGTTTCCCGTTTAGTCTGGCAAAAAGGCCTGGATTTAATTACTGAAAAATTCAGCCGTTTAAATTGCCAATTCGTCTTTCTGGGCACCGGCCAAGCCGAGCTTGAACAACAGCTAATAAATTTATCTAAAAAATTCCCGAGTAAATTTTGCACCCAAATTAAATTTGACGAAAAATTAGCTCACTTAATTTACGCCGGCTCCGATATTTTTTTAATGCCGTCGCGCTTTGAACCTTGCGGTCTTGGCCAAATGATCGCCATGCGCTACGGAACCGTACCGCTGGTGCGTGCTACCGGCGGACTGGCCGATACGGTTAAAAATAAAAACGGTTTTATTTTTAAAAAATATTCCAGCGAAGAATTATATAAAACTATCGATAAAGCGCTAACTGTTTTTTATACAAATAGAAAGCTCTGGCGTCGGCTAAAAGTTAATGGTATGAAAAATAATTTTTCCTGGGACAAACCGGCTTATGAATATTTAAAACTTTATAAAAAATTATCAAACGGCAAATCCGAAATAAAAAAGTAAAAAAATTAATCCATATTGACAAAATGCGTAATTTTTGCTAATATATAGTTAGAGAGCTAAAAATA
>CAZGKM010000010.1:0-24532 GCA_964526325.1 uncultured Gammaproteobacteria bacterium
GCAAAAATACTTTTAATTTTTTGATCATGCGACCAGCCGATTATTCTTTTTAAAAGAACTTCACGGCCGTTGCGGTAATTTTTATTAATTTCTTTACCGATTCTAATAACTGACTTTTCTAAGGTTTTGTCTTTACTCTTAGATTGATTATATAAGTTCGACAAAAAATAGCAACGGTTAGCGCTAATAAGTGGTCTGCCTTTAGCATTAACTTTATAACCCACCCAGGCTTTTATACTTCTCTGATTTTTCGTTAAAGCCAGTAAAGTACGCCTCATGCCGTCAAAAACCCGATAGCTATTCCCTACTTTATAAACTAAAATTGGGAAACAATCTCTTTCTTTATGAGCGCTAAAACCGGTTTTGATAATTTCCTGCCGCATGGCTTTATTGGCTTTCCAGGCTTTTGCGAATTCAAGCGGATTTCGATTAAATTTTTTTATAATGTACTTATCAATCGCCGGCGACAAACCGGTTAAATAAATATCTTTAAGCGGTATATTTTTTAGTTTCCACTGATATTTGTCGTCGGACAGAATTTGAAACACCCATTTTAATTTCCAACCCTCGGCAATCGAAGCCAATAAATTCCAAAACGACACCTCCCCTTCTCTGATATTTAAATTATCAATTGACTTATCAAGCCGTTTATAAAATTTATCGTCTTTAATATCGGAAAAAATTTTCCTGAATTCCTGCTTTAAATATTGTTTAGAAATTATTAGTGCGTTTTTTGACGGCGTGTATTTTAACATAGAAAATAATATTATTTTTTAATAAAGCGCCAAATTAAAAATTTAATCGGAAAAACTATAACCGCGTTATAAATGCGGCGCCAGCGCCAGGGCTGCTTAATTAACCGCCAAAACCATTCCAGCCCCAAATTTCTGAATATTTTTGGCGCTCGCTTAATCCGGCCGGTTAAAAAATCAAAGGCTCCGCCAACGCCTAAGCCAATTTTGACGGTTGGCAAATTCGCCAAATTATAAAAAATTAATTTTTCCTGATAAGGCGCACCTAAAGCGCAAAAAATTATTTCCGGTTGGAATTCTTTAGCTTGCACCAGCTTCTCTGCCGGCAGATCCGTCCGCCGCTCAATATTAAGCGTGAGCACTCGCAGCCTGGGATATTTATCGGCTAAAGCCTTTTTAATATCTGATTCGCTTGATAACCCGTCCTGCCAATTAAAAACAACTACTCGCCTATTTTCCTCTTCCGCCATAGCCAACATATCTTTTAATAAATCCGCTCCGGTAATTCTTGATAAATTAACGCTCATCAGCCAAGCAGCGATCTTTAAGCCGATGCCGTCGGGCAAAGCCAAATCGGCTTTATTTAATATAGCAAAAAACTCCTCATCAGGCTTAACGGCCTGCAAAATTATTTCCGGGTTAGGCGTAATAATAAAATGCTGCCGGCTGCCGGCCAAAAAATCCCGGATTTTAGCCAGGGCTTGTTTTTTGGTAAAAGTATTGATGTCCACGCCTAAAATATTTATTAAACTCACCCCGTTAGAAATTCTGTTGTTTTCAACCATATTATTTTATATTAATCTACCCACGTTAAAACATATAATTTCTAACGGGGCTCATGACTGAATTATACTAAAAAATGCTATCTTTAGCAAACTGAATTTACCATGACAAAAAGGAAATTTTATGCTAATATACAGGCGTAAGATACATCTATGCAAGAAGCTAGATTTTACAAAAAATTAGATGAATTAACTGTGGCTTGCGAGCTTTGCCATCATGCTTGCTTAATAAAAAATAATTCTGTCGGCATATGCAAAGCCAGAGAAAATGTTGACGGTAAATTATTTTCTCTTGTCTACGGCTACCCGGTAGCCTTAAACGCAGACCCGATAGAAAAAAAACCCTTTTTTCATTTTTTACCCGGCAGTTTAAGCTATTCTTTAGGCACTTTTGGCTGCAATTTTCACTGCTTGAATTGCCAGAATTGGGATATCAGCCGGGCTGCCGATATTGAAAAAAAAATCAAAAAAATTGATTTTATTGAACCGCAAAAAATTATTAAATCGGCGATCGATTCAAATTGCGAATCTATCGCTTATACCTATAACGAACCGACTGTCTTCACCGAATACGCCATTGATATTATGCAGCTGGCCAGACAAAATAATTTAAAAAATGTCTGGGTTTCCAACGGTTATATGAGCGACTTATGCCTTGAAGCAATTTTACCCTACCTTGACGCCATAAATGTTGATTTGAAATCTATGGACAGTGAATTTTATAAAAATATCTGCCTGGCCAAACTTGAACCGGTATTAAATAATTTAAAATCTATAAAAACAGCCGGAACTCACCTGGAAATAACTACTTTAATTATACCGGAATTATCCAACGATTATGAAATGCTTGAAAAAACCGCCGAATTTATCGTTAGCGAATTAGGCACTGATGTACCATGGCATCTTTCTAAATTTTCCCCGGAGGTTTCCTGGAAATTAAAAAAAACACCCTCAACACCGGAAGAAATATTATTGCAAGCGCACGAAATCGGCAAATCCGCCGGTCTTAAATATGTTTACGTCGGCAATATCCCGGGCGATGAAAGAGAAAATACTTATTGTCCGTCTTGCGGCCAATTGGCTCTACGCCGCTTTGGCTACGAAATAGAACGTTTAGATCATAACGGCCGCTGCGTTTATTGCGATAAAAGCTTAGATATTTTGGAATGAAAAAGAAAAAGGCGCTATTTATTATCAATAATAATAACGCCTTTTGAGGCTAGCGCGGACAACAGATGGCGGCTAGTTGCTGCTGGGTACAGGTAGGCCTAATCAGCCTGGGCATAAATTTACTGCAATTCATACCTTGTTTTCTGGGATTTTCTATGGATGATTTAGTTTCATCGCAAAACCATCCGATATTGTTGTTTGCACAAGATAAGCAACATTGCCCAATCAGTTCTTCTTGATCATTCATTGGTTTCCCCATAGCCCCCTCCTTTATTTTTTTTGAGATTTCTACTTATCCACATTATAACATATTTTGCATAATTTTTTAAATTACGGCTTAAAACTATTGACAAGCGCAATCAACTATATTATATTGAAATTAGCACTCAAGGATAAAGAGTGCTAAAATGAAATCTAAATACTTAACTTTTAAAATATGTTTGATAAATTTACTCATAAATCCCAAGAAGCCATTATTAACGCGCAAATTATCGCTCAGGATAACGGCCAGCAACAAATTGAAGCTTTGCACTTGCTCGCTTCGCTCTTAACCCAAAGCGAAAGCCTGATTAAACCGATACTTGAAAAATTAAATATTAATTTCCGCCAAATAGAAAAACAAACCAAAGAAATCATGGAAAAACTGCCGAAAATATTAATTTCCGCCAATGTCGGCACGGTTCAAGGCACGGCCGAAGTGGCCATGATTTTAGAACGCGCCAAAAAAGAAGCGGATAAAATCGGCGATGAATATATTTCTACCGAACATTTATTTTTATCTTTAATCGGCATAAAAACAAAAGCCCAAGAAATATTAATTAACGCCGGAGTCGAATACGCGGAAGTTTTAAAAATTTTATCTAAGTTAAGAGGCGCGCAAACCATCACCGACCCGGAACCTGAATCAAAATTCAGAGTTTTGGAAAAATACGCCATTAATTTAACCGAATTGGCGCGAGAAGAAAAACTTGACCCGGTAATCGGCCGCGATGAAGAAATCAGACGCATAATGCAAGTCTTATCCAGGCGCACTAAAAACAATCCGGTCTTAATCGGCGAAGCCGGCACCGGCAAAACCGCCATTATTGAAGGGCTGGCGCAAAGGATTGTGGCCGGTGATGTGCCTGACACTTTAAAAGGCAAAGAATTAATCTCGCTTGACCTTGGCGCTTTAGTGGCAGGTTCAAAATTCAGAGGAGAATTCGAAGACCGCCTGAAAGCCGTTTTAAAAGAGATTAAAGCTCAAGGCGGCAATATTATACTATTTATCGATGAATTGCATACCTTAGTGGGCGCAGGCGCCTCTGAAGGCTCAATGGATGCCTCCAATATGCTTAAACCAGCCTTAGCGCGAGGTGAGTTAAAAGCCGTAGGCGCTACCACTACCCGCGAGTATCAAAAATATATTGAAAAAGACGCGGCCTTAGAAAGGCGCTTTCAGCCGATTTACGTGGCTGAACCTTCGATTGAAGATACTATCGCAATCCTGCGAGGCATTAAAGAAAAATATGAAGTTCATCATGGGGTAAGAATCACCGACGACGCTTTAATCGCAGCGGCCAAATTATCTTCCCGCTATATTACCGACAGATTTCTACCGGATAAAGCCGTGGATTTGGTTGACGAAGCCACTTCAGCCTTGCGCATGGAGATAGATTCTTCTCCTGACGAATTGGACGCTTTAAAGCGGGAAATAAAACGGCTGGAAATCGAAAAGGCCGGCCTAATGAAAGAAAACAAACAAACAGCTAAAATAAGAGAAGCCAATAAAAAATTGGCTCAGCTTAAAGAAAAGGCCAACCAACTGGAACTCCATTGGCATAATGAAAAAAATATTATCGCTAAAATAAGATTATCAAAAAAACAAATCGACGAATTTAAAATTCAAGCTGAAATTATCGAGCGGCGCGGCGACGATTTAACGAAAGTCGCAGAAATACTATATTCAAAAATTCCCGCGCTGGAAATTGAAGTTAAAAAGCAAGAGGCTGAACTCGTAAAAATCCAGAGCGCCGGGCAAAGAATCTTAAAAGAAGAAGTAGACGAAGAAGATATCGCTAAAGTTGTGGCGCGCTGGACCGGTATTCCGGTTTCTAAAATGCTGGAGTCGGAAATAAAAAAATTAGCCAAAGCCGAAAATGTTTTAAATAAAAGAGTTATCGGCCAGGACGAAGCCATTAAATCCGTAGCAAACGCTATTAGGCGCTCTCGAGCCGGCATTAACGAAGAGAAAAAACCGATCGGCTCTTTTATGTTTGTCGGTCCGACCGGCGTCGGTAAAACCGAACTGGCCAAAGCTTTAGCCGAATTCATGTTTAATGATGAAAACGCTTTGGTCAGGCTGGATATGAGCGAATTTATGGAAAAACATTCGGTAGCCAAAATAATCGGCTCGCCGCCCGGTTATGTCGGCCATGACGAAGGCGGACAATTAACCGATAAAATCCGGCGCCGGCCGTATAGCGTGGTTTTGTTTGACGAGATTGAAAAAGCCCACCCCGAAGTTTTTAATATTCTCCTGCAAATTTTAGACGACGGCCGTTTAACCGATTCTAAAGGGCGGGCCGTTAACTTCAAAAATGCCATTATCATTATGACCTCTAATTTAGGCAACGAAGTTATTAAGGAATATTCTATCGGTTTCGCTGATACTACTGACGCAAAAACCGCAGTTAATATGCGCAATGATGAAATGAAAGAAAAAATTGATCAAATTCTGAAAGACCATTTTAAGCTGGAATTTTTAAACCGCATAGATGAAATTGTTATTTTCAAAAGCTTGAACAAGGAAGTTTTATCTAAAATAGTTGATTTGGAATTGGCTAAAGTCGAAACCAGGCTTAAAAATAAAACCATTAACATTAAAATAGCGCTTAAAGTAAAAAAGATGCTGGCGGAAAAAGGTTTTAATATAACCTACGGCGCCCGACCGCTTAAGCGAGTTATCCAAAATATGATTTTAGATGAGTTGGCCTTAGAAATTATTGAGGGCAAAATCAAGGAAGGCGACAAAGTGGAAATTAATTTGGATGTAAAAGATAAGATTTTAATGACTGTAAAATAAAATTTATAAATAAACAGGACCGCCTATTTTTAATTGGCGGTCCTTTTTTAATATTACTCGTCATACTGCCGTATAGTTTTTCTACAACGGCATTTACATGGCCTTTTTTTGGCATTTGCCTTGCCATGTAAACGTACAACTTGCGACTTGGGATGGTTGTGGCGAGTTGCGCCATGATATTTTGGGCTAATTATTGGCCATGATCTTAATTCCTTTTTTTTAACTACAGGCGCCTTGTCTATAAAAAGCCACGGGTACATAAAGCGATAGTAATTTTGGATTTTAGTCAGTGTATCAAGCCGCTCGTCATCATCGTCTTCATAAACATTTTCAGCGGGATAAGCGCCGCCAATTTCTTTATCAGCTGGCCCCTCACAGGAACAAACAGAAGATATTACCTCATCATTCATCTGGCAACATTTTGACAGTTGCTCGGAGAATAATAAATATCTTCTATCAAGCACGTCTTCCAGCGTGGCTATCGGTCTACCGTCAATAGCACAAATCAACATATCTTCTTTAGGAATATAGCATTTCCCGTGCACTCTAGCTATTTCGTCGCCCACTTCTTCTGGCCAATTTTCAATTCCAAGAGCAACATGATCCGCCATTATTTTTTTAGCTTCAACAACAAATCGTTTTTTCATTTTCCCCTCCATATTTTTTAAATTTGAAAAAACCATCCCTCCACCTTGATCAACTTTAAGTATTTGATATATATCTTAACACAATTTACTAAATAAGTCAAACAATAATAAATTAATATAATTTGCTTGATTACATCTCATATACTATAATGTATAATATAACTAATAATAAAAATTAGAATTTATTTTATATGGCTAAAATTAGATTTATATCATTATTTTTTATTTTCATAATTATTTTATACGCGAAAACCGAAGTTAAAGCTGAAGGTTTTGACCCTAATAATATCATCAGCGATCTGGAAATTTTGGATTACACTTCCATGGATCTGGCTGATATTCAAAAATTTTTAGAAAATAAAGGCAGCTATCTGGCTAACTATTCCTGTCCTGATTATTACGGTATAGTTAAAAAAGCTTCGGAAATAATCTACAACGCGGCCGCGAAAAACTATGATTGCGACGGCGCTATTTTAAGCGATAATCCGACCGAAGAAGAAAGAAAATTAAAATGCAGAAAAATTACCATCAGCCCAAAATTTCTACTGGTGCTTCTGCAAAAAGAGCAAAGCCTGATAGAAAATTCTTCACCCAGCCAAAGAAATCTTGATTGGGCGACAGGCTACGGCTGCCCGGATTCAGGCGGCTGTAATTCCCGCTGGCAAGGCTTCGGCAAACAAGTTAATTCAGCGGCTTTGCAATTCAGGGATTATATAGATAACCCACAATTTTATACTTACCGCGCCGGCAATACTTATATTTTTACCAACCCCTACGGCACTATCAGCAAAGAACCGATAACCGTAACACCCGTCAACCAAGCTACAGCCGCGCTGTATAATTACACGCCACATGTCTATAACGGTAATTTTAATTTTTATAAAATTTGGCAGCGCTGGTTTACTAAAATTTATCTCGATGGTTCGCTATTGCAAGCCCAGGGAGAGCCTGGCGTTTGGCTGCTGCAAAATGGAGTTAAACGACCGTTCTTATCCATGGCGGCTTTAACAACGCGGTTTGATGTTAATAAAATTATCATAATAAATAAATCGGATTTGGATAAATATGAAAAAGGCGCGCCGATTAAATTTCCTCAATACTCTTTAATCAGATCTCCTCGCGGCACTATTTTCCTGTTAGTTGACGATAAAAAACGCGGCTTTAATTCAATGGAAGCTTTCCGTAAGATGGGCTTTAACCCGGAAGAAGTTGTTAACGCTAGCTGGGAAGATATAAATTATTACGCTGATGGGGCCAATATTACCGCCACCTCTACTTACCCGACCGGAGCGCTATTGCAAAATAACAAAACCGGAGGTATCTATTATGTAACCGAAGGAACCAAGTCGCCATTAGTTGATAAAGTTTTCTTAACCACTACATTTAAAAACAAAAAAATTATCGCTATATCGCCTGAAGAACTTGACCAATACTCTACATTAAAACCTTATTTATTCGGCGACGGAGAATTGCTTAAAACCAAAGATTCTCCTTATGTTTACGTAATCTCGGGTGGTAAAAAAATTCTTTTGGCTTCAGATAAAGTTTTCAGCGGTTTAGGCTACAAAACAGAAAACGTCATAATTGTACCTTCAAGCGTATTGTATTTATATGAAGCTGGAGTTCCTATCACCGAAGTCTTGGTTAATGATTTAGAGGCTAATTAAAATAGTATACTTACTTATTTATTTATTATTAGTAATTAACAATTAATTATATGTCTATAGTATTTTCCGCTATCGTCCCCCACCCGCCGATTCTTATACCGACAATCGGCAAGGAAAATATTAATAAACTCAAAGCCACTTCTAATTCATATATAAAATTAGAGCAAGATTTATATGCTTCGCAAGCTGAAACTATTGTTATTATTTCCCCTCACGGGCACTTGCAAGAAGAAGCTTTTACTATTAACTTAAGCCCGGAGTTTACCGGCGATTTTAAAGAATTCGGCGATCTAACGACTAAATTTAATATTGACGGCGATATCTCTTTAGCGCATAAAATCAAAGAAAAATTAGAATCTAAAGCTCCGCTCCAGCTCATTAGCCAAACCAAGCTTGATTACGGAATATCAGTTCCCCTATATCTCTTAACCAGGCATCTGCCGAAAATAAAAATAATCCCGCTTTATTATTCGGGATTAAGCTTGTCCGCCCATTATAATTTCGGACATATTTTAAAAAGTAAATTAATTAGTACAAGCACTCGCCTTGCAGTAATAGCATCCGGCGACTTATCACATAAATTAAGTAAAAATGCGCCGGCAGGTTACAGCCCTAAAGGCAAAAAATTTGATAAAAAACTAATTGACTGCTTGCTTAAAAAACAAACTGAAGAAATAGTTAAATTTAAGCCTGAGTTAATCGAGGATGCGGGCGAATGCGGCTTAAAATCAATCGTTATTTTACTTGGCATTATAGAAGTTCTAAAATACGAACCGCAACTCTTATCATATGAGTCGCCTTTCGGCGTAGGTTATTTAACAATGAACTTTAGATTATAACCGAAAAATTTGCAAAAATTATTTATACTGTCTGAAGTTGGTGATATTATTTTTATATCCACCGGAAGCGACTTTAAAAAAATACTTCCACTTTTCTCCGGTTTGGCATAATTCCTTAGTGTCATTTAAGCATTTTTCGATATAAACTCTTGGTTTTTGTTTACATAGTTTAAAAACCGCGCTTCTTTTAAAATCCGGGATATTTAATTCCTTGATTACATGCAAAGCTAAATCCTGCCAAACATAAGCCGGCGCTAGCGGTCGCGAGCGCGGGTTTTTTGACTCTTGAATAAATAAATCGCCTAATTTTTCCATGCCTTTATCGGTTTGCATATTAATATTATATCATATATACTTTATACTTAATACTTGAAACAAAAAACCAATTTTATGCCAATCTTAAAAATAATAACTCAACCCAATCCAATTTTAAGAAAAAAATCGGTTGAAATTAGCCCGAATGTTATAAAAAGCCCTGAATTTAAAAGCCTGGTATCCTCTATCGCAAAAACTATGATTAAAACCGACGGCGTCGGTTTAGCCGCGCCGCAAATAGGAAAAAACATCAGGCTGGCCGTGATTAATTCTAAAGACGGATTTTTTTGCTTAATAAATCCTAAAATTACGAAAAAATCTTGGGCGCGTGAAATTGCGCAAGAAGGCTGCTTGTCTATCCCCGGAGTCTTCGGTAAAGTTAAAAGACATAAAAAAATCAGCTTAACTTACATTAACCGCGATGGCAAAAAAATAAAAATGACCGCAATAGGAATGATGGCTAGGGTTATGCAGCATGAAATTGATCATCTTGACGGAATCTTGTTTATAGACAAAGCGGCTGAGATTGAAAAAGATTCTAAACCCTAATTTATAAATTTCAAGCGAATGGATAAAATTAAAATAATTTTTATCGGTACCGCCGAATTTGGCTTATCGGCTTTTAAGTCATTAACCGAAGATGAAAATTTCGAAATAATATTGGCAATAAGCCAACCGGATAGGCCAACGGGCAGAAAACAAATAATAACTTCGCCGCCTATTAAAATTGCGGCTGAGAAAAAAAATATTACGGTCTTACAGCCGGAACATATAATAGATATAAAAGAAAAAATATCTTTACTTAAGCCGGATTTAATTATCGTTGCCGCTTACGCGCAGCTTATACCTGAAGAAATATTAAATCTGCCGAAATACGGCTGCCTAAATCTGCATGCTTCACTTTTGCCTAAATACCGGGGCGCAGCCATAATCCAAGCCGCTATTTTAAACGGAGACGAACAAACCGGTTTATCAATAATAAAAATGGATAAAGGACTTGATACTGGCCCGATTTTAGCGCAAATCTCAATTGACATAAGCAATAAAGATACGGCAGGAACATTATATGACAAATTATCAGAAATAAGCTCCGATTTCCTTATTAAAACAATTAAAAAATATCTTGCCGGAAATATTACTCCGGAAATACAAAACTCCAGCCAGTCAAGTTATATTAAAGCCTTAACTAAAAGCGACGGTTTAATTAATTGGGCGAAGCCGGCTTTATATCTTGAAAAATTCATTAGAGCTATGAACCCCTGGCCGGTAGCCTGGGCTTGGTGGGACGGCAAACAAATTAAAATATTTTCCTCGCAAAGCCAGCCAATAGAAATAAATTCTTACAAACCCGGAAAAACTTTTAAATACAATAATGGCTTAGCCGTGCAATGCGGCCGAGATGCTTTAATTATAAAAAGCTTGCAGCTTGAAGGAAAAAACATACTGACGAGCGAAGAATTTTTACGGGGCCACAAAGAATTTATTGGAAATATTCTTAGCTGAATTTAAGTTTTATTTTTATAAAACAAAGCGCCAGCACATTATTCATATGCAGGCGCTTCAATCCCCATGCGATGTCGTTTTTCGTATATGAATACTTATGACGACAGGCATTGTTAAAATACAGACTAATCCGTACTTTAACTCTGTTATCAGTCTATACGAGCTTAATTAAATCCGTCAAGAGGAAAAACTATTGATAACCGGCTGATTTTATGTGTATAATATGTTAAAAAGAAGTTAATCCAGCTAAATTAATGTTTAATCTAAGATAAATTCCGCAATTTAATTTTATCCAGCATATTTAATAGAATAAATATGCCGCTATCGTCTAACGGTTAGGACGCCAGGTTCTCATCCTGGTAATCGGGGTTCGATTCCCCGTAGCGGTACTAATTTAAAAAACCTATTGATAATCAATAGGTTTTTTAATTGAAATAACGACTATAAAATAATTAATCTTTTTTCTGCTCTTCTTTTTTTAATTTCTGCTCTTCTTCCTTAACAACTTCAATGGCAATATTACGCTTAACATAAAAATTCATAAGTGAAAATACAATCACGGCGGTAAAAATCACGCCCACGGCATTAATTAAAAAAAGAAGTAAGGCTCCCAATAATACCGTCATATCAAGCCGGGCCAAACCTATCCCAACAACGGCCAGCGGCGGAATCAACGCGACCGAAATCGCTATGCCAGGCAAAGTTTCACTGATTTTCGGCTTGACCAAAGCAAAAGCTGCAGCGAAACCGGCTAACGCGCCGATTGCAACGGAAAAAACGGATGGTTCGGTGCGCGATAGAATTTCTTCGGAATAACCTTCAATTTGCGATGCAAAAAGCAGCGTAATCAGCGCGGCCACGACTATACTTATAATAATTGCCTTTAATAGTGTAATAAATGATTTAGCCATAATACCAAAATCAGACATAATAATTCCCATAGCCAGGCTTAGAATTGGATACAAAAGAGGAGCTATAAGCATGCTTCCGACGACTATAGCCGAACTATTCATAAAAAGACCAAGCGTTGCCATGCAGATAGATAAAATAATCATTAAAAAGAAATCATTGCTTGGCGTGCTGTGCGTAAATAAGCTTTCTACCGCGTTATTTTTTTCTTTGCTGGAAATATTGTTGAATAATCGTGTAATCATAGTTAAGTTATTTTAAAATATTATATTTATAATATACCATATATTTATTCGGTATTCCACCTAAATAAAAATTTAAATTATTATTTTTTTTCCCATTCTTTCCCCTGCCTAACCAATAGCTCTTCCGCCTTTAAAGGCTCGGCCATAATTTCTTTAACAACTTTTTCCATGCGTGCGCCTTGTGAACCTTTAACTAAAATTATATCGCCGGTCCTAATTCTTTCCTGGATAAATTTGCCGGCCTCATCGGTCGAGTCAAAATGAAAAATATGATCTTCGTTCATGCCTGAATTTTTTGCGCCGCGGGCTGTATCCCGCGATCTTTCTCCTACCACAATTAATATATCAATTTTATTTTTTGCGACAGCATTGCCAACTTCCAGATGTTTTGACTGAGTGAATTCGCCAAGTTCTAGCATATCGCCTAAAACCGCATATTTATTTTCATCGCCTTTTTTAGGAATACCCGCTAAAGTTTCAATCGCTAAAATAGAAGCAGGCGGAGAGGAATTATATGTATCGTCTATTATATAGGTATTTTTAATGCCTTGGAGTAATTTTATTCTGCCGTTAGGCGGCGAATATTTATTAAGCGCCTGACTAATTTCAACTAAATTCATGCCTTTTATTGCGCCGACGGCCGCGGCTGCGAGCGCGGCATATACTCCGGCTTTACTGATTATATTAGATAAAAATACCGGTGTGAATGAACCTTTATTAATTAATTTAAAATTTATGCCTAATCTATCTCTTCCGCCGGAAAAAGAATCAAATACTAATTTTATTTCCTTGCCGGAAAACTCGGCTTCATTATTTATCGAATACGTCGATACTTTTGCCTTAGTTTCTTTAATAAGCGACTCGATTAGTTGATCGTCAATATTTAAAACCGCCCAACCTTGATGACCAATATTTTTAATTAAAACGAATTTTTCTTGTTTGATTTTTTCCTGACTGCCGAAATTTTCAATATGTGAAAGTCCGATAGAAGTTATAACCCCTATATTCGGCTTAACCATATCGGTTAAATAATCCAAATCACCGGGCTTATCAGCGGCCATTTCTAAAATTAATATTTTTGGGTAATTTTTATCTCGCTTTAATAATAACCTGGCCGCAGAGTAAAAAACTTGAGCCCAGCCAAAAAATGATTTAGCCGGAGAAAGAGCGCCAATAACCGTTAGCGGCACCCCAATTTCGTTATTATAATTTTTTAAATTACGGCGTACATTAAACTTATCAGACAAAACAGAATAAATAGCTTCTTTAACTCCGGTTTTGCCAACACTACCGGTAATACCAATGATTTCGGGGCGATATTTACGTAAAATTAATTTAGCTAATACTCTCAATATTTTTTGCATTATCATTTTCATATGCTTTGATTTTATTTGGAAATTGGTTATCGCTTGTCCTGGCTTGACCAGAAAAAATTGAAAATTTGGAATATATTTTTTATTTTCTAACAAACTCGAAATTATTTATTATTCTCGTTGACATTTCTCTCTTTTGGCACCTGCCAATAATTTAGCATATATTCGGCCAGTTCGCCAAATAAAGGCGCGGCCGAACTTTCCGCCCATTCAACGTCTCGTGGCTGGTCTATTCTGACCAGCATTACGAATTTTGGATCGTCGGCCGGAGCAAAACCGGCAAAAGAACCTATATGAGCTCCGGCCTCATAACCTCCGCTTTTCGCCGGGACTTGAGCTGTGCCGGTTTTACCTGCTACATAATAACCTTTAACGCCGGCTTTTTTCCCATGGCCGTTTTCTATAACATTAACCATCATGCCGCTTAAAATAACTGAGGCTTTTTCCGATATTACCCTGCTAACTATTTTAGACTTAGTATCAATCTTTACTCCATTAGGTTTAATTATTTCTTTTACGATATATGGCTGCATTAATATGCCATCATTAGCTAAAGCTAAAAAGGCCGCAACCATTTGTATCGGCGTTACCGCCATGCCTTGGCCAAAAGAAGCCGTAGCGGCGTAAAGTTCGCCAACGGGTTTTTTTATCAAATTTTTTATATCGCCCTTGCTTTCACCTTCAAGCTCAATTCCTGTCTTTTCGCCAAAACCGAATTTTTTTACATATTCGGAAAATAAATCAGGCCCGATTGTTCTCATGGCAAAAATTGCGCCCGTATTTAAAGATTTTTCAAGCACCTCGGCCATATTTTGCACGCCATTGGCTTTATGATCTGAATTTTCTATTTTATATTTAGAAATTATGACTTGGCCGGTATCGTTATAAGTAGTTTGCGGAGTTATTTTTTCTTGATCCAAGGCCATAGCCATGGTAATAACTTTAAAAATCGAACCTGGCTCATATTGGGAAAAAATCGCCGGGTTGGTAAAATCCTTGATATCTTTTGTCTCCTGATAATTATTGCCGTCGTAATCGGGGTTAGAACACATGGCTAAAACCGCTCCGCTTTTAGGCTCTAAGATTATAACACTGCCGCCATCTGCGCCATGCTTTTTAACAGCTTCATTCAATTTTTGACAAGCCATAAATTGGATAGACCGGTTAATGGTCAAAATTAAATCACTGCCATCATCCGCCTTATTGTATTCACGGTCATTAATAATTATCGGATATCCTTTAGCGTCGCGCTCAATTTTTATTGAGCCCGGGGCTCCAGTAAGTTCTTGGTCAAAAAATCCTTCAAGGCCATAACTGCCTTGTTGTTTATCGCCGACATAACCGACAAAACCCAATAAGTTAGCGCCGATATTACCTTCCGGGTAAAAACGAAATGAACTTAAAGAAAAACCGATACCGTCTATTTTTAATTCTTTTTTTTGTTCACGATTAATAACAACCATAGTATTGCCGTCAACCTCTAAATCTTCAATTTTAATATTATCAGCGGGCGGGCTAACCGCCGAATAAAATTTCTTTAAAACCTCCTCGTCAACTTTTTGCTCAAGCGGTTCATAAACATCCCCTGGTTTATCCAATTTTTTTATATATAAATCAATAATTTCTTTTTTTCTTAAATTAATTTCCGCTTCTCGCCTTATTTGCCTTAGATCTTGGAATATTTTATCGTTCAAAAGCGCCTGGTGGCGGGCAATTATTTCCGCCTTTTTAAGTTTTGCGGCTTCGTCGTTTATATTGCCCAGCGCTTTAAGCTGAGCTTGCAAATTATCGGCATCTTCTTTTTTGAATATTTCCTCAACTTCTTTTTCAGTTTTTTCTTTTTTAAAAATATTGTAAAGTTCTTCACTGATCTTATCCGCATCTTTTATGTCTTTAGGAACGGCGAAAAGTAAAGCAAAATTTTTATTGGTAGCGATAGGATAAAGCTGGTTATCGGCGCTTTTTACATCATTTTGAATAAAAATCCGTCCGCGAGTCGGGCTTAAAAGATTATAAATTTGATGCTGCCCGGAGGCTAAACTATAATATAAATCGTAATTCAATATCTGCAAATCAATTAACTTATAGATTATAATTCCGGCTAATAAAAAAACAATCGCAATTGTTAAATTAATGCGACTATTATTTATTTTATCATTTCTTGTTTGTCTTTTTTTCCAAAACGACATAAAACTCGCGGTTACTTTTTTATTTTTTTGCCATCACCTCAGTGCCAGCAGTTAAATAACTGACTTCCCCGACCGCCACCATCTTTAAATCGCTGATTTTTTCTTTTATACTTGCATAAGAACTTGAAATCAAGGCATTAAGCTCAAGTTTGTTGTTAACATCAATTAATTTATTTTTTTGCTGCTTTAGTTCGCTTAAAGCGAAACCTTTTATTGATAAATCATTAACACCGGCGATATAACAAACCGACAAAATAATTATTATAACAAATATAGCTTTATTAAAATTAATCAAATTAAATATTCTATTTCCTGTTTTGTTGTTTGTTTTTCCCATATTCTCTTTATTTTTTGTTTTTTATATTTTACTTACTGCTCTAAATTTAGCGCTTCTTGATCTCGGGTTTTTTAAGACCTCCTCCTCAGTCGGCCTTAAAATATGATTGGTCAATATTTTTAATTTGGCTTTATGGCCGCAACGGCAAATAGGCATAACCGGCGGGCAAAGACAATCTTTTGACTCTTGCTTAAAATATTGTTTAACCATTCTGTCCTCTAAGCTATGGTAGGAAATAACTATTAATTTCCCGCCCGGTTTTAATAAGTTAACTGCCCGGGGCAAGGCTGTTCGCAAATTTTCCAATTCTTGATTGACGGCGATGCGCAATGCTTGAAAAACTTTAGTAGCCGGATGAATTTTATTCTGCCGTCCGTCTGTTTGAAATCTTTTTGGCATGACCCCATTAATAATATTAACTAAATGATCGGTTGTTTTAATTCTGCCCGCCTGACGTTCTTTAATTACGGCTAAAGCGATTTTATAAGCGAATTTTTCTTCACCGTATTCTTTGAAAATTTTTGTTAAATCTTCTGCGCTCAATTCGTTTATAATTTTTTCCGCTGTTTGCCCGATTTGTCCGCCGAAATTCATGGCTAGCGGTGCGCCAACCAAATTGAAAGAAAATCCTCTAGCCCTATCTTCGAGTTGAGCTGATGATAGCCCCAAATCAAATACAATGCCATCAAATTTGGCGTCCGCCTTAAAGTATTTTTCAACAATTCTTTGTAAATTTTTAAAATTGTCATGAACTATTATTATATTATTAAAATTTAAGCTTTCATTCGCAGTATTAAAATTATCGACGGCCATTTCATCTAAATCTACGGCTAATACCTTGCCTTTAGGAATTATCATTTTCGCTATAGCAAATGTATAACCGCCGCCGCCAAGCGTACAATCAATAAAATTCCCGCCCGGCTTCGGCTGAAAATATTCTAACACTTCTTTTAACATTACTGGCGTATGTCGGTATGGCATTTAATTACTGCTAATTGATATCGCGCTAAAATTTCTTTAAAGGACAACCGCTCTGGCGCGATAAAACATCACATTGCGCAAATCATCACGATCCACAAGCGGCGCTCTTATAATTTTTACTCTTACTTTTTCCGCATCTTTTTGTACGTCAGTAGAATTTTTATAAACTACCGCTGACACTTTTATTTTTTTTACCATATTTTTATTTTTATTTAGCGTTTAATTTTGCATAATCCGTTTCCGTTATGCCGACACCTAAAAAGCGCATTATGCCAAATGCGTCAGCCGGACGGCCTAAAAAATATCTCTTTTCATCTTTAGTATTTATATACCAAGCTTCTCCGTTGTCCTGAACTTGGAGAAATATTTTACCTTTTTGTTTTTTCGCGAAACCGGCTTCTGTCTGCATTCTCGCACCGCCGGTTTTAAGAGGATCGTATCCGCTGGAAATTTCCGACTTATCATCAAAGCCGTCATCATCAGTATCCTTTTTATTCTTATCCGTCTTTATCGCGTCTTCCATTAAATCAGACAAGCCGTCTCCGTCCGTATCCAAGCCGGTCGCCTGACCCAAGCCTATCGGAATTTTATTAAGATCGCCGGTTGCGATGCCGACGCCTTCTCCTCTCATCACCTTAAAGGCGTCGTCGGGTCGACCGAGAAAATGTAAACTTTTTTTATTAGGATTAACATAATAGGCCTCACCGTTTTTTTGGACTCTTAAAACTATATTACCTAAAATCCGGCCGCATAAAGTATTACTGGTACATCCGCCGACGATCAATGTGCCCTCGCTACCATTAATTAAAACACTGTTATTTTGTCCGTCAACAGCTATAGTTTCATCACCGCTGGTTACAACGACTTCTTCAGTGTTAGGATCAACGGCTACCGCGCCTTCTTCGTCATCAACTAATACAGCGCCGGTTTCCGTATTTACGTATGGCACAATACTGTCTTCGGCCATGGCTTGCTGCATTATAATGGCAACTGATAATATTGCCACGAGTGCTGCTATTACTTTTTTCATTTTTTTGTTTTTATTTTTTAATTATTTATCAGTTTATTAAATTATGCAGGAAACTTCTACACACCTAATTCTCCTAAAGCTTCGGCGATATCCACGCTCTTTTTTTCCGTGCCTTGCTTATATTTTTCCCAGGCAACTTCATCCCAAATTTCCAGTCTATTATAAAGACCGGCAATAACCAGTTTTTTCTTTAAACCCGCGAACTTTCTTAAATACTCAGGCAGCATGATGCGGCCTTGATTATCAAAATCAACATCCATAGCTCCGGCCAACATCAAACGAGCAAAGGCTCGGGTGTTGGCTTGGCCGATTGGCAATTTAGAAAGCTTGACGGCGAGCTCTCGCCATTCATTTTTTGTATACAAAAAAAGGCAGTTGTCCAATCCTTTGGTAACGACTGCTCCGCCTTTTAGAAGTGAGCGAAATTTAACCGGCACGGCTACCCTGCCTTTATCATCTAAGTTATGATTATATTCGCCTATGAACATGTTTTAAAAAATTAAAAATAATGTCTTATTGATTTTAAGGCTAACGAGGAGGCTGACCTGCTTATTCGGCTGATCAGACCCCTTCTTTGCCTTAATAAGATTCTCCGCTTTAAAGCGGATTTAAAACCGTTCCGGTTAGGCACGGAACTCCCGACAGCCTATGGCGCCAGGGCCTTTTTTAGCCGGCGTAATTATCTTGGCCGGCATGATTTTTTTGTTTTTATTTTAAAAAACTTTAAAAACTAATTTTATTCTATTCTGCCACTATTCCCCACATTTCACCATAATACTATTATTATATACCACAAACCTCCATTTGTCAACAATCAACAGCCACTTAAATTATTACTAATATTAAGTTTAAAAACAAAAAAATACCTGCTTGTCTATAAGCCGGTATTTAATTATTATTTTAACCGAATATTTACTAATGAGTTATCAACAAGTTCTCCACATTTATTTACAATCTTTTTTAGCCGTTATTTTCGGCTCGCCGTTGTATAACGGCTCTACTATGCTGAATTTGCTTCCGTGGCTTTTAATAACTTTTGTCTTATTCTCCCCTTTTACGGGAATATTTAAGGCATAGCCTAAAGCGTTGGCAGTAACAACGCCGATGCGCAATGAAGTAAATGAGCCTGCTTTATTTTTCACTTCTATTTCTTTAACACCGCTAATTTTTATCTTATTGTCTTTAAGCAGTTTTTCTATGGCCGGCAAAAGCTTTTCAGCCTGAGTGCGGTCTGATTTAATTTTTTTTTCAACAACAAGCTTGCTTTGATTTTTTATGCCGATTTCTATAAAATTATTTTGTGTCGTGTCAATTCGTAATATCATAAGATTATTATATAATCTTTCCGTAAAAAAATAAACCGCTATTCAACGCGGTTAAAAATTTTCCGGCCGGCGATTGTATATGATTAATTAGTATATCGCAAACATCGTCTGGTAGCTGAATTTCGAATCGTCGCCGACCGCTTGAATTACGACTGATCGGTTATTCTGATAAGGCACGGTTACATCGGCCGAGGCATAACCCTGGTTATCAACTTTTAGGGAATAATTATTTTTTCCGAAAGCAACGGATACGTTTTCGTTCGGCCAAAAACCAAAAAGTTTTAAATTTATTTTTTCGCCGAATAAAGCGTGATTGGTCGAAGTCGTAATTATTAAATCCGACGTGATACTATCGGAATATAATTTTTTATATTTGTATTGCGATATAACTTTTAAATTTTTATCGGAAAGTAAAATCGACGATTTGTTAAAATCAATGACTATTTCTCGCGTTCCGATTTTAGCCGCCGTTACGCTAACGGCCCAGGAATTAGCGCCATAAAGATCGCTTTTGGCAGTATGTAAAAATTTAATTTTTTTAAAATTTTTATCAAACATGGTTACGCCGTGCCCGTTAACATAATAAATTTCACCGCTCGGTAAAACGGTTACGCCGTAGCTGTAATTTTCCGTTTTAGGCACCGGATTAATATATGACTCTTTTTTGAGGTTAATCGTATTTATCTTTACTAAACCTCTGTCCGAAGGGAAATAAGCATTGCTAAAATTATCAAAATAAGGAGAACGGTTCATTTTATCTTTATTTTCTAAATCTGTCTCAACTAACATGAGGCCGCTGGCTATATCAAAAACCAAGCCTTTAGTCTCGGTAATAACATATAATTTTTTATCATCAGCGGCCAAGCCATAGCTTCTGTCAAAAGTGTAAATTTTATTTAAAAATAAATTATCTATATTAAAACTTCTGACGCCGTTAGAGCCGGCACCGAATAAAAATTCTTTATTGCCGGCCAAAACATTAACCGAGCCGATTCTGAATTGGCCGCGCTTAAAAAGATATAAATCGCGCCTGTATTCAATTTTTGGAGCTTTAGGATCGCTGATATCATAGCGATATAAATAACGACCGGTAGCGATGATTAAAAAATATTTATTTAGATATTCGCCGGCATACAGATTTTCAATTTTACCCGCGCCGTGGACTTCGCTTGCCTGCTCTAATTTATTATCGGCTTTTATCTCTATAATTTCAGCGAATTCCTTATTGCTGGCTATTAAATAATTTTTATCGTTAATTGCGATAAC
This sequence comes from uncultured Gammaproteobacteria bacterium, assembly GCA_964526325.1. GTDB lineage: Bacteria > Patescibacteriota > Patescibacteriia > Patescibacteriales > GWC2-42-12 > JACPHD01. The sequence goes on from CAZGKM010000010.1 coordinate 20,395, forward strand.
CTGCCCTAGGCGATATTCTTTATCCGGAGCGGCTAAAATATTATTGGTGTTGGCAATAAAAAAAATACCGAAAACAATAATAATATTGAGTAAAAATCCGATTATTTTGCTAATTTTATTATTCATAAAACAATTATCTAATTAATACACTATATTAGCAATATTCTTTAAAAATGTCAAGAGATTCAAAAAAACGAGGCGTTACCTTGGTAACGCCTCATAGATTATTTAATTACATATATCATGAAATCACTTACATCCATGATATTGTCATTAGGGGTGGCATAACTTAAATCTCCGCCACCCCGGAAAATTTCCACTCCGACTGTATCAAACTTTAAAGTCTGGACTTTGCGGAATTCCAGATTAGCCAGATGAAGTACAAGAATCCCGTCGTACCAAACTTTATGAACGCCATTTTTTTTGCCCGGATCATTCATGGCTACGAAAAACATAATTTCATGTTTTACGCCTTTGGTAATTATAACCGGCCGGCCGTCAGGAAATTTCCATTTAAATTTATCGCCGTAAATCGGATTGCCGCCGTAAATTGAGCCGTCATCATTATCACCTTTTTGATTAAGGTGATAAACATAAGATTTGGCTTGGCATTCCTGAATTACCGCCCTAACCGATGGTCCGATGTTAATGCCGTCGGGAGCGCCTCCACCAGAAGCGAACTTCCAACCTCCGTAAATGCCCGGCGGAATCTTTATCTCTTTACCGCACTCAAAGTTCGGCGGTAAATAAATGGAAACGCCGAAATAAACTTCTTCCCTGCCGCCGATGTCGCCAAAAATTTGCACACCGCTTTCATTTGGTAGAATTTTACCCTTTGGTAAAAGTACGCGCAAAGCATTGCCTTCAAAAATTGAATTATTAACCATTAAACCTCGATTATGGATTATCCCCTTAAAGTCAATTTCCGCATTGCCATTACTAACACGCGCATTCCAGTCGGCTTTCATCATTTCCAAGGTGTACCAGCTTCCGGCCTGATGATTGTTAAAATTAATCAATCCGATTTGTCTTGCCTGCTTTGGAATCATTGACAAATTTGTTGTCGTAGCGCAAGATATTAATGGTAAAACCGATAATGAAAACACCAAAAACAGTAGTCCTTTTTTCATGATTACCCCTCCCTATATAATTTTAGTTATTTTATTATTTTTAATGAACGAAATTCATATATTTAACTTTTAAAATTATCATATTATTGACTTTATGTCAAGCAAATTACATTTAATGTAAATAAAAATCTTATAGTTAGGCAAATTTGTCTTGGCTAATATTAAATAAATTACTAATATTGACAAGAATACTGGATTATGCTAAATTATTAAGTTAAATGTTCTTTTTATATTATTAGCAAAAAAATCTGCATCCAAATGGTTTGGAAACAGATAAAAGAGTTACCAATTTGGTAAAAACAAAAACGCAAAACAAGGAGGAAAAGATGAAAAAAAAGATGAAAAAGTTGTTGATAGTAATAGCAATTGTGACGCTGGTAGCCAGCATCGGATATGCTGCAGAGCGATACATTCCCATTGGCAATATCGAAGGCGATAAGAACCCTTTACCTCCGCGTTCGGAAGTAACTGCCGGGCCTTGCTCGGTATGTTGGCAGGTAGTCTACGATGAGGGTCGCGGAATCTTGCGGCCGCAAATCTTTGCGGTGAACGGAGGAACCGCCAGCGATATCACGCAGGAAATGGTTATGTCGCTAAAAACAATACAGCCGAAAATAACTTCAGCGGGAAGTTGGCAGGCTTTTGGCTTTACTTGCCGGCCTGGCGGCTGGAAAGGCTTTGTAGATTACGCAGCTGCGCCCCAAAAAATGGCATCTTCGGCACCTATTGATGTGCCAATCGTTGCCAAAGTGGCGCCTGCGCCAGCCCCTGTTCCACCGGCCGTGGATCCTAATCTTAAAGCCGAGCTTGACGCTTTAAAGGCCAGGCTCGCGGCCGCAGAAGCAGCCGAACTCAAAAGGCTGAAGGATGCCGAGGATGCATCCAGAGCAAGGGCGGCAATAGCCAAACCACCGGTTGTAAGAAAACCAAGACCACTCATGTCGAATGTACTGCTCACAGAATGTAAAAAAAATCTCAATGAGTGCAATTTCAGTTTTGAAACAAAAACAAAAGAACTGGAAACTGCATCTAAAGAGTTATCCACCACCAAGGAAAAACTCGCTGCCAGCGAAAAAAATTATGGCGAAGAACAAAAAATCGCCAATGAATTAAGAAAAAAGCTTGGTAACAGTCATTCCCGCAATATCCTAATATTTGCGATTTTAATCGCTCTTATAATAGGGGCTATTGCAGGGGCGTTACTTTTCCCGCGAGAGAAAAAACGATTTACAGATTAACCATTAACCCTCTCGGGTTATAACCACCGGGCGCAGAAATAGCTAAAACTATTTTCTGCCCCGGTCTTTTTTATTTTCGCCCTTTAACAAAGGGGCTAACTTTATCTTTTCGCTCCCGAATATGTAATCGCCTGCACAATATTCCATTCCTCGGTCGTATTCGGCAGTTTTTTATAAATCGCTTTAAAAATAACAATGCCCCGCGCTTCGCTGGCTAAATTTCGGTTAGCCGCTTTTTGCCTTAAACCGTAAGCCATAACCATAACCGCCATATAATCATGACTGTCCGACAGGCGGGCCGGCCTTAGATAAATTTTATAAAATTCATTCATTGCCAATTTTTCAATTTCAATATTTTTTTTCTCTGGGCATAAGCCGTTGGCAATTTTATAGATATCGGATAAATCTTCCGGGCTTTCCGGAAAATATCCGAAGGCTTTATTAAAAGAATAAACTACGGCCGCCCGCTCCCCTTCTCCAAGTTTTTTTGAATTGGTATCTACGCCGTTTTTAATAAAATTATTAACCTGATCGCTGATTTTTATCTGGCTGGCATTTAAACCGGTTTGCCGTTTAACATCAAGCTCGGTTAAAAAACTTTTTACTGATTTACCGTAGTCGCTTAAATTCTCCCAATCGCTAGTTAAGAGGCGCGGTTTCCAAGAACCATGCCAGCACCAGGCGGTAAAATGCAAACTCTTGTCTAAAATAAATTGCTTAAACTTCTCCGGGTAATCGGCATAAGAGTAATAACTGCTCGCCGGATCGGTTTCATATCCCCACTCGGTGACGATTATCGGGTATTTTTCATTTAATCCGTCCAAGGCCTTACTCCAAGTCAAATAACGGCCGTTAGCCTCGTAATTATGCCAGCTATAAGCAATATTTTCTCCGCTTAACGGCTGATCTTTTATACCTCTTAAATCGTAAGTCCACCAAACGCCGGGCACAATGATTATGTTGCTAGCGCCTTGGCTCCTGATAATTTCATAAAGTCTCTCCATGTATGGCTTAAGGTCTCTCCATTCGTTAGTCACTGAATCTGCCGGTTCATTCCATAATTCAAACATCACCCCCCTGTCGCCCCGGTATTTGACGGCCATCATCTCCCAAAATTCTTTGGCGGTGTTAAAATTGCTGTCGTAGCTGTAATAATGGCCTTCGCCGTAAACAGAAGGCTTAAACCAGCCGTTAGGCATGCCGATAACATGCCAATCAATAATAACAAAAAGCCCTTGGCCGCGCGCTGCGCTCACCTCTTTTTCCAATATCTTTTTCATGTCATCAATATCTTTTTTATATACGCCCGGGTGCACGGACAAACGCACCGCGTTGGCCAGCCAATTATTTTTAATAACCTCGTAATCGGCCGTAGTACGGCGATTATCTTTTACTCTTGAATGCGGATCGCCCATAGCCACGCCGGTGAGCCAAACCTCTTGCTTATTAAAAAATATTTTATTCCCCGCGACCGATAAAATATCTTTGCTGGTATATAAAAAATCAAACCAGCCGGCTTTAAGGCTGGTTTTTACTATCGTTAAACCAATGCCGGTTATAACGATAAAAATAATAATTATGCTGGTTTTTTTCATGATTAACGATTGGTAAAAATTAACCGATAGCTTTACCGATTACTAAAGCAGCGCTGATAATCACCGAGGCTATGGTTATGGCTACGGCTACGTTTCCGTTTTTAATTTCTTCCCACTCGTTAAACGGGGTAAGCTTGTTAAAAACTTTCATCATAACCAAAAAAGCCACGGCCAT
>CAZGKM010000010.1:24632-47316 GCA_964526325.1 uncultured Gammaproteobacteria bacterium
GTAAGCTAAAATTTTTACGGCATACTTGTCGTTGCCGTTATTCATATCCGGCGCGCTCTTAAATATTTTTTTAAAATCTTCTTTAGCGTTACCCTCGGCCGCTTGAACTTCTTTGGACGGCCAATAACCGTTATTAATCCGCATTAAATCCTGCCATTCATTTTCGTTCTGCGGATTATGGCCATAAACCGCGGAAAAGCTGGCCAATATTGCCCGCCTTTGTTTTTCGCTGAATTTGCTTGAATTGGCATCAGCGCCGTTAATAATATAGCCTTCTAGCCGTAATTGAAATTCGCGCTCTCTCGCAGATTTAGCGTCGTAAGATATTACGGTATGATTAGCTTTTTCTTGAGCTAATTTTTTTTCTTCGGCCAGCTTAGCTTCGGCTTCAAGCTGTTTTTTCTTTTCTTCATCTTTAGCCAGCCGTTCTTTTACTTTCTCCGGATACTTTAAAAAATCTTTTACTAAACCGCCATAGCGGTTAGCCGAACGCCAACCTTCGTCAAACATTTTCGGCGCCCAAGCTTCATGCCAGCACCAGGCGGTATAAGACAAGTTTTGACCGATTATTAAATTTTTTACAGACTCAAGATAGCCATAAGCATTTTGCCCTGCTTTAAGACTGAAGCCAAAATCTTTATCGCTATTACTGCCCCATTCGGTTATAAAAACCGGATAACTTTCATTAAGGCCGTCTAGAGCGTCTAAGCGGGCCGGGGAGACGTTATTATTATAAATATGCCAGGCATAAGCGATATTCTGGCCGGCCAGAATATCAGACTTAATCCCCCTTAAATCATAGGTCCAATTAACGCCGGGAGCCAAAATTACGTTTTGGCTGCCGGCATTTCTGATTAATTCGGCCAGGTCTTTTAAATAAGGCTTTAACTTACTCCAGCTTAAATCGTTATTTTCATTAACCGGCTCATTCCATAATTCAAAAATTATGCCGCGGTCATCCTTGAATTGTCCTGATGCATACTGCCAAAATTTCTTGGCTATTGAAAAATCGCTGTTATAAATATAATATTGCCTTTTGTCAGCGGTGCTTGGCTTATACCAGCCATTCGGCTCGCCGATAACATGCCAATCGATAATTACGAACAAGCCATAATCGCGCGCGATTTTAACTTCATCTTCCAATATTTTTTTGCCTCTAACCCAATCATTTATAAACACGCCCGGATGAACCGATAATCTGACGACGTTAGCCTGCCAATCGTCCTTTATAGCCTTGTAATCGGCCGGGCTATAGCGCTTATAATTTACTATCCGGTCATGCGGATCGCCCATAGCCACGCCGGAGAAAACAATAGGCGCGTTATTCAACATAAATTTATTTCCTACCACGGTTAAAATATCGCTGCCGGCGGCTTTGGCCGAAAAGGCGATAAAAAAACTAACCAGCATTACAAATATAAAATTTTTAAAATTAGTTATCTTCATAATCTTATAAATTAACTATTGTGCTTATATTTTTATCGTAATCGCAATTATGGCAAATTCCAATGGCTTGCTTATTTTTTAAGACGGCTTTTCTGAAACTAGTAAATTTATCGCCCTGCCAAACTTGTTTTATGCTGCTCTCTAAAACGTTGCCTAAAATAACCGATTCTAAAGGGTCGTAACAGCATGGCACAACCGTGCCGTCATAATTTATGTTCATGCCCAAATAAATTCTCCGGCATAAATCCCGCTCTTTAACCGGTTCAGCGTATCTAGATAATTCTTTTTCCCCAGGCTCGAATTCTTTTAAGCGTTTTATATCCAGATGCGAACCGAAAGTTTTTATTACCGCTTTATCCGCCCCGAGGCTTAAGGCAAATTCTTTTAATTTTCCGATTTCATGCTGATTGTGCTTCATGGCAATAAACTGCAATTGAATTTTAGGATATTCGGCTCGTTTGGTTTTTTTTAATTCAGCTAAATTCTTAATGCCTTGGACAATTTTATTAAAATCAGCGCCAACGCGATATTGGCTTAAGGTTTCTTGGCTTAAGCCGTCTAAGGCGATAATTAATTCGTTAAGGCCGGAATTTATAATATCCGAACAAGCGGTTTCATCTAAAAAATGGCCGTTAGTGCTCGTAACTACGTAAATATTTTTTTGCCTGGCGTATTTTATCATCCGGCTTAAATCTTTATTTAAAAACGGCTCGCCCCAATTCCATAAAGTCAAATGATACAGATAATCGCCCGCTTGATCAATAATAATTTTAAAATCTTCAAACTTCATAATGCCTCTGGCTTTTTTTATGTCGCCGTTCCCAACAGGGCAAGTCGGGCATTTTAAATTGCAAAAATTCGCCGGTTCAATCATCAGCCGGCTGGGCCAGCCGGATACATTAGGCGATTTTAATAAATAGGCCAGATAATTTCTTAATAGATTAATCTGCTTTTTCGGGCCAGAAAATATAAATCGTTTAATTAGATTCCATCTCATAAATTAATTTATTTTATTCTTATATTCTGCTATTTCACTATCCCATCTTTTTTTATCTTCAATCAAGAAAGCTTTTATTTTTTCTTTAATTTGCACCTCTTGCGATTTAGCTTCTAAAATCCTCTCTTTTAATTCAAGCGCATCCGACTTAGTAAATAATCCGACTCGGCCGAAATAATGCCTTAAAACTTCGCTGTCGGTAGTAACGAACGGCTTATTTAAAGCCATAATTTCGCGGATTGACCAAAGCACGGTATCGCGCCTTAATGTAAAAGCTAAAATTACTCTTGAGCGATGCATTAATTTTAAAAATTCATCGTGTTTTAAATAACCGGTTAAAATAACGTTATTCGGCAATTGTTTTTCTACAATTTTTTTCTGCTCATAATCGCCGGTAATGAAAAAATTAGCTTCCGGCATTAATTCCGCCGTTTTAACGACGGTTTCCCAGTCATCATCATCAGCAAAGCGATTAACCATCATTATCGGCAGATTACAAGCCTCAACCAAACGTCCGATTTTCGCGTCATGCATCGGTTGATTCAACGCAGTTAAATCATAAACCGGATTATAAAACTGCATAACCATAGACGGTTTAACGCCCCAAGCTTTTAATATTTCCAAATTCTTAAAATTATGGCAGCTATTAAAGCAGGCTCGCTTAGCCGCAAATCTGAATAACCAATGAAATTTTACCCATTTATCGTCTAAAAAAGCCGCCGTATGCGAATCAATGGAGAATTTCGCGCCGGATAATTTACAATACAATAAAACCGTTAACGGGGCAAGTGCCGGAGGATTTTGCACTATCACAACCTCGGGCCTATTTTTAAATAAAATAAACAGCGTGGTAACGCCTTGAGCAAAATATCTTAAAATAACCGGGATTTTAATGCCCCAAATCTTTTGATAATATACTTGTTTAACGTCTGAGCCTAAGGCTTTGCCGAGATTATTGCTTAATTGCATTTCCCTGCCCCAAACGATAAATATTTTTTTCCGGCTGTTTAATTTCATTTTGTTGCAAATTTAAATAAATTAAGCTAAGATTAGAATAACACTATAAATTTAAAATTACCAGTTTTTGAGTTTAAAAATTAATTGTATGCCGTTTTCTAAAACCATATATATAACCTTATCAATAATTTTACTCCTGTCCATGCCTTTTTTAACCTATGATCTTGACTGGTCCAACGGCTACTTTTTGCCTTTGTCTATTTTGGCCATGTCCGCAATATTAATTTTAGCCGCGGTTAATTTTAAAAATGTGTTTTTGTTTATAATTTTTATCATGCCGACAATTTTCCATTATAACTTTCTGAAAATTAATATCCTAAGCTATCTGCCGTTTATAAACGATTATACTTTCTATCTAAACCCGGCCTCCATAATTTATTTATTGATCATTTTGTTCGGCTTATTAACGCTGGCGGAAAAACGCCATGATTTAAAATCTTTGCCATTAAAATATATTATATTAGCCGCTATTATTTTAGCCGGCGCTTCAATTTTTTGGTCTAATGACCCGCAAACCAGCCTGATTGAACTGCTTTATCTAATGGTTCCATTTTCAATGTATCTAATCGCCTATTTTTATTTTTCCGACCAAACCTCTTTCGTAAAATTATGGCTGGTAGCTATCCTTTCTTCTATTATACCGCTATTTACTGCCGCCGGACAACTCATCGGCGGCAGCTACTTTTACGAGCCTGATTCATCTTTAGGCCGCTTAATCGGCACCTTGGATCACCCGAACACTTTGGGTTTATTCTTGCTTTTAATTATCGGGCTATCTATTTCATTTTATCTGGCTAAACCGGACCGTAGTTTAAAAAACAATAAGCTGATTTTTATATATTTGGCCGGCCTGTTATTTTTTTTCGCTTTAACCTATTCAAGAACCAGCTGGCTTTGCTTGGCGGTTTTTATTATTTTACTGACTTTTTTTGAAAGAAAAATTATATGGCTTATTTTAGTTTCTCTGCCGTTAGCCGCTATTGTTTTTTCGGCCTTTGAGAATATAAGAGACCGCGTTTTGGAAATTTTTGACAGCGCTATTTTTAGCTCAATGACCGCCAGGCTTAATATCTGGCAGATCAGTCTTGAACAAGTTCTAATTAAACCGATTTTAGGCTTCGGCGCTGGCATGGCCGAAAGCGTCATCGCCAAAGCTAAAACCTGGCAAGGCGGAATTTCTTTACCTCATAACGATTATCTTTTGCAAACCCTTGAACTTGGATTAACCGGTTTAGTAATATTTTTAATTTATACTTTCGGGGCTATTTACCGCGTTTTTAATGCTTTTAAAAGCTTGGCGGACAAAAAAACCGTAATTAATCTTTACGGTCGCGCTATTATCTTAAATTTTAAAGTCCTCGCTTTCGGCCTGCTTATCGTATTAATCGCGCTTTTACCAGCCACAATTTTTGAATCTTTATCGCAAAAAATTATTCTGCAAATTATAATTTGGTCTCTTCTCGGCGGCTTATTCGGTATGAAAAAAATTCAGGCTGCTTAATTCCTCGCGTATATCCTATCAACAATGCCATTTTCATATCCATTAGGCACAATCCTTTTGATAAATATTTTCTGTGCCATAAATCTGAAGGCCGGTTTTCTGCCGCGCATTTCCAGATATTTGGTTTTAGAAACATAATCCTGGAACGAATACAGCATGGCGATTAAAAAGCCATGGCGGCCGTCTAAAAGGCCCAAGCGGAAAAAATACATATAAACAAACCTTAAAATCGGCGTTAAAGGCAGAAAATACCAAATATCTTTGATTAAAGATTTGGCATAAATATAATGGGTAAATAATTTTCGCCATTCAATTTTTTTCTCGCCTTGAGCAAACTTCATCATGTAGTTAGCCTGATAAGTCGTATAGCGGTTGAATTTTTTAAAAAAATGTTCAAGCGACGGATCGCTATAATGCAAAATATCATTTTTAAGCGTGCAAACGCGATTTTTCGGTAAAATTATATGGGCATGCACGTCGCGATCTTCATAACGGCAAGTTTTGCGGAACAACCTAATATTATACAAAGGGTAACGAGCGCCCCATCTAAGCCACTTGCCTAAAAAATAATGCCGGCGAGCTATGCCGAAACCGTCGTAATACTGCCTGTTTTTTAAACTCAATAATTTTAAAATTTCCTCTCTTAAAGCCGCGGTGATTACTTCGTCCGAATCCAAAAGCAATACCCAGGCATGCTTAGCTTTCGGTATGGCCCAATTTTTTTGCTTGGCGCTGTAAACATAAAAATGTCTTAAAACGCGCGCTCCCATCTCTTTAGCTATAGCCACTGTTTTATCGGTGCTAAAACCGCTTTTAGCCCCATCAACTACTAAAATTTCATCAGCCCAAAGCGCCGATTTAAGGCAGCGCTTAATAGTTTTTTCCACGTTATAAGCCGGGATTAAAACAGTTATTTTATCCCTATTTTCCTTTTTGTCTTTGCTGGATTTTAATATTTTACTCATATATTTTTCGCTATTAGCAAATAATACCGGAAAATTATCTTTGAATTAAATTATTAATATTACCTTTAAAATAAGGCTCAAATTCATCTTCCGACTCTTCAATGTCATGTTCCATTTCCTGCCCGATATTAAAATTTTCTTCTTCGGTCTCGTCTGGGTTATAGGCTAATCTTGGCTCTATTTTCGATTGAGCCTGCGGCCAGGATGTGGCTTGGTTAGATATTAATTCATCTTCAACCTTCTCGGTTAATGGCGTTTTAATAAAACCATTTTCTGATTTATCAATCTTAGCACTATATTGTTTGGTTGGAAATAAATAAATAAAATATAAGCCAGAAGCCAAGCCGGCGATTAAACTCAATATTAAATTTAAAATTATATTCGGTTTAACCGGCCAATCGGATAAAGTTGACTCATTAATTACTTTGATTTTAACATTATCGCCCAAGCCATGAAATTGGCTGTGCTTTATCATTAAAGTATAGGCGATAGCCTGATTGATTCTATCGGCTACAGTTTTATCTTCATGATAAGTTTTTATGGTAATCATGCCCGTGTCGGCTATAGCTCTTGTATAAACCATGTTTTGCCATTCTTTTTTTCTTTTATTGACATCGGCCGAAAAAATATTTTTATCAATATTATAGCCGGATGTCATTACTTTTTCATAAAACGAGTCGGTATAAACCACTTGAGCCAAAAGATTGCTTAAAAATTGGTTGGAGCGCGAAACATTATAAGCGTCGGTATTGGGCCCGTAGTTTTGCACTACGAGCAATGTGCTGGTGGCGCTATAGCGCAAAGGCTGTAGGAAAGTAAAAACCGAAACCACGATTAAAAACACCGCAGTTATAATAAAAACCGTTGTTTTTCTTTGGCTGACTAATTTTACGAATTGTTTGTATTCCATATAAACAAAATAAATTAATTATTTTACTTAAGTTGAAAGACAAGTATATAGGGACGGGTAGTGCTAACTTTATGCTAGCACTACCCGATTATTTTCAAAAGTTCAATTAACCTTTAATCGTCATGGCCAAGGAACTCCAAATTGGTGTTCCTCTTTAACGCTGGCAAGTTGCCGGCGCTTAGGCAGTACGATTTAAGATTTAGCTATCTAATTAATTATCACGCTCCATTTTGGAGTTCGTCGGCGGCCGCAAATTGCAATCGCCCGAGTAACTATTAATCGGATAACTGAAAGGTTAAATTTTATTCTGTTAAATAATGTTTAAAAAAATTATTTAACAGCTTTTAAGTCGATGGGTTTGGCTTCGGCGATATTCGCGCGTTTATAGGCTTTAAAAATTCCGTCAACGCTAATCATTAATGAAGCATAATAGCGCCCGCCATCGGTCTTTTGTTTTTCTTTAGCGAATACGTCTAAGATTAAAATATCTTGGCCGTAATACGCTAATTTCACAAACGGCCCGACTTTATAATACCTGTTGTCGGCTTCATAACCGCCACCAAGCATTATGCCAGGAGTCAACCTTAAATGATTGTCAAAGTTAAAATCATAGATTGACTGTTTTAGCTCGGCGCCGTAGACTAATTTATCAGCCGGCTCTAACGACTTACCATAAGTCTTACCCGGTTTAGTGCTTTCTCTATGGGCGCTATAAGGAATGGTCCCTGAAGCCATTAGTTCGGTTTGCGGAAGCCAATGTTTATTGGCTGAGCGTCTCTGCTCAAAGTTAATGTATTGCATTATATACAATGAATCGGTTATCTGCTTGTCATTAACTCCTTTGTCCCATTGCCTTGACCAACCCACGTCAGTCGATGCGTCCCAACTATTCCCGTATATTTTAAGAGTTGGGCCGATAATTCCTTTTTTCCAATCAAAATCCCAGATACCGGACTTACCCGATCCGGTTTCGCCCATCAAGAATCCGCCCACGCCGACTTCGTGGCCAAACATATTTAAAGCAAAAGGTCGGTAACGTAGTTTTCCTGAGTAGTATCTGCCGGTGGCCTTTTTTTCGTTATCGTAAGACTTCCACCCGCCCGCACTCATATACATGCTGAACTGATCTTTTTCGACAGAAGATTTCTTTACCGATTCTGGCGCGGCCGGTGCAATAACTTCTTTTTTTACATCCGCGGCAACGTTTGCTTTATAAGCCGCTTTTACTTCGCCAGAAGGAATTTCTGCGGTTTCTTTTTTTACTTCCGCCGGAGCCTTTAAATTTTCTTTTTTCTGAGTTTGAGTTTTAGAATTTTCATTCATCTTTTTCTCAAGCTCAAGAATCTGCGCCTGCAAAGATTTTATCTTTTCCAGATATTCTGCCGCCCGAACCGGAGCAACCTCGGCCTGAATAACATTTGAATAAGGAATTTCCAGTTTTTGCCCCACGAATATTGTATAGGGCGGTTCAATGTTGTTAACCTTGGCAATTTCTCGCCAAGGAACCTTTAACTGCCGTCCGATTGCGGACAGGCAGTCGCCTCTTTGGACTGTCGTATATTCAGCCGACGCGATACACGCGAGCGAAAGAAATAGAACAGCCAATCCGATAATGATTGACATTTTCTTCATGCTTCCTCCTTAAAGAATTGTTTTGCGCCCCGGTTTGCACCAGGGGCGCGCAGTTATGTTTTTACGATATAGGTTGCAGTGCCTTGCGTGACACTAACGCTTCAATAAGACCCTTATTTTTATTAAGAGTCGAGCGAACGCTTCTTTTCCAACTTTTTTCATCGGGTACGAACATAAACTTACCCGGTTCAAATTCATGGAAAGTCTTATAGCGTCCGTCGCTGGTTACTTCCGGAAAATGCCGATAGCTTCTTCCTTCTACAGTAATTTCAATCGGTACCATAGAAGTTGTCGTATCCGGAAACGGATTTACAATCTGTTCAACTTCAACCTTTTTTTCTTCCTGTTTTTTTCGCTTGTTGCAAAAAAACCAAGCGAAAAATAATATTACAATCAAGACGGCTAATGCTATACTTTGCCCAACCAAGCCTAAAGCGTCTTTTAAAAAAGATTCTGGAACCGGCTTCGGTTGCACGGTCTTCACGATAGGCGCAGGCACCGTAGCAGTAAATTCTACATTTACCATTACCTTGCGAGCGTCTTCAGAGTCACCCAATGATCTGGCCGTAATTTTGGCGTCGATTTTTTTTTCTTCCAAAAACACTTTCATGTCTTGCGCACGATCACGGGCAATACTGTCATTTTCCGCCGTCTTACCGGTTTTATCGGCAAAGCCGTGAATAATAATTTTAGCCGGTTTTTTAGTCCCCCAGCTTTCAATCATTTTCTTGGCCTGAAGTTCAATATCTTCTTTAACGGCGTATTCTCCGAGACCATAACCGTTTATTACATACTCTTCCGCCGCTAAATAAGCCGGTGCTATTGCCATTAAACAAAGCATTATAACTGCCAATATATACTTTTTCATCTTTTTCTCCTTTCCCAAATTGGGATTTTTTGTATCCAAGTTGGAAACAACTATCTGGTTAACGTTAAGTTTAGCAATGCGTCTCGCCGTCGCAACTCATTTTCCAGTTCTCTGCTCCGCTCATCCCGCTTCTTCAGCAATTCTTTATAGATTGCCGAAATCTGCCGAAACTCCGGAGCTAGTTGGTGCCGCATTACTTTTGCTCTACCATAATAACCTGACCAAGAATCATCAACTCCGGCCACTATGGCTGAATTGGCAAGACTGGCTCCGATCATAATCGGGTAAGCGGCGCCGGTAAAAGGTAAAGCGATTAAAGGAATTTTTAAGTCCTTTATGAATCTGCTTCCGGAAGTAAAACCCGGATCTTCTACCGCTATGTCCTTAAAAGAATCAAGCGGCAGATGGCCTGACCTGATTTGTCCATTAGCCAGCTTGTAGCTATACGGTAAACGAGCAGCCAATTTTTCTTTGTAGGCTTCCCATTTTTCCGAACCAACTACGATTTCATTTACACTGGTTAGGCTTCTGGTAACTTCCAAACCCTTTTCCGAGAAGTAAGACAAGAAAAATTCGTCTGACTGTTTTAAGGTCATGCCGAATTTTCCGAAAAAGTTTTTCTGATACTCATTGTCTTTTTCGAATTTCTCGGCGTCGTAATATAACGATTTTTTTCCTTCTTTAATTTCTGCCTCGGATAAAACCTCTTTGGCCTCTTGTCCGTCAAGTTTATATGCCCAACCGGCGTCTTTATTTAAAACTACAAATTTAACATCTTCCAGCTCGGCCTGGCTTTGCGCGAATATGCATTGGAGTAAAAAATCACCCCACCAATTTATATCCGCTACATAACAGTAACCCTTTAGTAGTTCCTCGGCTTTTTCTATGTACCCCAACACCGGAAACACTCCTCCACCGGCCGCTAATTCAGTCCAGAAATCCGGACTCATAATCGCGGTAAACGATGTAAAAGCCTTAACTCCGGCTTTTTCCATTTCCACCGTATGCGGCACCGAAATACCCTCGGCCGGATCCGTAATCGCGTGCTTGGACAAATATCCGTTGGTGCTAGCGCACCCCCCGATTGCAAATACCATTATCACCAATAGCGAACCTAATATCCTCATCTTTTTCATTTTTTCCTCCTTTTAATCCAAATTGGACCGTTTAGGCTAAAATTTAACCTTTAGTTGTAAATAACATTCCAAAAACTTTCACAATTATTAGGACAAATTAAATTTTTCCTAACTATATGGCTATTTTTGGCTAAAAATAAACAAATTTATTAAATTATAATTTGACTAATTTTGTTAAAATGTGTTTTAAAATTTTAACTTTCAATATTATCACTTTTTGCTATATTTGTCAATACTAGCTAAATAAAAACAAGAGCTAATATTAATTTTCTCTTGTTTATAAATATTTCTTTAATTTTTTATTTTAACAATTTTTCCGATTAAATTATTTTTTATGGAATTATTACCATGTTTAATCTGATTTTTCGCAGTCTTAATATCAAAATAAAACTCTGTTTTACCGATGATTTTATCTTGCTTAATCTGTTCTACTACTATCTCCAACTCCCGGCCCTTAAATTTATTTTTATAATCTTCGACCAGCTTAACGCCAAGCCGTCTTAATGTTTTTGCCCGTTGCGCTAGAGTTTTTTCTTCAACTTGAGCGGGAAATTTAGCGGCCGGCGTTTTTTCGTGAGCCGAAAAAGGAAAAACATGTAAACGGCTGAATTTTATCTCTTTTATTAATTTTTCCGTATCTTTAAAATCTTTTACCGATTCTCCAGGAAAACCGACTATAATATCTGTGCTAATAGCAATATCGGGCATTTTACTTTTTATTTTTGCTATTCTATTTTTAAAGTATTTTACATCATACGGCCGGTTCATTAATTTTAAAATCTTATCCGAACCGGATTGTAAAGGTATATGCAGATGCCTGCAAATCTTATTAGACTCTGCAATTAAATTTACAAGTTCATCGCTAACTTCGGTAATCTCGATTGAACTTAGCCTGATTCGGCCGAGATTTTTTATTTTACTGAGTTTTTTTAATAGGCTAACTAAGTTGATACAATTGCCTCCTCGCAGGTGAGAACCAGAATTTATTTTTACCGCCCTTCTTCCTGGATTGCGGGTCAAGCCCGCAATGACAGAATAGCCGTAAAGCCCTAAATGAATTCCGGACAGAATTATCTCCCGATAACCGGTTTTTACCGCCTTTTGTATTTCGCAAATAATTTCTTTCTCTCCCCTGCTTTTTAATTTTCCGCGCGTATAAGGGATAATGCAATAACTGCAATATTGTTCGCAGCCGTCCTGAATTTTTATGAAATATCTCGTCCGATCAGTCATCGCGATCCCCGAATTTATGAGGGGCGCGGCAAACTCTGGTTGCTCTCGGTATTGACTTGAAATTCGCTTTACTAAACTTCTTACATCCCCTGTCTTAACCACAAAATCCACTCCAATATTCTTAATATCATAAACTTTTGGCCAACATCCGGTTAGTATAATTTTGGCATTAGGATTTCCTTTCTTCGCTAATTTAATCATGCGAGCGCTTTTAACCATAGCTGTTTTGGTAACGGCGCAACTATTGACTATAGTTATGCCGGCATTTTTATTCGTTAATATAAAACCGGCTTGAACCAGCCCGCTGGCCAATTTGCCGGAATCATATTGATTTACCTTGCAGCCTAATGTATAAATTTTTATTCTGACATTTTTCATTTTAAAAAAGGCCTTCGTTTTTTTGAAGGCCCTGATATTATTTCTTTAATTTTAACATAAACTTTTCATAATAACCGCTTATGCTTTTTACGGCGAAAAAAACTGCCAAAACCAAACAAATATCAACCGTAATAATGGCTAAATGCAAATTAACTGCAATATATTCGGATAAAACCAATAAAAAAAACCATAAAATAACAGCCGTAGTCTGCAAAACCATTTTCAGCTTACCCCATTTATTTGACGAAACGCTAACGCCATAAAAAAAACCAACGACGCTTGTGAAAATCAGAATGATCTCTAAAAAAATAACGGAGCCCACAATGCCTTCAGTAATAATTTTTAGAAAATGAATATTTCCTACCGGCCAATAACGCCAGACAATAATAACAACAATCGAGCAAATAAATAATTTATCCGCTACACGATCCAAAAAACCGCCAAATTCGCTGGTCGTGCCGTTTCTTCTGGCGATTTTACCATCCAAGAGATCTGAAACCGACGCTAAAATAACCAAGATAAACATCGCCATTATCATTTCCGGATAGTAAGCGCCGATTATCATTATGCAAAAAGTACAAATTAATCTAACCGAGGTTATGAAATTGGCTAAATTGTTATAAAACCAACTTTTACCGTTTTCTTTTAAAGAACCATCCATGACTCACCCCCTTTATTTTAAATTTATTTTTATTTTTAATTGCACCCGGCGAAGATATTCGGAGCTTCTCGGTGATTATTTAAAAAAAATACGAAAACGGTGACGACCTTTGCTTTACGCCTATCAAAGGCGGTATAAACAAAAGCATTACTATCAGCCGAAATCCAAGCTAATGAGCCGTCTGTCGGATTCGAACCGACGACCTACGGTTTACAAAACCGTTGCTCTACCAGCTGAGCTAAGACGGCTAAATTTACAAAAAACAAATCTGTGCGCCGTACAGGATTCGAAGGGGCGGAAGCCCCACGACAACTCAGGTTCGAATCCTAATAAATTTAAACTTTTATTATTTAATCTTCTAAAACTACGACCAGCATTTAGATGGTGCGCCGTACAGGATTCGAACCTGTGACCTTCTCCTTAAAAGGGAGCTGCTCTACCAGCTGAGCTAACAGCGCAAATAAAAAACCCGTTGGAGCGGATAGAATAACCCCGTTAAATACGCTTCGCTTCCCAATCTTTTAGGATTGGGATTTAACGGGGTGAATTAATAATAAAATAACATATATATTAAATAAACGCAAGCCATTGACAAAAAAAATTAGCAGATATAATATGAAATTAAATATTCTTTTCTTTTTAAATTAGCTTAAATAGGGGGTTGACCAAAATACCATGAAGCATGAAAGGAGGTCCATAATGACTGATAATTGGAGAGAAATAGGATCGGCTGAAGGTTTACTCGGTTCTGCCGTCGGCGCCGCTCTCGGCATACACGATGTTCTCGTAGAAAATAACGAGACAGGTGAAACAAGAACTGTATATGTGAACGATAACCAAACTGTTGGAGAGGCCATTGCAGAAGGACAATTTAAAGATTAAACTATAATTCAACTAACCCCCTTCTTCCTAAAAGAGTTAACTTTTTAGTTAACTCTTTTTAAAATTATTTTGTATATTAAAAAGTTCTACTTATTATATCAAAAAACCATTCGCTATAGTGGAAAAATAGTGCACGAAAAGTTCAAAAAAGGGCGGATTTCGCCCTTGATAAATGAGCTGAGTCAGTGTAGGATAAAAACATGGCAGATAACAAAACTTCTATCTCAAAATTACCACCGCAAAACATCGAGGCCGAGGCCTCTCTTTTAGGTTGTTTAATGATTGATAAAGACGCGATTTTCAAAATTGCCGACACGCTCCGGCCTGAAGATTTTTATAAAGACAGCCACGGCATCATATATGAAACTATGCGGGAGCTATACGCCCACCATGAGCCGATTGATATTTTAACCTTAACGTCAAAGCTTGAAGAAAAAAATAAATTGGAAGCCGTAGGCGGACGGACCTACATAGCCGAATTAGGCAATACGGTAGCCACTTCGGCACACGTAGTCCATTATTCGGCGATTATCCAGCGCAAAGCAACTTTAAGGCGCCTTTTATCCGCTTCAGCAGAAATAACCGAACTTGGCTACCGCGAAGATGAAGAAATCGAAAAATTGCTTGATGAAGCCGAACAAAAATTATTCGGAGTCTCGCAAAAATATTTAAAAAATGTCTTTCAGCCGATTGATAACTTACTAACCGAAGCTTTTGACAGAATTGACGAACTGCATAAGCAAAGCGGAAAATTACGCGGACTGCCGACCGGTTTTCATGATCTTGATAACTTGCTCGCCGGCTTGCAAAAATCGGATTTAATTATTTTAGCCGCCAGGCCAAGCGTGGGAAAAACTTCCTTAGCGCTTGATATCGCCCGGCAATCAGCCATTATCAGTAAAGTTCCTGTCGGCATATTTTCTTTGGAAATGAGCAAAGAGCAATTGGTCGACCGCATGCTCTGCGCCCAGGCTAACGTCAGCTTATGGCGCATGCGCACGGGAAAATTATCGGACAAAGAAGAAGATAATGATTTTTCGCGCATCGGCGATGCTATGGGCCAATTATCCGAAGCTCAAATTTATATTGACGATTCGGCCAGCTCCAATATTATGGAAATAAGAACCAAGGCGCGCCGCCTTCAAGTTGAAAAGGGCTTAGGATTATTAATTATCGATTATTTGCAATTAATGGAAGGCCGGGGCAAATACGGCGATAACCGCGTGCAGGAAGTTTCGGAAATTACCCGCGGCCTAAAAGGCATCGCCCGCGAATTAAATATACCCGTTTTCGCTTTATCCCAGTTATCGCGCGCGGCGGAAATGTCTAGACCGGCCATACCGAGGCTTGCCCACTTGAGAGAATCCGGTTCAATCGAGCAGGACGCAGACGTTGTTATGTTTATTTACCGGAAAGCGGCTGACCGGGGTTATAATTACGATGAACTGTCTGAAAGCGAAAAGCATATGGCTGAAATATATATTGCCAAGCATAGAAACGGACCAACCGGAAAAGTCAATTTATTTTTCGATGAAGATACCGTCAGCTTTAAAAATATGGAAAAAACCGGTCAAGAAGCCCCGCCGGAATACTAATTAAATAATTTACAATTTTCAATTCTCAATTTTCAAACAATTTTCAATGAATTAATTTTCAATGTATAAATTAATTAAAATTGAAACATTAAAGCATTGTTAAGAAATTGAAAATTAGAAATTAACAATTTTCTTATATGTTCAACAAATTAAAACAATTCAAAGATCTAAGAAATCAAGCCAAGACATTACAAAATGCCTTAGCGCAAGAATCGGTTGAGTATGAAAAAAATGGAGTTAAAATAACCATGAACGGCAATATGGAAATTACAAATCTTTCCATAAATGCCGAGATTTCCAAGGAAAAACTTGAGAATATTTTAACCGACACAGTTAACGAAATTATCAAACGAGCGCAAAAATTAATGGCTAAAAAAGTCCAAGATATGGGAGGCATCAGCGGAATGTCAAATTTCCAATGACAAATGACTAATAATTTTTTTAACATTTGGATTTTGAAATTTATTTGTCATTGAAAATTTGTCATTTGATATTATAATTCCATGCGCTATCCCGCTTCTATCCAAAACTTGATTGAATATTTTTGCAAATTACCGACAGTCGGACCTAAAACGGCCGAACGTTATGTTTTTTATCTATTAAAACAACATCCGGAATGGCTGCAGCAACTAGCTCAAGCCATTGCCGAAGTTAAAGAAAAAACAACTGTCTGCCAAATTTGTTTTTCCATCGCCGAGTCAAACCCTTGCCAAATTTGCTCTGACTTAAAAAAAAATCACTCGGTTATTTGCCTGGTCGCGGATACGCGTGATATGCTGGCTATTGAATCCACTAAACAATATAACGGCGTTTATCATATTTTAGGCGGAGTTATTAATACTATTGAGGGCATAAAACCGGATCAACTTAACATTAAATCTCTATTAAACCGCATAAAACAGAATAATGTTAAAGAAATTATTTTGGCCTTTAATCCGGATCTTGAAGGCGAAACTACGGCTATGTATTTAGTAAAATTATTGAAGCCTTATAAAATAAACCCCGACACCAAATTTGGTGCAGGGGTGAAAATTACCCGTTTAGCTAAAGGCTTGCCAATGGGCGCTGATTTAGAATATGCCGACGAGATTACTTTATCCAATGCGCTAAAATATAGAAATGAGATGTAATTTTCCATTCTGTCATTCCGGCCACCGAGCCTGCCTGCGCGGGAATGACAAATAAATTTAAAAATCCCGCTTATCACGGGATTTTTGTTATGCAATTTTGGTTATCTCTACTTTAGTAAACGGCTGACGATGGCCGACATTTCTTTTATATCTGGTTTTGTTTTTAAACTTCACTACGCTGATTTTTTTTCCTTTTCCCTGCTCGACGATTTTACCTTCAACCGTTTCGTCTAAGGCAGGCTTGCCTAATTTCATATTTTCCTCATCGGCCACAAGTAATGTTTGAAACTTTAAAACCGCGCCGACTTCGGCGTCAATTTTTTCAATTTTTAAATTTTGTCCTTGGGTTACTTTATATTGTTTGCCGCCGGTTTTAATAACTGCTATTTTCACCCCGTTAGAAATTTCATTCTTTTTGTTTGCCATATAATTTATCTTTGATTAAAATAAAAATCCGCCATACTGAGGCGCATTATGTACTTATATTAAACTAACTTATTCTTTTTGTCAAGATAAGAGAAAAACATAACTACCGATATCATAATGGCTAAAAGCGCGGCTAAAGCCAGCGCCTTGCCTTTGCTTTGCAGAAATAAAGCGGCCAAGCCGAAAATTATGGAAATAGCGTAAAAAAGCAAAACCGATTTTTTAACGCCTAGCCCCATATTTAGCAGGCGGAAATGCAAATGTTTGTTATCAGCAAATCTAAAAGGATTTTTTCCGGCGGCCAGGCGCCTAACAATAGTCCAGGCCACATCTAGCACCGGTATGCCCATAACCAATAAGGCAATGGCGATTTTACCGCCTGATATAATTGAAAGTACGCCTAAAGCATAACCTAAAAACAGCGACCCGCCTTCTCCTAAAAATATTTTCGCCGGATGCCAGTTAAAAAATAAAAAGCCGAGGCAAGCGGCGGCTAAGATTAAAGCTGCCAGGGCGATATCCGGCTGATAATACCTCGCGCTCATAGTAAATAAAAAAATCACCAGCGCGCCGATAGCCGTCATGCCGCTGACTAAACCGTCTAGCCCGTCGAGTAGCTTAGTCGTATACATCATGCCCAATAGCCACATAGCGATTAACACAGCCGACAAAGCGCCAAGATAAATAAAACCGCCAAACGGATTGGTAATTTTTTCAATTTGCACGCCGCCGGCAATAACGCTTATGATTGCCAGTACCGGCCAAATAATTTGCCAAGACGGTTTTAAATTATATTTGTCGTCCAGAAAGCCGCCAACCATTAAAAAACAAGCGCCGATAAAAAACCCTATCCAATGCCGCGGCAGAAGATTACCGGTCAAGAGCTTATCATGAACAAAAAACAAAATAATAAAAAAGGTCGCGAAAATAGCCAAACCGCCGAGCAAGGGCGTCGCCCGTTCATGAATTTTTCTCTCCTGATCAGGCTTATCAACGATTTTTAACTTCTTAGCCAGTTTTATAACCAAAAAAGTCAGCCCAACGACCGCCGATATAGTTAAAATAAAAATTTGAATATAAAACATCATTTATTTATTTCTCTATGATATAAATTTGCTTTTTTTTGAAAATTACGCTATAATATATTTCAAAGGATAAATATTAATATTATCCTAAAAATGCACATAAAAAGGAGGTGAAATTAGCAAGTTAAAATTTGGCAGAATGTTAAGGTAGCAGTATCTAATCTATGATCAGAATAATCTTGGAGGGGAAATGGAAATTTGTGTTAAAGCAGATTTGGCAGGGTGTAAGTCGGCGCTATTAGTGCCGACAGTTGACAAACATGTTGACAGTATGACTATAGGTGCCATAGAAGAGCTAAAAATCCGGGGGGTAAAACAAATTAAAACCATAACGATGGAAGAGGCTACTAGTCAAATGACTAAAAGCCAGGAAAAACATCATGGAGAAATTCCAACCGGACAAAGATTTTTAAAAGTAACTGATAAAGGAAACATAGTGCAACTATTCTGCTAAACCTTCAACAGGACGACATCGCATATAAATTTTCTCACGTGAAAAATTTATACGAAGTCGTCCTTTTTTTACAATTTAAATTTATTAATTCTCATATTGATTTGGCAAACTATAACTCTCTCCCCTTTTTCACGCTGATTTTTACTTCGCCGTCTATTATTATCGTATCTCTTCTTTTTAAACCGTCGGCTAAAACTTTATTGGCAATTTCGTTTTCAATCTTTTCCTGGATTAATCGCCTTAAGGGCCGAGCGCCGAATTTCGGATCAAAGCCCAAGGCGGCAATTTTTTTAATGCCGGCCTCGTCGCATTCCAAGCCAATACCTTTAACTTCCAGCATTTTCCTAACTTTATTCAGCATCAGCTTAACAATGCTTTCAACTTCGGCTATCTCCAGCGGCTTAAAGACGATAACGCCGTCAAAGCGATTTATAAATTCCGGTTTTAAATATTTATTAAGCTGATCGTTAACGAGTGATTGTTTTATTTGCTCCAGCGCTGTCCCGGCTTTAATTTGGTCTTGGATATAAACCGCGCCGATGTTTGAGGTAGCTATAATAATACTATTGGTAAAATCAATCGTCCGGCCCGATCCGTCGGTTAGGCGGCCATCATCCATGACTTGTAAAAATAAATTTAAAATATCCGGATGCGCTTTTTCAAGTTCATCCAACAATATTAAAGAAAACGGCGCTTTGCGAACGGCCTCGGTCAAATAGCCTAAAATGCCGTCAGGCGAACCGATCATTTTTTCCATTGACTCCGCCAGTTGGTATTCGCTCATATCTAGCCTAACCATGCAATCCTCTTCGCCGAAATAAACTTCGGCTACGGTTTTGGCCAATTCGGTTTTACCTACTCCGGTCGGACCTAAAAACAAAAAATTGGCAATCGGCCGCTTTTGCTCTCTTAGTTCTGTGCGCGCCCGCCTTAAGCTTGCCGCGACCATATTTACGGCTTCGGCCTGGCCAATCATGCGGTTATGTATTTTTTCTTCCAAATTAAGTAAAACTTCGCTTTCTTTCTCGGTAATTTTCGTTAAAGGAATTTTCGTTTTTTGGCTGATGATTTCAGCCACATCTTCAATATCAACTACGCTATTTATGCCTTTGCTTTTAGAAACTTTAGCTGCGATTGATTCTAAAATATCTACCGCTTTAGCCGGCAAATATTTATCATAAATATATTTAGCCGATAATTCAACGGCCTTGGCGATACTGGCATAGGTAAAATATACTTTATATTTAGCTTCATAAAACCCAATCTTGCTTTCAAGCATTTGAATGGCTAAGTTACTATCCGGTTCTTCGACTTCAACTTTAACCATGATATTGCCTAACGGTTTATTTTCAATATATTTAACATAATTTTCTTGACTGACGCTTGCCAAACAAATAAGATTGTGCCGGCTAACGGCGCTAACCAAAACTTCCGATAACTCGAAACTTTCTTCTCCGCCGGCAGTAATGCCCATTAAATTTTCGATATTATTAAAATACAAAATAATATTGCCGGCGTGAGCCACTTCATCAATTATAACCAAAAGCCTTTCTTCGGCTTTTGCCGCCGACGTTCCGCTTAGAAGCCGGGAAATATCTAATTCTAAAAGGCGTTTGTCTTTTAGCATTTTCGGAACATCTTCTTCTACCATCAATCTGGCGATTTGCCCGATAATCATATTTTTTCCAGCACCGATTGGACCTGAAAGCAAAACTCCGTTTTTGCCGCTTTCTAAAATTTGAAAAATTTCTTTAACTTCATCTTCGCGGCCGACGCATAATTCAAGCCGGCCCCATTTAGCGGCCAAAGTTAAATCATAAGCGAAATGATTTAATATCGGCGTGGCTACGGCCGTGTAGGCGCGATCCATTGCGCTAGCCGGTTTAAAACGCGATGTTTTGCGGAAGAGGCGATAATTATCAATCAGGCGTTCACTAATAATAAACCACTGGATAACATTATTAATTTTATTTCGATCGATTTCAAAATCGTAAAGCAGTTCGCTTAAATTTTTGTCACGATCTATAATCGGCAATATAAAATGAACCGGATTAACTTTTTTTTGTCCGGAATTCAAAGCGCTAATATAGCTTTCAAAAAAAATTTCTTTAATTTCCGAAGATATTTCGGTTTGGGCAGCTCCTGCTTCTAAAGCCAATAGTTGATTCTTTAATTTAGCGATTAGTTTGGCTGAATCAATATTTAAGCGGGAAAAAATCGCGGCCACTCCCCTGTCTTTAAATAAATTAATGAATAAATGAACCGGCCTGACACGGCTATGCTTAGCGTAATCTGCCAAATTAAAAGCTTGTTCAATCGCATTAAGCGCCGATATGCTAAAACCGCCGGAAACTTCAATCTTATATTTACCTTTTACTTTATTAAATTCAGACCAGTTGTTTGGGGAGCTATGACCTGCTGTTTGATTATATTTAGGCTTGATTATTTTTTGTTTAGCCGCCTCTTCTTCGCTTAAACGGTAGATTACAAACATATCAGCCAGCAGACTGACCCAAAAAATTAAAATTAACGGACTTTTAACGCGCCAAAAAGAAAAAACTTCGAAAGTTTGCGTATTCTGGCTAGCTACCCAAATCCAATAGGCCAAAGCTATTAACCCGGCTAACCCTAAAACGAAGGCCGATAGATTTAAAACTAAATTCAAACTTTTTTTAAAATGCCTTAACCTTATGGCCGAAAGGCTTATGGGAAAATCCCAATAAAAAAATCGCCCCTCATAAAACGCTATGACGCCGGCGCCTGAGCAATTTTTACAAACCGAACCAGAGTCGGCCTTGCCCGTGCCGTCGCAGAAATCGCAGGCTATGAATTGAATATTAATTTTATTGTTTTGTGCTTCTGGCATTTTTTTCTCTCACAAATTTAAAAATCCATTGTTAACACCGCGTATAATATTTGTATTATTAGAAATTGATTCACTGATTATAAAAACTGAAAAATAATTTCATAAATAACAAAAACCGGCGCTATTATCCAAAAAACAATTATGGCCAGAGAAAAAATAATCCAAAACAGCATGATAAAACTTCTAAAAATAATCTGCGCCAGGCGGATAAAAAAACTTATCAGTCTGCCGGCCAAATCGGTTTGAGCGTACATAGGACGAAAAATATTTTTTACCCAAACGAAAAGAGCTAAAGATTTCTGCTTATTTATTAATAAATTTATCAAGCCCTTTATAATATTTAGCATACCGCGTGAATACCACCAGATGGGAAAATATAAAACATTCTGGACTAACTCAATCAATATTTGCAGGCTATAGAAAATAAAACTGTTTGATGACATAAATATAAATTCAAAATTATCATTAATATTATACCATATTACAACCAATTAAACCAAGCGTCTGCCGTACGCTTGCCACGGCTTGACAATGTTTTAAGCATTGTGTAATATATGAATATAAATAAACGCCGCCCGCCAGGGCTGTTTTTTAATAGAAACCGTTGAAAAAATATAATTAATCAAGCAAAAATTATATAACGAGCAATGCCCAATTGTCATAATAATCTTTGTTTGAAATATAGCTTATGCAAAAAATTATAAACTACATAAAAGCATCGATTGAAGAAATGAAAAAAGTTGCTTGGCCGACCAAAAAAGAAACCTACAATTATACTTTGCTGGTTATTTTTATTAGCTTAGGCGTTGCCTTATTCTTGGGACTTTTAGATCTGATTTTTACCAAAGGCCTGGAATATTTAATTATTAACAAATAATATTTAGCATTGACCATATGGCTAAACAAACATTAAATCAAGGACGGCGCTGGTACGTTTTACACACATACTCCGGCTACGAAGAAAACGTATCGCAAAATTTAAAACAAAGAATCGAATCCATGGACATGGAGAACAAAATTTATAATATTCTAATTCCTACGGAAAAAAAGATTAAAATTAAAAACGGAAAAAGAAAAATTGTTGAAGAAAAAATCTTTCCCGGCTACGTTTTGGTGGAAATGATAGTTAATGACGATTCCTGGTACGTAGTCAGAAATACGCCTAACGTAACCGGTTTTATCGGCACCGGCACAATTCCGACGCCGATTTCGGAACATGAAATAAAAGATTTACAAAAACGCATGGGCGTTGAAGAGCCTAAATTTAAAATTGACGTTTCAATCAATTCGCCGGTGCGGATTATCGACGGACCGTTTAAAAATTTAGAAGGCAAAGTAGCTGATATTGACGAAGCTAAAGGAAAAATTAAAGTCGTAGTTTCAATGTTCGGCAGAGAAACTCCGGTTGAACTGGATTTCTTGCAAATTAAAAAAATGTAATATAAAAGTCTCGTTCCCTGTTAATCGGGAGCTTCTACGAGATAAATAAAATTTTTAATTTT
>CAZGKM010000010.1:47416-49544 GCA_964526325.1 uncultured Gammaproteobacteria bacterium
GTCTCGTTCCCTGTTAATCGGGAGCTTCTACGAGATAAATAAAATTTTTAATTTTATGGCAAAAAAAATATTAACAAAAATTAAATTGCAGATTCCGGCCGGCCAGGCTAATCCCGCGCCGCCGGTAGGTCCGGCTTTAGGCCAACACGGTCTGAATATCGCGCAATTCTGCCAGGCTTTTAACGAAAAAACTAAAGATAAAATGGGAGATATCACTCCGGTTGAAATAACCGTTTACGAAGATAGAACTTATACTTTTATCCTAAAAACTCCTCCGGCTTCGGAATTAATCAAAAAATTGGCGAAAATCCCCAAAGGCTCGGGAAAGCCTTTAACGGAAAAAGTCGGTTCAATAACTAAAGCCCAGCTTAAAGAAATTGCGGAAATTAAAATGCCCGATCTTAATGCTAATGATATTGAAGCCGCGATGAAAATAATCGCCGGTACGGCCAGGCAGATGGGAGTAGAAATTAAATAATTAACACTAATTTGTGGGAGTCCAGCTTTAGCGGGACGCTCGCACCACGAAAATTATGACAAATAAAAACCAGGCAGCCGAAGCAGTTGAATATGATACAAACAAAGCTTATTCAATCGCGGAAGCCGTAGAATTAACCAAAAAATTATCTAAAACAAAATTTGACGCTTCACTGGAAATCCATTTCCGCTTAGGCATTGACACTAAAAAAGGCGAACAGCAAGTCAGATTGGCCGTCTCATTGCCTCATGGCACAGGCAAGACCATAAAAGTGGCGGCTTTCGTCACGCCGGCCAAAGAAGAAGAAACCCGGAAAGCCGGCGCTGATTATGTCGGCGGAGAAGATTTAATAAATGAAATTAAAAAAACCGAAAAAACAGATTTTCAAGTTGCCGTGGCCGAACCGGCTATGATGAAAAATTTATCATCAATCGCTAAAATTTTAGGCACACGCGGCCTTATGCCTTCTCCTAAGAGCGAAACGGTTACGACTAACCCGGCCAAAGCCGTTCTTGAACTGAAAAAAGGAAAAATAAGCTTAAAAAATGACGATACCGGCAATGTGCACGTTGCTATCGGCAAAGCATCTTTTGAGACTAACAAATTAGTGCAAAATTTTGAAACGCTTTTAGAGGCGGTCAAAAAAGCTAAACCGGCGACTTCTAAGGGTGTTTATATTAAAAAGGTTTACATTAGCTCAACCATGGGTCCTGGTATAAAATTATCATTATAAAAATTGATCTCACAAAAACCGCCTGCCGGAATTCGGCCAAGCGGTTTTTGTTTTTCCAAAAATTCAATTAACTGCAACTTCCGGCTTATTATTAAAATCATCAAGAAAAAAATTATAATCTTTTTTAAATAACCTTCGTGCAATATGGTAAATGCCGAAAGTTATAAAAAAGGCCGAGGCTACGTCAATAGTATAATGATAATGGGCGAGTAAAACGCTAACGGCGGCGACAACCGACGAGCCTAAAAAAAGCCAACGCAAATTTCTCTGCTGCCAAAAAATCAAAGCAAATAAATACGGTAAGCCGGTATGGCCGGAAAAAAACAAATCCGAGCTAGAGGTAAAAATCGCCAAAAAGGCATTGTTGTCAAAAGGCGCGTGAGTCGGATCCGGACCGAAATGAGTTAAAACTATAAAAAAAGAACGAATTATCACAAACAGTGCAACGCTTTTAATAACAAACGGAATAGCTTTAGGCTCATAAGCCATTAAGACAAAAAGTAAAAAAACAAAAACTGCGGCACCTTCAAAAAAAATAATATTGGTGTTAACTACGGGTAAAATATTAAGTAAAATATCGCCGACCGAATTACCGGCCTTAGCCATGGCATATAAATTAGCGTAATAATTAATCGTTAAACTAATAGCTAAAAGAAAAAATCCAAATAAAGCCGATAAAACAAACTGTTTCTGCGACCAATAAAATTTATGTTTTTTGAATAAATGTTTCATAAAGAAACAAATTTATTTAAATACTCACTGCCGCTCCAACCTGCTAAGTCTTAATTTTAGATGAAAAACGGCATAAATGCAACATAAATTCAATATTAATATTTTTATCATTATAAAATTGCTTTTCCTTAAGTCTTTTGCTAATATTAAATTATTAATTCTTAATTATAAACTTATGCTTTGGT
>CAZGKM010000011.1:0-2499 GCA_964526325.1 uncultured Gammaproteobacteria bacterium
ATAAGCGTGGATTTTAATTGAAATTTGAGTTCTAGTATCAAAAAATTAGACGAAAGTGATAATTAGTTATAAAATTAAAGATAATGTTTAATTATTAAATATTATAGTTTGGTTTTCTTTGAGATTTACATAAAAATAATCCAAGAAAATATTAACCATTAAAATTTATGAATATTATGATAATAATAGGAATAATAGTTTTTGTAATCATCTTAACCCTAGCTTTAGTCATGGGAGTTAGGGATGATAAAAATAAATAAGCACGCATGAAATAATTATAAAAGATAGTAAATATTTATGTAATTTTTATTTTGGCTAATTTAGTAAAACCCTTGCTTTAAAATTAATTTTGTGATAATTTAATACATTCTTTAACAACTAAATAAAATTTAAGCAAAAAAGGAGGTAGCTATGAATGAGCCGGGACAATTAATATTTTTTTTATCAGTTGCGAAAAGGCTCATGGATTTTAACAATAAAGGGTTTACGCTTAGCGACGCGCTAAAAGTTATTGATGATAATTATCCGGGGATCCGACCGTCAGACAATTCTTCAAGAGAATTATGCCGCGAGATACTTGCTAAAGTTATTGAAGAAGTACCGGCAACCGTAAAGGATAAAACAACTTTCGGCTATAATCCAAAATTTTTACTCACTTCTGCAATGAAGGGGATATTGGAAGAAGCAATAAAATCTAAAATATTATAACATTGCTTATAAGGAGATGAGCGGATGGAAACAATCAGTTTAATTGTCGCAAACGCAAAAACGGCCGCAACGATCGCTGAAGGTAAAATAAAAGCCGGAATTACCCAAGTTGATTATCTGTATGGAAAAATTGCCGAATGCAATCAAGGGTTGGCAGAG
Source organism: uncultured Gammaproteobacteria bacterium (assembly GCA_964526325.1). Lineage (GTDB taxonomy): Bacteria > Patescibacteriota > Patescibacteriia > Patescibacteriales > GWC2-42-12 > JACPHD01. The sequence continues at coordinate 868 of CAZGKM010000011.1, forward strand.
ACTGAATTAAAATTGGCAATAACATGCGAAGAAAAGAAAAAGATTGGTGAAAAGTTTTTAGAGCTCGAAGGCGTGTTAAAAGAAGCTAAGAAGAATATAGCTGCGCTAAAAGAAGAATCCGATACTTATCTGGCTCAAAGAGATCATTTTACTGCTGATTGCGAGGCATTAAAATTAAGAGCAAGAACTTTAACGAATAATATTGATAAAGCTCAAATAACTCTTCACAAAGCAATTAAGGAGGATCGTTTTTGGCCTAGAGGAGATGCTAAAAATATTTTTGAAGAAGTTATAAAAATCTTAAAAAAAGATTTGGAAAATGAAGAAAGCGACGAAAGCATTTTGCCGGGATTCTCATAATAGGGGGTGACTTAACCAATTATTTTTAACGATCCGATTGTTGTCTATGACAGCAATCGGATTTTTATTATAATCAAACTATTAACATAGAAATAAATTGTGCTATAATGCAATAAGTTGATTAAATAAATTTAAAATGAGCATAATTGAAGTAAAAAATTTAACCAAAAAATTCGGCGAATTGACAGCGGTTGATAATGTTTCTTTTAACGTGGAAAAAGGAGAGATTTTCGGTTTTTTAGGCCCTAACGGAGCCGGCAAATCAACTACCATAAGCATGCTGGCGACTTTACTTAAACCTGACTCCGGGCAAGCTGTTATAAACGGCTTTAACGTTGATGCGGAGAGAAATAAGGTTAGAAAATCAATCGGTTTGGTTTTTCAGGACTCTTCATTGGACGATAGGCTTACCGCTGAGGAAAATTTATGTTTTCATGCCGATCTATACCGTGTTGAAAAAAATAACCGCGATAAACGTCTGCCTGAAGTTTTAAAATTGGTTGATTTATGGGACAGGCGAAAATCTATAGTAAAAACTTTTTCCGGCGGCATGAAAAGGCGGCTGGAAATCGCTCGCGGCCTGATTCACTATCCGCAAGTAATATTTTTAGACGAACCGACTATCGGGCTTGATCCGCAAACAAGATTTAATATATGGGAGTATGTTTTAAGGCTTAAAAAAGATAAAGATATGACAATTTTTATGACTACGCATTATTTGAATGAAGCCGAGTATTGCGATCGAATCGCTATCGTTGACCAAGGTAAAATCGTGGCCTTGGATTCTCCGGTTAATCTTAAAAAGTTAGTGGGCGGGGATATTATAACTTTGGTGGCGTTCAATTTGGAAAAATTAAAAAGAGAAATTGAAATAAAATTTTCATTAAAAGTTAAAAGCTTTGATGATAAATTAAAAATAGAAGTAACTGACGGCGATAAATTTTTACCGAAATTATTTAATGAACTTGAAGAAAAAATTCAATCGGTCGAATTGCGAAAACCGACGCTTGACGACGTATTCTTAAAATTAACCGGTAAAAAAATCCGCGAGGAAGAGGCTTCGAGTAAAGAGTTAATGCGCCGGAGAATCGCTATGAGGCGCTAATTTAAAACTATGAATGAATTTATAGCTATCTATACAATTTGGAAGAGGGAAGCCATAAGATATACCCGCGATAAAGCCAGAATATTTTCCACGCTTTTGCAGCCATTGATGTTTTTAGTTATCTTCGGCGCCGGTTTGGGCGGTACTTTAACCAAAGGCAGTTTCGG
>CAZGKM010000011.1:2599-16645 GCA_964526325.1 uncultured Gammaproteobacteria bacterium
ATTGATGTCGCAAAAGCGGAAGGGTGGAGGAATAAAATGTTTCCTCCTTGGCGTGATTGTCGGGATATACCGAATCCAGCAGCAGATATTCAGGCAGAGCAAAACATTGTTGTCGAGAAAACTTTAGGCGAAGTCTTGGATGCTACAAAAGCCTACGCAAAAAAATTAAGAAGAAAAGTTTTAAACGATCTTAAAAAGTATGAATGAAATAAATCATATGAGACGATTAAAGCTTAGGCCGGATTAATATTAATTCGGCCTTTTATTTTATGCTATAATTAAATTATGCCAAATCTAAAACAACTAAAAAGTGAACTCGGCCAGCTGGCGGATAAAAAACAAGCTGAAAATCTGCAAAGGTTTTTTAAAACCGGCCCTGGCCAATACGGAGCAGGGGACATTTTTTTAGGCATTAAAGTGCCGGTGCAGAGACTCGTAGCAAAAAAATATCAAAATTTATATTTTAAAGATTTGCAGGAACTTTTAAAAAGTAAAATCCATGAATATCGTTTAATCGCTTTATTAATTTTAATTAGCCAATATAAAAAAACAGAGTCAAGCGGCCAGAAAAAATTTATTGATTTTTATTTAAAAAATACCAAGAATATAAATAATTGGGATTTAGTTGATTTATCCTGCCATTATATTTTAGGCAATTATCTTTTAAATAAGCCGAGGCGGATTTTATTTCGGCTGGCAAAGTCAAAAAATCTTTGGGAAAAAAGAATTTCCGTAATCTCAACTTTTGCTTTTATCAGAAATAATGAATTTAACGATGCTTTAAAAATCGCTGAAATTTTATTGCAAGACAAGCATGATTTAATCCATAAGGCCGTGGGCTGGATGTTAAGGGAAGCCGGGAAGCGTAACGAGGCTGTGCTGGTAGGTTTTTTGGATAATCATTATAAAGCTATGCCTCGCACCATGTTAAGATACGCTATTGAAAAATTAAACGAGAAAAAAAGAAAACTATATATGAAAAAATAATATTTTGCTGATTTTGGCCTATTTTTAGGTTTTTTATTTATTCTTGACTTTCGTATTTTGTTCGTGTATAATAAATATAGATTGTGGATAACTAATAATAAAACATAAATATATGGGAAATAATTTAACTAAACGCCAGCGGCAAATTTTAGATTTTATAACCGAGTTTACGCGCGACAAGGGCTACGCGCCATCGCTTAGGGAAATCGGCGTGCATTTTAATTTAACAAGCCCGGCTACGATTCATACGCATGTTCAAGCGTTAAAACAAAAGGGCATGTTAAAAACTTCCTTTAACGAAGCAAGATCAATTGAAATTATCCCGGCTGCGGTGAATTGGACCGCGAACTTAGAGTTGCCGCTTGTCGGTTTAATTACCGCCGGTGAACCGATTGAAGCGGTTGAAGAAAACGACACTATCGCCGTGCCGGCAGATTTCGTAACCGATAGCGCCAATAGCTATGTTTTAAAAGTTAAAGGCGAATCTATGATTGAAGACGGAATTTTAGATGGTGATTATGTTATTGTTGAGCGCAATCCTTCGCCGCAAAACGGCGACGTGGTTGTGGCGTTATTAAACAACGCTTACGCTACTTTAAAAAAGTTTTATCGCGAATCAAAGCGCATTCGTTTACAGCCGGCAAATTCATCAATGAAACCGATTTATTCGGCCGATCCGCTGATTCAGGGAGTAGTCAGAGGGGTGATTAGAAAATATGCTTGAAAAATAAAAAGTTACTGTATGTTAAATATAAACAAACAAGAATTTGAAAAAATTATTGAGCAAGCGCTTGAAAGTTTGCCGGATAAATTTAAAAATAGTCTTCATAATGTCGCCATATTCGCGGAAGACAAGCCGACTCCGGAGCAGCTTAAAAAAGTTAATTTGAACCGCGATGATTTATTGTTCGGTTTGTTTGAAGGCTATGCACAAGCCAAAAGATTAAATTTCGGACCGGTTTTACCCGATCGGATAACAATTTTCAGAAAAGCAATAGTAAGCCAATGCTCTGACGAAAACGAACTTAAGCAAAAAATTATTTCCACGGTTAAGCATGAAATCGCGCATCATTTCGGTTCAGACGAAAAAGGCGCGGCTAAAGCAGGAAAAAGATAAAAGACTTTTTTTAATATTTCTTTGAAGTTAAATGTTTAAAATTTTCAAGAACATAACAGATTATAAAATTTAATAAAAACACCTTGGTATTACCGGGTGTTTTTTGTGAAAGTTTATTTGTAAAATTGTTTATAAATTAGTATAATTAATACAGGTAAAAACTATTAATATATATGCTACTCGTATGAATGAAAATAATATATTCGGAGAGTCTCAAAATAAAAATACAAAAAACAGCGATTATACCGAAAATATAGATTCTTTTTGGTTTAATAAAAAAAGATTAATTATTATTGTTTTAGGAGCAATAATTATCGCTTTATTTATAGTTTTTATTTTATTTTATGTAAAATATAAAATAAATAATCAAGCAAATAAGCCGGCCATTATAAATCAGAATGCCATAGATCAGAAAATTAACGCCGGCACCTTGCCGTCTAATCAGTTAAATACAAACGATATAAATTACAGCGAAGAAGAGATTAATAATATTAGGGCCGAAACTCTTTCGTTTAATCAATTTTATGAAAAGATAAATGAAGAAATTAACATTAATTACAACAAGCTGGAGTTGCCGATACAAGTTAAAACAGATGTTTCAAATTATTACGATGTTTCAAGAAAAATCGATTTTAGCGATTTAAATCTTGCCGAGATAAATAAAAACGGTTTTACCATAACAAGTAATCAGTTATCCGGCAAGAACGATAATTTTTATGGCGCTTATATTGCTTTAATTGACCAAGGCATTCCTCAATTGGTCACCAGCGATTTTTTGATATATTATTATCAGAACATGCTGAAAGAAGTTTTTGCCGATATAAAAAGCAATACCTTTTTCAATGATCTTTGGATGATAAATAAAAACTTTTTTGATATTGCCGATAGCCGTTATAAAACAACAGCGTCTAAAATAGGTTTAGCCAATGATCCGGTGCTTGAAGGGCAGCGCTTAGAAGCGGCTTATTTCGCAACCGCTCTTGAGCTATTGCGATGCAAGCCGGATCAGATAAATAATTCAAACAATATTGATGAGAATAAATTTACCAGCAAGGAAGCGGCTGATTATAATTTTACTTTGCCGGATTATTTGAATGATGACGTTAAAAAAGAAGTGGAATTGATTTATCGGGCTAAAGAAGAAATAAAATCGCCGGTTTTCCGCTATCAGCAGAAGTATGCTATTTATCGGGTGCCTGATGATTTAGCGAATAATGACAAATTGAAAAATTTTTATTTGGCAAACAGATGGGCAAATTCTATTTTTCCTCTTTATCATAGAGATACTAAGTGCCCGGAATGCTTGCTCGATAAAAACGATTGGCTTATAAATTTAGTCGCCAATAGTTATATTGCCAAAGATTTCAGCGATAATCAGGATTTAAAAAATCGCTGGGCTAGAGTTTATAAAGTTTTATCATTTTTTTCCGGCCTGCGCAAAGATTTAACTTACCTGCAGTTTAATGAAGTTCTCGCAAACTTATATGGTAACGATTATGCAATTAATGATGTTTTTTCCGCGGAACAGGGTTTAGATAATGCATTGGCCGCCGCAGTTAAGATTCAGTCGGAAATAGAAAAAAAATACAGTTTTTCGGCAATAGAAGGCGGCTACAACCGAAGTATGACAATAAATAAACCGCATATTGGCATGAGATTACTGCAAGAGGACTATTGGCCGGATGATTTTATCTTAAAACAGCTGGTAACGCCTAATGTAGGCAATTACAATGGCAAGTATGATATTCTGACCGGTAATAATATAACCGCCCGCAAATTAACCAGCCAGAAATTAATGGAACGTGTTAAAGCAATTGGTCTTGATATAATTAATTTATACAGCCCGGTCTTAAATAATGGCTATTTTAATGAAAATACTTCTTATGAAAATTACTCATTGCAAAGCAGAAAATTAGCGGATCAGCTTAAAAATTTTACAGCCGATAGCTGGCATAATAGTAATTACTGGTCAATAATGTATTTAAACCAGCATTTTCTTTTAGAGCAGATTGGCCAACCCGGTCCGATTAATACAACAAGTGGAGCTTGGCAGCAAAAAAATATCAACACAGCTATGTCTGCCTGGGTAAATTTAAAGTTGCCGAGCGATAAGTTAAATATTAATGTTGCAAAAAACGACAAGCTGGCAACCAGCAAAGAGACAGAAGTTTTTGTTGAACCTAATTTGGCTTTAATTAATGAACTTTTGGCAAACACCAAGATGCTTTCGCAAATGCTAAACGCCTTAAAAATAATTAATAATGTTGACACGGCATTAAAAAAATTAAACGAGTTTTCTGATGATTTAAGTATAATTAAATTTTTGGCCATAAAAGAAATGCAAGGCGAAGATTTAGAGATAGATAGCGATAGCCGCCTAGCTATCCAAAATATTCTAAAAAAATATATAATCACAACGAATCAATTAAAAAATGTAACAATTGATTTTGGTAAATATGCCACAACCGAGTCAATAAATGGAGTTAAATTACAAGCAGTTGTTTACCAGCAAAAAAATGATAAAATTTTAGTTGTCGGTCCGATTTTTAATTATACGGAAAAGTAATAAAAATTTATCCGGCTTGTATAAGGTAAAACCAAGAAAAGGTTTAATTTTTTACTAAGTTATGCTAATATTACTATGTTATAAATTAAGATTAGCAGTTTGTTTAATATAATTAATATTTTTATTTAATATTAGCTATTTAATAAATTAATCGTCCAATCGGATTCAACTCCGGCGGCGAAAATTAACTTTATGGAAGCTTATTGCGTAAAATGTAAAGCTAAGCGGGAAATGTCCAACGCCAATGAAGTCGAAATGAACGGCAAGGGCGGAGTTAAGCGTAAAGCCATGAAGGGGAAATGCCCGGTTTGCGCTACGGCTATGTTCAGAATTTTAGGTAAAGCTTAAAAATTATTTTAATTTTGTGAAAATATCTCGGTTTTCCCGAGGCGTTTTCTTCAAATTATCCAGTGCGTTTTTATAAAAATTAGTATAATTATCCTAGGTAATACTAATAGATTTAATTTTTATGAATGAAAATAAAAAAATTCTTATAGTTGAGGATGATGTTAATTTGCTTTATGGCTTGCAGGCAAAATTCAGGGTGGCTGGATACGAAGTAATTATAGACGATGGATCGGATAAAACGGAATTGATGGAAAAAATAATAATTCAGAAACCCAGCTATATTATTTTAGATATTATTTTGCCAAAAATAAACGGTTTTAATATATTAGCTGATATTAAGGCTGATCCGACAATTTCCAAAATACCGATTTTTGTCTTTACTAATTTAAGCGATGATGATAGCCGGAAAAAGGGAATTGAATTAGGAGCTGATTTTTATTTGATAAAAACCGAGTTAAATATCGATGAATTTATAGACAAATTTAATAAAATTATAAATAACAAAGAAAAAATAAATGAAAAGTTTTAAAAATAAATTTTTTATCGTGAGTTTTATATTAATTATTGCGGTTGCAAGCGCTTATTTTATATTTAATAAAAAACCTAAGGTTGAATATACGACCGTTAAAATTGAAAAGGGAAATTTAATCCAAACCGTTAGTGAAACGGGCATGGTCAAAGCCAATAAAGAGATTAATTTGAATTTTACAATGAACGGTAAGATCGCCAATATTTTCGTTGACGTCGGCGATAAAGTAAAAAAAGATCAAATTTTGGCCGAGCTTGATTCAAGCGATTTACTTTTAAGAGAAAAAGAGGCCATGGCCAGCTTACAGGTCGCTAAAGCAAACTTGGCTAAGCTTTTAGCCGGAGCTACGGCGAGTGAACTTGCGGTTAGCCAGGCAAGCGCCGATCAAGCCAAGACGGCTTATGTTTCGGCTTTGAACGAATTTGAAAAAATAAAAAGTACGGTTAACGAAAATTTAACTCAAGCGGAAAAGAGTTTAAATGATCTGTATTTGACTTCCGGGGAAACTATAACCAGCTATCAGCAAGCTGTAAAAAATTATAAAAGCGTGGCCTTAACTACTATTGATGCGAAAATTTCCATTGCCGCTAACGCTTTAGACAACATAAATACAATATTAAACGATAGTGATGCCAAGTATTTTTTAGGAGCCGGGAATGTATCATTAATTGATGCTACAAAGAACGACTATGCTTTAGCGAATACGGCCTTAACAAGCGCTAGAACGAGTCAGGCGAACGGAAATATAAGCCAGGCGTTGACAGACACTTTAGATGCTTTAAATAAAACTTTTAGCGCCTTAAATAATTGCTATAACAGCTTGGAAGTTAGTATAGTCGGGTCTAGTTTTACTCAAACTAAACTTGATAATTATAAAACAATCATAAGTGCTCAACAGACTAATGTTTCTACGGCTATTTCCTCAGTGCAAACAGCTCAAAACAATTTAAATGATTCAATAAATAACCTTAATAACGCTATTCTAGCCGCTAAAAATGTTTTAGCTACCGCAAAAGTTACCGGAGCCCAGCAGAGCGCTTCGGCTCAAGCCAAGGTTGATACTTATTATAAAACTTGGCTAGTGGCTGAAGCTCAATTAAATCAAATAAAATCCGGCGCGCGAACCCAAGATATTAATTTATCACAAGCCCAAGTTAATCAAGCGCAAGCTTCTTTGGGCTTAGTTAGAAATCAGATTAATAACAACACAATTAAAGCCCCTCTGGACGGCACGATAACAAAAAAGAATTATGAAGCCGGTGAGCAATTTTCGTCGGCCAAACCGGTTTTTTCTTTGCTTGGCATGAATAATTTTGAAATTGAAGTTGATGTTTCCGAAGCCGATATAACCAAGGTAGCGCTTAATGATCAGTCCGAAATAACACTTGATGCTTTTGGCGAGGACGTTAAATTTTACGGCCAGGTAAGCTTTATCGAGCCGGCGGAAACCGTTATTCAGGACGTGATTTATTATAAAGTAAAAATAAATTTTGATGGAAAAGAAAAAGATGTAAAATCGGGCATGACCGCTAACGCCAATATTACTACAGCTAAAAAAGAGAATATCCTAATCGCGCCGTCAAGGGCGGTGATTGAAAAAAACGGCAGCGGTAAATTCGCGAGGTTGCTAGTCTCGCAAGAAATAAAAGAAGTGCCGGTTACGATCGGTTTACGCGGCGATAACGGACTCGTAGAAATTTTATCTGGCCTTAACGAAGGCGACATCGTGGTAACCTATATACAACAAAGTAACTAAAATTAAATTTCTAATTGTCTAATTTCTAATTAACCTAATAAAATACCAATTTCTAATTTCTGAAATTGCTATAGCCGAAAGAAATTAATTATAGGGATTAGTTTAATTAGTAATTAGAAATTTTTTAATTTATGCTTATTCAGGCTTATAATTTAACTAAAAATTTCGTTAATAGTGAAATAGTCACCCATGTTTTAAACGGAATAACTTTTAACATCGGCCAGGGTGATTTCGTCGCTATTATGGGTCCTTCGGGTTCAGGCAAATCTACTTTAATGCATATTTTAGGCCTGCTTGATCGGCCGTCCGGCGGTAAATATTATCTTGAAGGCAAAGATGTTACTAAGCTAGACGATGATGAATTGGCCGGTCTTAGAAATAGAAAGATCGGCTTTGTTTTTCAATCGTTTAATCTTTTGCCGCGCACTACCGTTATTGAAAATGTCATGCTGCCTTTAACTTACGCTAAACATAAAGAAACGCCCGAGAGCCGCGCCAAGAGAATTTTAGACAGTGTCGGACTTGCGCATCGCTTAAACTTTTATACCAATCAAATTTCCGGCGGCGAGAAGCAGCGCGTAGCTATCGCCCGCGCTTTAGTAAATGATCCGGCGGTTATTTTCGCCGACGAACCTACCGGCAACCTGGATTCAAAATCAGGCGTGCAAATAATGGAAATTTTACAAAGATTAAACGATTTGGGCAACACCATAGTTTTAGTTACCCATGAAACTTATACTTCCGAGCATGCCAAAAGAATTATTAAAATAAAGGACGGTTTAATAGTCGACGATTATGAAGTCGCGCATCGACGGATAGCCAGAGATGGAGAAATATTAAAATAAACAGCGGCAGATTGGCTATAATTTTGCATAACACATATGCTGGAATTTTATAAACAATCTATTAAAACTTCAACCAGAGCGCTTCTGGCCAATAAGGGCAGAAGCTTTTTAACAATGCTGGGAATAATTATTGGCGTGTCCGCCGTAATTATTATTATGGCTGTAGGCGCCGGGGCCCAAAGCTTAATTATTAATCAAGTAAAATCACTAGGCACTGATATTATCGGAATTTTACCCGGCGCTTCCGAAGAAGAAGGTCCGCCGGCCACGATTATGGGCATAATAATTACCACGCTTACTTATGAAGATGCGCAAGCTTTAAAAGATAAAAAAAACGTACCCGATATAGTTGATTTAGTGGCCTACTATAAAAGTATCGGCAATGTTAGCTGGGGTTCAAATTCATATGACACTAATTTAAGCGGCGCGACAATCGGTTATTTGAATGTTGAGGGCGGAGAAATTGATAAAGGCAGGTTCTTTACCAAAGAAGAAGAAATTAATTTGGCTAAAGTCGTGGTTTTAGGCAGTACGGTAAAAAAAGAATTATTCGGTGAATCCGATCCGATCGGCCAAAGAGTAAAAATAAAAAAACATACGCTTGAAGTTATCGGCGTTATGAAAGAGAAAGGCACCGTGGCTTTTCAAAATAATGACGACCAGGTCTTCATACCGCTTAAAACCATGCAAAAATTAATTTCCGGAGTAAATCATGTCAGTATGATGAGGCTTAAAATTGACAGTGAAGAAGACACCGACAGGGCGATGCGCGATGTTAAAACTACTTTGCGCGAACGGCATGATATTACCGATCAAAGCGGAGTTAACGATGATTTTACGGTTAGAAGTTCCGCTCAAGCCATGGAAATGATAACTACGATTACCGACGCTTTAAAATATTTTCTAGTCGCTATCGCCGCCATGTCTTTGTTGGTTGGCGGCATCGGAATAATGAATATTATGCTTGTTAGCGTCACGGAAAGAACGAGAGAAATAGGCTTAAGAAAAGCCGTTGGCGCCAATAATAAAAGTATTATGCTTCAATTTTTAATGGAAGCGGCAACTATTACTTTAAGCGGCGGAACAATAGGCGTTATTGCAGGCGGCATAATAGCTATCTTAATTTCCATTATTGCCAATTTTTTGGGATATAGCTGGGATCTATCGATTTCCTTGCTGTCAATTATCTTATCTTTAACCGTGTCGGTAAGCGTAGGTTTAATTTTCGGTTTATACCCGGCCCTAAGAGCCAGCCGGCTTGAGCCGGTTGAAGCTTTAAGGCATGAATAAAATTTATGGGTTTTTGGTCTATTATAAAAATTTCTTTGCGTTCCATTAAAGGCAATAAAGTCAGGACCGGCCTGACTGTTTTAGGCATAGTTATCGGCATAGCCAGCGTTATTATAGTATATTCGGCCGGGGAGGGAATCAGCGGTTTAGTTTACGCTCAAGTCGAATCTTTCGGCGGCACGGATTTAATAGAAACTGAAGTTAAAGCTCCTACGGGCAAAAAAGGCGTTGAAGCCGAGCAGCAAAGCGCCATAGCTATCGCCCAAGGCGCGCAAATCACCACTTTAACCTTAGAAGATATGGAGGATGTCAGCAAATTGTCTAATATTAAAAGCGCCTATGCGGCCATACTCGGGCAAGAACAGGTTAATTATGCCGAGCAATCAAAAAAAACTTTTATTTTTGGCACAACCGCCAGTATAATAGATATTGATAAAACTGAAGTCGAATATGGGCGCTATTTTAGCGACGCCGAAGATAAATCGGAATCACCGGTCGCCGTCTTGGGCTATAAAATGAAAGAAAAATTATTCGGCGATAGCGACCCTATAGGAAAATATATTAAAATCAGAAAAGTAAAATTTCTGGTTATTGGAGTTACTAAAGAGAGAGGGGCGGTTATGACCTTGGATTATGATAACTTTGTTTATGTGCCGATCAGAACTTTGCAAAAAAGGATTTTAGGGATAGACCATGTGATGTTCATGATGCATCAGCTTATAAATCCTGATCTAGCTAACGATACCGCCGAACAAGCCAGATTAGTTATTCGTGAAAATCATAATATTGCTTCAATCCCGCTGGAATTCAAGCCTGGCGAGCCGATTGTGAAAAATATTGGCGAAGGCATGACCGATACCAGTAAAGATGATTTTAGAGTCGTTACCATGAAAGAATCATTAGGCGTTTTAGATACGGTAACCGGGGCTATTACTTTAATGCTTTTGGCGATTGTGGCTATATCTTTACTGGTTGGTGGCGTTGGCGTTATGAATATCATGTATGTCATAATAACGGAAAGAACGGCCGAAATCGGCTTAAGAAAAGCCGTTGGCGCTAAATATAACGATATTATGCTCCAGTTTCTTATTGAATCTTTAATAATAACCTTGATTGGCGCAGTAGTCGGAGTTCTGGTTGGCATAGTTATATCATATTTAATTTCCTTAGGCGCTAATTATTACGGTTTGGATTGGAGATTTTTAGTCCCGCTAAAAGCATATTATGTATCTTTAGCTTTTGCGATTGTATTCGGTTTGGGTTTCGGCGTTTACCCGGCGCGTAAAGCCGCCAGGCTTGATCCGATAGAAGCGTTGAGGCAGGAGTAAAACGTCTAATTATGAATAAGATAAAGTGGTATAATATAAAAATAATAAAATTTTCAAATTTCAATTTTCAATAAATGATCAATTATTAAATTATCAATTAATAATTATGTTATTGGTAATTGTTTGAAAATTGAAAATTGAGAATTGAAAATTAATCGTTATGTTTCATTTTTCAAAATCAAAACATATAAATTTTAAGGACTTGCATCAAGAAGCCGATGGTTTAATCGGCCATATTCCACCCGTTAAAAAACGGCGCCGTTTAAATTTATCATATAAAATATTAAAATATTTTTTCTTAGCGATAATTTATTTATTTTTACTATTGTTTATTTTGTTATTGACTCAAGTTTTCAATTTAAAGCAGGTTTACGATCAGGCCATGCATGGCAAGGCCAATCTCGAACAAGCCGTTGTTTTCGCCAAGCAAGATAATTTCAGCCAAGCGGCAAAATTAGCCAAATTGGCAGAAAGTAATTTTAATATTTCTATTAATAAAATTGAAGAGATAAAAAAGCATAATTTTATAAGTAGTTTTCCTTTGTTTTTAAATCAGATTAATGACGCTGAAGGTTTATTGATTTCGGTACAATTTTTGAGCAAGGCGGTTTATAATGGAGCAAATTTCGGTCAAAGTTTGGAAGTTTTTTTTGTCGGAGATAAAAAATTTAATTTTTCTAAATTAAGCCTTGATGAAAAGCGCGGTGTTCTTAAAAAAATTCATGAATCGACGCCGGAGCTAAACGGCATAAAAGCTGATCTGGATTTGGCTTATATTAATTTAGATCAAATAAATACCACGGGCATTTTATTGGTTTTTAAAGATAAAATCAGCCTTATTAAAAAACAAATAAATGAAGCAAGCTCTATTTTGGAAAAAGCAGTGCCTTTATCGCAGATGATTCCAGCCTTAGCCGGTTATCCAAGCGAAGTTAATTATTTAGTGTTGCTCCAAAACAATGACGAGCTAAGGCCAACCGGCGGATTTTTAGGCACCTACGGATTATTGAAAATTAAAGATGGTGATATCTTAAATTTTAACACGCATGATATTTATCATCTTGATATGCCTGTCCAGAGCAAAATGAACATCACGCCGCCGGAACCGATTAAAAAATACTTAAACGACAAATGGTATTTACGCGATGCAAATTGGTCGCCTGATTGGCCTACATCGGCAAAAACTATAGATGATTTTTATAAAACAGAAAGCGCTTTAAACAGCCAAGCGGAAAAAATTTCGCAATTTGATGGCATAATAGCTATAACTCCAAAACTAATTACGGATTTTTTAAAAATAACTGGACCTGTAATAGTCGAAGGACAATCGTATAACCAAGATAATTTTCAGGATTTATTGCAATACCGCGTAGAAAGAGGTTATATGATTTTAGGCGTTTCTTCCTGGCAAAGAAAAGAAGTTATCGGCGAAATATCTAAAAAAATAAAACTTAAAATTTTTGATTTGCCGCCTCGTAAATGGTCGGAAATAATTAATGCCACTATTAACAATTTAACCGCTAAAAATTTGTTATTTTATTTAAAAGACAGCCAATTGGAAAATATTGCGGTTGAAAATAACTGGGCCGGGGAAATTAAAAATTATAACAGCGATTACTTGATGGTAGTTGACGCTAATTTAGCGGCTTTAAAAACCGACGCGGTTATGAGCCGAAGCATAAATTACATAGTAACTGAAAATAATGACGGATTGTTTTCTAAATTAACCCTGAATTATTCCCATAACGGCAAGCCTGACTGGAAAACAAGCGCTTATAAAAGCTATACCAGAGTTTACGCGCCGCTAGGCAGCCGATTAATTAATATTAGCGGCTACGACGCAAAAAAAATAGACACGGGCATTGAAGCGGGTAAAACATGGTTTGGCTTTTTTCTGGTCGTTGCTCCGGGAGAAATTAACAATATTAAGCTTGATTACAAACTGCCATCGTCTGTTATATTTAACAACAGCTATGGTCTTTATATGCAAAAACAGCCTGGCAAGGAATTGGAAAATCTTTCGGTTGACTTAAGCTTCAAAAATGTTATAAAATCATATAGTCCGGCATCTTTATATATGCTTAAATCCGGACCAGCCGAATTAAAATGGAAAGGGGATTTAGAGATTGACAGAAGCTTTAATGTAAATTTTTAATTTTATGTTTATTAAACGAATCGGCATAGATTTAGGTACGACGTACACATTAGTCCATTTGCCTAAAAGAGGAATTATTATTAATGAACCCAGCGTAGTGGCGATTTCATTAATTGATAAAAAGATTTTGGCCGTAGGCAATGAAGCTAAGGATATGTTAGGCAGAACGCCTGATACTATTGTCGCCATTAAACCGCTTAAAGACGGCGTAATTGCCGATTATCATACTACCGAAGCTATGTTAAGATATTTTATCAACAAAGCTTTGGGCGGCATAAGATTATTCAGGCCGGAAGTTATGGTGGCTGTTCCGGCCGGAATAACTTCGACTGAACGCAGAGCCGTTATCGATGCCACTATAGCGGCCGGAGCAAGAGCGGCATATATTATCAAAGAACCAATTGCCGCGGCCATTGGAGCCGATATTCCCATTGGTTCAGCTTCCGGACATATGATTATCGATATCGGCGGCGGTACGGCGGAAATGGCGGTAATTTCGTTGGGCGGCGTGGTAACGTCAACTTCGGTCAGAATCGGCGGTAATAAATTCGACATGGCAATTCAGGAATTTATCAGGCGCAAATATAATTTAGCTATCGGCGAAAGAACTGCCGAGGAAACAAAAATTAAAATCGGCAGCGCTTTATATTTAGAAGATAAGCTGACCATGGAAATACGGGGACGCGATATGATTACCGGTTTGCCGAGAAATATTATGGTTAATTCCGATGACGTTACGGAAGCTATCCAAAATGAACTGGAAGCCATAATAAGCGCCGCTAAAAGAGTGCTTCAAGAAACTCCGCCGGAATTATCCGCTGACATAATGGATAAAGGCATGGTATTATCAGGCGGTTCGTCGCTTCTGCGAAATATTGATCAGTTGCTTTCGCGCACGACTGATGTGCCGGCTTATGTGGCGGATGACGCTTTGCTTTGCGTGGCTAAAGGAACGGGAATAGCGCTAGAAAACCTTGATTCGTATAAGAGAAGCATATTCGCGACAAAATAAAATATATAACATATCGATTAGGCTGAATTTATTTAATTTAGCCTAATCTTATATATCAATTAATTATGACTATCGGCATTGACGCCTCAAGGGCGAACAGAAAATTTAAAGGC
>CAZGKM010000011.1:16745-45336 GCA_964526325.1 uncultured Gammaproteobacteria bacterium
ATTAATTATGACTATCGGCATTGACGCCTCAAGGGCGAACAGAAAATTTAAAGGCGGTACGGAATGGTATTCGTATTATTTAATAAGAGAATTAGCCAGAATTGATTCTAAAAATCAATATATTTTATATAGCGATAAACCTTTGATTGGCGGCTTAGCCGATTTAACGGATGAAAATTATACGACGGCACCGGGGAAAATAGATAATAAAGGCTTTCAAGAAATTAAAAGCCCGTTTGGTAATTTTCGCGTTAAAATTTTAAAATGGCCTTTTACTTATTTATGGACGCAAATCAGGCTTTCATACGAAATGCTTGTTAACCGTATAAATATCCTTTTTGTTCCGGCTCATACTTTGCCGATTATTCATCCGAAAAAATCAGTAGTTACTATTCATGATATCGGTTTTGAGCGCAAGGCCAAACTTTATAGTTCTGATAAAATCGGCCCGGCCAGCGATTTAATTTTCGTGATATTTAATTTTTTGGTTAAGTTGGTTACTTGGGGTAAATTTCATTCTAATGTCCTGGATTATCATAGTTGGTCAACAAAATACGCGCTTAAACATGCCAAAGCAATTATTACAGTTTCCGAATTTACAAAAAATGAAATGGTGGAATTTTATAAAACCGATAAAGAAAAAATTAAAGTAGTCTATAACGGTTTTAACAGCCGTATTTATCGCCCGATTAACGATAAGGAGAAAATCGACCAAGTTTTAAACAGGCATGATATTAAAGCGCCGTATATTTTTTATGCCGGACGTTTGGAAAAAAAGAAAAATACTGCCATGCTAATTGAAGCTTTTGCTATTATGAGGCAAAAATATGCCGATATAAAACATAAGTTGGTTTTAGTGGGCAAAGTAGACCCGGATTATGATGAAATTAAATATGTAATAAACGAATATGATCTTGAAGATAACGTAATTATGACCGGGTGGGTGCCTGAAGCCGATATGCCTTATATTTATAACGAGGCTTCTTTATTTGTTTTCCCTTCGCTTTATGAAGGCTTTGGCATACCATTGCTCCAGGCCATGGCTTGCGGCGTACCGGTTGCGGCTTCGAATATCGCTTCCATATCCGAAGTTATAAAAAATTCGGCTTTATTTTTTAATCCTGAAGATAAAGATGATATGGCCGAAAAAATGGCCCAAATTTTACTCAATAAACAATTGGCCGATGAATTAATCTCAAGCGGATTTGCCAGAGTAAAAAATTTTAGTTTAGCTAAATGCGCTCAAGAAACATTGGCTGTTTTGGAAAATATGTAGGCTTGAAAAATACCGACTACTTATGTTATAATAAAGATGTTATTTATTTAAATCTTCTAACGAATGAAAAAAAATATAACATCTTTTTTTATTTTATCTTTATCTTTAACATTTATATTTGCTGCCGGAAATAATACTTTTGGCATTAAACAAAATAATTTTATTGCCGATGAAATATTGGTAAAATTTAAAAACTTCGAAAAACCTGTTGTTATTAAAATTGCCCAAACGGAAAATTATAATGAATACATGAATTATTATAATAATTTAACAGATGTAGATTACGCCGAACCGAACTACACTTTTCAAGCGTCTATAATACCTTCCGATACATTTTTAAATAACCAATGGTATCTGCAAAAAATAAAAGCCATTGAGGCCTGGGATAAAAAAAGAGAAAGCCCCGAGGTTATTATCGCCATATTGGATTCAGGCGTACAAATCAACCATCCTGATTTAAAAAGCAATATTTGGCTTAATAAAAAAGAAATCGCAAACAATAATATTGATGACGATAGAAATGGTTTTATAGATGATCTTAACGGCTGGGATTTTGTTAATAATGTAGCTGATCCGGCGCCAAAATTTAAACCTGATTTCACGGAAGATGGTATTTTACACGGCACTATTATCGCCGGCATTGCCGCGGCTTCCGGCAATAACGCTGCCGGTGTAGCCGGCATAACTTGGAAAGCCAGGATTATGCCGCTTAAAATTTTGGATGATAAAGGCGAGGGTAGCGCTTCAAAAGTTATTAAGGCGATTGATTATGCCATTGCTAACGGCGCAAACATTATAAATTTAAGTTTTGTCGGATTTGGCTATAGTAATGGCCTGGATGAAGCGATAAAACGCGCATATAACGCCGGATTGATTATAGTGGCTGCGGGAGGCAATGAAGTCGGCCAGGGGGACGGCTATTACTTAGATGAAACCCCGATGTATCCTGCTTGCCTTGATGGCGCTAACGGCGAAAATAGAGTAATCGGCGTTGCCGCGACCGATACAATCGATCAAAAAACCATATTTTCCAGTTTTGGCAATAAATGCATTGATATTGCCGCGCCCGGAGTAAGTGTTTTCAGCACCGTGGTTTATTCGCCCGATAATCAAATAAACGATCAGCCATTTAACAAATATTATGACGGATATTGGTCAGGCACTTCGGTGGCCGTGCCTATGGTAAGCGGCGCTCTGGCTTTAATAGAAAGCGCTAATCCGGCTTTAAATCGAGACGAAATTATAAAAACCCTTTTAGATAACACGGATAATATCAGCCGGTTAAATCCAAATTATTTAGGCCAGCTTGGCAAAGGCAGGCTTAATGTTGCGGCTTCAGTTAATTCCGCCCAAAAAATACTGAATAATAAAATAGAAAAATTATTGATTGGTCCGAAAAACGGCATGGCTAGTCTTGTAAAAATTACCGATCAAGACGGAAAAAAAGAAAATGAGTTTTACGCCTACGCCAATAATTTTACGGGCGGTGTAAGCTTTGCTTCCGGAGATATAAATCATGACGGCCAGCAGGAAATTATCACTGCGGCCGGATTTGGCGGCGGGCCTCATATCAGAATTTTTAGTTCAAAAGGTGAGCTTGTCGGACAATTTTTTGCCTTTAACAGCAGTTTTCGCGGCGGTGTTAATATAGCAATAGCAGACGTTAATAACGATGGCAGTGATGAAATTATTGCCGTGCAAGCATCAAGCGGTGATTCGGAAATAAAAATTTTTAACGGCCGTGGAGAATTTTTAGGTTCGTTTTACGCATATGACAATAAATTCAGAGGCGGCCTTAATATCGCTACCGGCGACATAGACGGCGATGGCGAGAAAGAAATCGTAACGGGTTTAGCGGCCGGGAAAATTCCGGAAGTCAGGATTTTTAAAGCTATTGGCGTTCTGCAGGGGCAATTTTTAGCTTATCCTAAAACTTTTCTCGGCGGCGTTAAAGTTACTGTCGCTAATACCAAAAGAAGTTTAAGTGGCAATCAGGCTGATATTGTCACCGCGCCGGAAAAAGGCGGCGGGCCTCATATTAAATTTTTTGACAACAAAGGAAATTTATTAACGCATTTTTTCGCTTTTAACAGTAATTTCCGCGGCGGCGTAGATTTAACCAACGTAGACGTAGATAATGACGGCCTTGATGAAATAGCCGCTGCTGCCGGTCCCGGGGGAGCGCCTCATATCCGCGTTTTTAAAGCAGACGGAAAAATTATCGGTTCATTTTACGGTTATGAAGAAAGTTTCAGCGGCGGAGTAAAGGTTGGCAGTATAAAAATTAATAAATAATTTAAACTTTTATAATCCCGCATTTCGCGGAAGAATATATAAAGCAAATCATATGAATAAAAAAGCGATTTTCGATAAAAAAAACGTTTTAGTCGCCGGCGGCGCAGGTTTTATCGGTTCACATTTATGCGATAGATTGCTGGAAAATAATAAAGTAATTTGCCTTGATAATTTTTCAACCGGCGACGAAAGGAATATTGATCATTTACTTTCCGACCCTAATTTTGAGTTTATCAAGCATGATATTTCCGAGCCGATTGATTTGGAAAAATTATCCGAATTGCAAAAATTCAAAATTGAATTTCAAGGCGTCCAGGAAATTTATAATTTAGCTTGCCCGACTTCGCCTAAAGATTTTGATAAAAATAAAATTCAGACAATTTTAGCCTCATCTTACGGTTTAAAGAATATGCTGGATTTAGCGGTTCGCTATAAGGCGAAAATTATGCATTTTTCTTCTTCGGTAGTTTACGGCCCCAGGCAAGACAGCCATATTAGGATCAGGGAAAGCGAAATCGGCAAAGTTGATTTTCTTTCTCAAAGAAGTTCATACGACGAAGGCAAAAGATTCGCCGAAACCATGGTTGAAAATTATCACCAAGTTTATAATATTGATTCAAAAGTCATACGCTTGTTCCGTGTTTACGGGCCAAGGCTGAAATTAAATGAAGGTCATTTAATACCGGATTTTATAAATTGCGCTTTGGAAAATTCCGATTTGATTATCCCCGGCGATAAAAATTTTTCAAGCTCGCTTTGCTATGTCAGCGATTGCGTTGACGCTTGCATAAAATTAATGGGAAGCGGTGTTTTAGGCCCGATTAATATCGGCTCTGACGTAGATATGAATTTAGAGAAAATTTGCGAAATGATTATTAAAATTTTGGATTCAAAATCAAAAATTAAATTTACCGATAAAGATTTGTTTATCAGCGAATTATGCCTGCCGGACATATCAAGAGCGCGAGAAGAATTGGGCTGGATGCCGATTATCACTTTAGAAAATGGCTTAAAGAAAACTATCGACGATTTACGGGCAAGCAAAGGTTTAAAAACAATTTTATAAATTGATTTAAATATGAAAATATTTTGCGTTATTCCGGCGTTTAACGAAGAAAAAAATATAACGACGGTAATCAGCCAGGTAAAACCCTCGGTTGATGTTATAGTAGTAGTCGACGATGATTCAAGCGATCGAACAGCTGAATTTACCGCACGAGCCGGAGCGATTTTACTTAAGCACATAATTAATCGCGGCCAAGGCGCAGCTCTAAGAACAGGTACGGAGTATAGTTTAAATAACGGAGCCGATATAATCATTCATTTTGACGCTGACGGCCAGTTTTTAAGCCAAGATATAAAAAAAATTGCCGCGCCGATTAAAGATGGAATTGCTCAAGTTGTTTTCGGCTCGCGTTTTCTTAATGCCGAGCATAGCATAGGCATGCCTTTGCTAAAAAAATATTTTATTATGCCTTTAGCCAAAACTGTCAATAAAATATTTTTTAATATAAATTTAACCGACCCTCAAAGCGGTTTTAGAGCTATGTCGGCCGAAGCGGCGCGCAAAATTAGCTGGAAGCAAGATAGAATGGCGCATTGTTCGGAAATAATGTTTGAAGTTAAAAAAAACGATTTTAAAGTTAAAGAAATACCCATTAAAGTTATTTATAAAAATTTTGGGCAAAGTTTTTCCGGCGGCTTAAAAATATTAAAAGATTTTTTTATCGCTATGCTGGTTAATTAAATATAAATTATATGCTGCAGCAAACTATCGCTTTAATAATTATCGCTTCAATTCTCGCCAGGCTTTATTGGCAAAAACAAAAAAATTATATCGGCATAAATGAATTTTTGTTTTGGCTTATTTTTTGGATTATATCCGCGGTTTTAATAATTTCTTTAAAATTTCTCGATAAACTGGTTGCCGGGCTTGGTTTTAGCGGTTCCGGCATTGAAGTTTTATTATATTTAAGCGTGGCTGTTTTATTTTATTTTGTTTTCCGCTTAAGGTTAAAATTGGAAAAAATCCAAAAAGATATTACTAAGATTGTTCAAAATATAGCTTTAAAAAGTAATGGCGCCAGCGATAAAAAATAATCCGGTTAATTAGTTTTCAATCTATGAAAATTGCTCAAATAGCTTGCACCTTCCCGCCATACCGCGGCGGAATAGGCAACAGTGTCTATAATATTTCAGACAACCTGGCTAATTTAGGCTACAAAGTAACTGTTTTTACTCCGAATTACAATTATAAAAATGAAGATGAATTTAATCTTCATGAGGGTAAATTTACAGTAAAGCGTTTAAAACCTCTGTTTAAATACGGTAATGCCGCTTTTTTACCTCAGCTTTTTTGGAAATTAAAAAATTTTGATATTATTCATCTGCATTATCCGTTTTACGGAGCGATTGTGCCGGTTATTCTCATAAAATTACTGTCGGGCCGCAAAATGAAATTAATAATGCATTATCATATGGATTCAAGCGCCAAAGGACTCAAAGGCGCTGTTTTTTGTTTTTATAATATTTTTGTTTTACCCCTCTTGGTCAGGACGGCGAAGATCATCACTTGCGCTTCGCTTGATTATGTAAAACATTCGGATTTAAAAGAATATTATATTGCCAGGCCGGAAAAATTTAGGCGAATATTATTCGGAGTTAATCTTGAGCAATTTGTCACTTACCATGACAATATAAATAAACAGCGCCGAAATAAAATTATTTTATTTGTCGGCGGCTTAGACGATGCTCATTACTTTAAAGGCTTGGAAAACTTGCTAAAAGCTACGGCCGTTATTATTAAAAATAAAGAATTAAATCCTCTTATTTTAAATGTTGTCGGGCGAGGTAATTTATTGCCGTATTATAAAAATTGCGCCGGCAATTTAGGCATAGAAGAAATAGTTAAATTTTACGATAATGTCGATAACAGTAAATTGGTAAATTTCTATAATTATTGCGATTGCCTGGTTCTGCCCTCTATTAATAAGGGTGAAGCGTTCGGACTGGTTTTATTGGAGGCGATGGCTTGCTCTACGCCGGTAATTACATCGAATTTGCCCGGCGTCAGAAGCGTGTTTAAAAATGGCAAACAGGGCTTATTGGTTAAGCCGAATGACGTTGATGATTTGGTTGAAAAAATTAAAATTATTTTATGCGATAAAAGATTGGCCGAAACTATGGGCAGAGCCGGCAGGGAGCTGGTAGAAGATAAATATACCTGGGCTAAAGTCGCTAAAAGATTGGATTCTATTTATCATTTTGTAAAATATACGCCACCGCTTTAAAAATTATGAAAATTTGCATAATAAATAATTTATATAAACCGTTTAACCGCGGTGGTGCGGAAAAAGTTACTGAAATTATAATTCAGGGCTTAGTTAAAGCCGGGCATAAAATATTTATTATTACCACGAAACCATTTAATCAATCGCCGGTTAAAAATTATGAATTGCCCCCCTCCGCCAAGGCTTCGGAGGACAAGCGGATTTATCACTTAAATAGTTTGTATTTTAGCTTAAATAGCCTATCGAAATTTTTTCGTTTTATTTGGCAAATTTGGAACTTGTTTAATTTTATCGGCTATTTTAAAATTAAAAAAATTTTAAGTAAAGAAAAATGCGATGCGGTAATTACCAATAATTTAATGGGAGTGGGATTTTTAACGCCATTGGCAATTAAAAATTTAAAAATTAAGCATTTGCATATTGCGCACGACATTCAATTAATCCATCCTTCGGGCTTAATGTATTACGGCGAAGAGGGTATAATCGATACCTTATCCGCTAAAATTTATTCGAGCGCTTGCCGCCGGCTATTTAACTCGCCGCAGTCGGTAATTTTCCCTTCGCGCTGGCTAAGAGATTTATATATAAAAAAACATTTTTTTAAGCATTCAAAAATAAATGTTTTGCCAAATCCCGTAGAGTCCGCGCCAGGGCAGGCAAGTGAGCGCTCCAATCATCAATCGGGATTTAACAGGGTAAATTTTTTATTTTTAGGCCAAATCGAAAAACACAAAGGCGTATTTTTATTAATTGAAGCTTTTAATAAAATTAAAAATAATTATCCGGAAGTTGAACTTATCCTGGCCGGAGACGGTTCAAAAATCAAGCAAGCGCGCGCCAAAGCCGCAGAAAATAAGAATATAAAATTTTTGGGCTGGCCGGGAGACACAGAAGCCGATAAATTATTATTTTATGCGAGTTGTTTAATTTATCCCTCGTTAGTTTACGAAAACTGCCCTAACGCGATTCAAAGAGCGCTAGCGGCCAATTTGCCGGTTTTAGCTAGTAATATTGGCGGCATACCGGAATTATTAAATCAAAGCGCCGGTGTTTTATTTAAACCGGCTGATGTAAATGATTTGGCCGAAAAAATGACTTTAATGATTGAAAATAAAAAAAGTTTTGACGATTTTACCGAGCCCCGTAAAAATAAATTTTTGACTTTTAGCGTTGAAAATTATGTAGCTGGGTTGGAGAAAGCAATAAAGCAATAAATTTTATTTCCTCTCATACTTAAACACAAACACCTCGCCGTTATTAATTACCTGCCAACTATCGGCGGATAGCTTGGCTTCGTCCAGAATTTTAATGAAGGCCCACCAATATCTGTTTAAAACAAAATAACTTTCGTTAACCCCGGCTAAATCCATGGCCGCGAGCATTGTTTCGCGGCTTGGTTTTTTATATACCATATCCAGATAAGATTGATAAAGCGGCGAACTCGTCGGAATCGGGTAGTAAAACAGCTGATCCGGACCGTAATATTTTTTAAAGCCGAATTGGCTTAAGGCGGCTACGCTTACTTGCTGATTGGCTAAAACTATGTAGTCGTTTTTGGCATTCTCGTTAATCCATTTAACTGCGTTTAAGTCAGCGCCGGAAACCGAATAACCATGGGAATTAAAATAATTATCGTAGCGCGGATATGTTATATATAAAGCAGAGCTGATCAATAAACATAAAAACACGGCGAAACTGAAAATGATAAAAGTATTTTGCTTATTAATTTTTTCAAGCAAGGCATAAATCGAAAGAATAAAGAATGGCAAAAGAAATAAAATGGCGGCGATTAATATTCTTTGCGGATAATCGTCTCTTTCATAATTTATTAAAAAAGCGAACGGAATTTTTGCCGTAATTAAATATGACATGAATAAAGCGGCGGAAAGTGTAAAGTAAAGCCATAAAATTTTGCATTTATCCCTATGCTTATAAGCGATAAAAATACCGCTTAAAACCAGTAAAATAAAAATAAATTTCAAATTAAAGCCGTAAAGATAAGCAAAATTTAAAATAAAATTTTCTTGGCCGGGAATATTTAATTGCAGTTGGCTTGCGCTTTGGGTTAAATTTTCGCTCGGCGCAGCCACGGCCAAATTCCTGTTTAAAAAATAAAAAGAAGCCGGCAATATAAAAACGGTTATTATTATTAAGCAGGGATAAATATATTTTTTTATTTTATTTTCGCTATGATAAACGGCCAATAAAGAGCAAAATAACAAGGCCGGAATGCCGGCGACCGGATGAGTAATGGCCGCGGCTAATGATAAAAGTAAAATAATTAAAAAGTCATAATAATTTTTGCAAGTTAACCCCAATAAAATCGCTAAAATCAAAAATAAATAAGCCAGGTTTTGCGGGGTAGTAACAATTAAAATGGGGAAGCTTAAAGCCAAAAAGCTTAAAATTAGCATTAAATTTAGGCTGGCCGAATCAAACCAAGATTTTAAAACGCGCCAGAGAATTAAAGGCAGAAATACGGCGGCCACGAGCGGCAAGAAAATTTTATCAAGCCAAACTATGGGAATGTCGGTAATTTTATGGGTTAATATAACCAAAGCATATTGCCCTAGGTAATAAAATGGCTTGGGTTCAACCGCTCCGGTTTTATCTATTAAATTTTCGGTTGCTTGATGGATAAACGGGTCATAGCCGTAACCGATCTTATATATTATAAGAGCAATCGAAAAAGATAGAAAATAATGAAAAATAATAAAAGGTAAAGCGAATTTTTTATTTACGATGATATTGCCGATTAAAAATAAAGTAGCTATACTATAAAAAATAAAAAAATATTTTGGCGCTATTTGCCAGGGAGATACTATGGCCGCAGCGGTTTGATGGCTGAACAAAACATAAAAACAAAAAACTAAAACTAAAAGATAAGCTCCGGCGGTAAAGATTCTTAAACCTAAAGAAAAGTGGTTATTGTTTTTATCAGCAATATCTTTTTCTTTTTTAAGACGCCTGGTTTTTTTGCTTGCCAAAAGGTGAAAATATTGTATAATAATAAAGGTAATTATAGCTAAAATTAAACTAATTATAATACCAAGCTTATTTAGCGAATAAAAACGATAAACCACGCCGCCGAATACCGAAGCAAGGCAGATTAATATTAAGAGTGAATCAATGATATTTCGGAGTTTGTTATTCATTATCTTTACATTTTACCATACTTTATGATAATTTCCATGATTGTTTATGCTCTTGGCATCGCTTTTTTATTATTGATTATTGTCTGCGGTTTTAGCTTATTTTTTTCGGTTTTATCGTTTGCCCCATGGGTGCCGAGCCGTAACCGCGATTTAGATAGAATTTTTAAACTAGCGGATTTAAAGCCGGGACAAACTTTTTATGATTTGGGCTGCGGCGACGGGAGAATAGTAATTTACGCGGCCAAAAATTTTAAAGTTAAAGCTATCGGCCTGGAAATATCACTGCTATTTTATTTAATTTGTAAAATTAAGCAAGTTTTAAATAAGCAAAGCGATATTGAATTTAAGTTTAAAAATTTATATAAAGAAAATTTGGCTTCGGCCGATGTCGTTTATTTTTTCGGCATACCTCATACCTTGGACAAACAATTTTGCGAAAAACTTAAAAAAGAATTAAAGCCGAAAGCCAAAGTTATTTCTTATTCGTTTAAACTGCATGGCTGGGAACCGAAAATTATAGACAAGCCAAGCGAAAAAGACCTGCCGATTTATTTGTATGAAACGTAAAATTTATGATATTCGCAATTATTAAAAATTGGCTGAAAAAATATTGGCGCTTAATTATTTTAATAATAGCCGCCGGTTGTTTTTTCGCCGGCACGGCCAGTTTTAATTATTATACTCAATCGGCTGATTTTATTAAATGGCTTTCGCCCGATGAATCGGCTAATTATAATTTTGCCAAATTATACGCCCAGGAAAACCGGCTGACTATTTTTGAAAAATATAATATTCAATCTTTTGACATCCTGCATCCGCGCAGCGTCAGAAGTGATTTCGGCTGGCTTAAGCCGGTAAGTTTTTTGGGCATTATTTTAATTTACGGTAAAATCGCGAGTCTAACATCTTATAAAATCTTACCTTTTTTAACGCCGTTTTTCGCCGCGCTGGGAATTATTTTTTACTATCTTTTAATAAAAGAAGTTTTCGGCAAACGCAATGCC
This sequence comes from uncultured Gammaproteobacteria bacterium, assembly GCA_964526325.1. Taxonomy (GTDB): domain Bacteria; phylum Patescibacteriota; class Patescibacteriia; order Patescibacteriales; family GWC2-42-12; genus JACPHD01. The sequence continues at coordinate 27,766 of CAZGKM010000011.1, forward strand.
TTGATATCAGCGCTCGTCTTAACGGTTTTCCCGCCGTATGTTTATTATAGCGCCCGCAGCATGTTCCATAACGTGCTGTTCGTCGTACTGCTTATTATAAGCCTTTACTTCGCCTGTTTAGCCGCAAAAAAGAAAAAAGGGGAGACAGACGAAAATAAAATTATAACTCCCGCCTCTAAAATTTTGCCTGATTTATTCGCGGCTTTAAGCGGCGCTTTTTTAGGCTTAACCATAATCACCCGTTCTTCGGAATTAATCTGGCTGATTCCGCTTTGGCTTATAATTTGGCTATTCAATATAAAAAAATTCGGCATAATAAAACTCCTGATTTTTATTGCTTGCTTATTATTTGCTCTGTCGCCGGCCATATATTGGAATAAAATATTATATCAATCATATTGGCGCGGAGGCTATAATGAAATGAACCAGTCTATTTTAAATATCGCCAATGCAAGTTCGGAAATTTTTAAAACCGGCGCCGTAAATTCCGAGGCATTGAAAAACAGCTTTACGCAATTAAAAAATAATTTTTTTCATTTTGGCTGGCAGCCGTATAAAAGCTTGAAAATGCTGTATTTTTATTTCGCCAAAATGTTTTATTGGATTTTTTGGCCGGCTTTTTTTGGATTTATATTATTACTGTCAAAAATAACAAAATGGCGGGCCAAGCATTACGCGTTTTTATTGGCTTTGTTCATCTGCGCCATAATTTTAATTTCTTATTACGGCAGCTGGGATTTTCATGACAACCCCGACCCGAGAAGCCGCACGATCGGCAATTCCTACACCCGCTATTGGCTGCCGATTTATTTGGGCGCTATTCCTTTAGCCGTTATTTTTTTGGTAAAATTTTCCAAAATTTTCAGGAAAAAAATATTAATTTACGGCTTGCGCTTTTTAATAATTTCTTTGGTATTTTTTATTTCCATTAAGTTCGTTTTATTCGGCTCGGAAGAAGGCTTGATGAAATCAGCGCAAAAACAATTGGCGTCGCGCCAAGAATATGAAAAAGTTTTAAGCTTAACCGAGAATAGAGCGGTTATCGTCACCCAATATCATGACAAGCTTTTATTTCCGGCCAGAAAGGTAATAGTCGGCCTGTTTGACGACCCTAATATGATTAAAGAATACGCGATTCTGACTAAATATCTGCCGGTTTACTATTATAATTTTACTTTTCCGGAAAAAGATTTGAATTATTTAAATAACAGGAAACTGCCGGATTTCGGCTTAAACATCGAAGCGGTGTCTAAAGTTACCGACGACTTTACTCTATATCGCTTTTTGCCTGTAGCTTTTGCCACGTCAACGGCCGAAACCGTTAAGTTTCCCAATAAATAATCATATGGAAAATATTAATAAAATAAAACGCATCGGTTTTGACGCCCGTTTTTACGGCCCCTTAGGCAAAGGGCTTGGCAGATATACGCAGGAGATTATCGATAATATAATTAAAATCGACCAAGATAATGAATATATTGTTTTTTTACGCAGAGAAAATTTTTCTTCTTTTAAATGCGATGGCCTGCGGGTGAAAAAAGTTCTCCTTTATATAAAATGGTACGGTTTAGCCGAGCAGATTATTTTTCCTTTTTATATTTGGCGTTATAAGCTTGATTTAATGCACTTTCCGCATTTTAATGTGCCGATTTTTTGCCCGGTTAAATTTATTATTACCATTCATGACCTGATTTTAATAAAATTTCCGACTTTGCGGGCTACGACTTTAGGGCCGGTTATTTATAAAATAAAAAGCCTGGGTTATAAAATTGTCATCTCGCTGGCGGTTAAACGTTCAAAAAAAATTTTAACCGTATCGGGCTATACTAAAGACGACTTAATCAAGCAGTTTGATATTAAGCCTTATAAAATAATCGTAACATACGAAGGCGTGGCGGAATTAGCTAAAGCCCATGCGCCGGTTGATGCTAATACGGTGCTAAATAAACACGGCATTAAAGCGCCGTATTTGCTTTACGTCGGCAATGCTTATCCGCATAAAAATTTAGAAGCTTTAATAAAAGTTTTTTCCGCAATAAATAAAAATTTTTCAGATTTAAGATTGATTTTAGTGGGAAAAGAAGATTATTTTTACAATCGGCTTAAAGCCTACGCTAAAAATTTTTCAAATAATATAATTTTTCCGGGCTATATTCCGGATAATGAATTAAAAGTGCTGTACGCTAACGCTATCCTTTACGTTTTTCCTTCGTTTTACGAAGGTTTCGGCCTGCCGCCTCTTGAAGCTATGGCGCATGGCTTGCCGGTCGTCAGCTCAAATAAAACCTGTCTGCCGGAAATACTTGGCGCGGCCGCGCTCTATTTTAACCCGACAGATAATATGGACATAAAATATGTAATTGAAAAAGCCATGGCTGATAAAAATTTACGCGCTGATTTACGAAGCAGGGGATATGAATTGGTAAAAAAATACAGCTGGATAGATTGCGCGAATAAAACTCTTGAAGTTTATAAAAATATTTTATTTAAGCAAAATTAAAAGGCCGAATCGTTTTGATTCAGCCTTTATAAAATTTACTTTTTTCACCTCCTTTTACACTACGGCTTCTTTTAAAAATTGATCATTTTCATCTTCTTCATCAATAAACATAAATTCGCCGACCCGGTCGTCGTTCGCTTTGTTAGGTATCCGGTGCAAACAATGCACGGACATTACGCCGTTGACGTTTCTCCAGCAATGAAAATGCGTCCACGCATCTTTATAAATCAGTTGATCAAGAATTTTTAAAGTCTGGTCGTTTGGCCGCACTTTGCCGGACTTTGAGCTGAATGTAACAACTAAAACATAACGGATTGAACTGCCATCGCCATTGGCACCTTTTTTGTAATAATGGGTGTTGGTGATAGTATAACCAGACTTTATGAGTTGGCTGACAAATAATTTTATGGTAACTTGATCGCCTTCGCCATGCTCGCCAACTTTTACGCCGTTGGCTAATCTTTTTTCACAAATCTTTGCTTCATTTCGCTCAACGAACCTGGCTCCGAATGGAACTAATTCAGGATTTGTGAATTGGAAAAACACTAAAACCTTATCCGGATATTCTTTCATTTTTTATTCCTCCTTTTATATGTTTATTAAAAGAACATTTTTAACCTTATAATATAACACACTTATAATTAATTGTCAATAATTTGTTCAAAAATATTTATTTGTGTTATAATACGATTTAGAAGCGGTATTATTTGTTAGAACATTAAGACCGCCAAATTTGATGTAAAAAATATTTTACAAATTTTTTTTATTGAAAAAATGACTTTAGATAAACTCAATAATTTAAAAGTTAATTCGGGCGTACCGCTATCGCGCTTTGTTATTGATTTAAAGCAAGATTCGCTTAAACCAGAAACAAAAATAATTAAAGCAAAAAATAACCATAATATTGAAGAAAAACTTGAACAATTGGCTGAGATTGATTACAAAAAATATTTTAAGTCCGGGAAAAATAAAACCATAAAAAGTTTTAATAATTTATTTGATTACACAAGATCGGTTTATAGCCGGAATTTTATTAGCGCCGGTCTTGCGGGCGTTCAAGCCTCCGGCATAAAAAATGATAAAACCGGGATTAAAAGAAAGGCCAAGGCAAGGATAAATAAATCAACTAAATTTCAAAAACTTAAAGCCGCCGTTCCGGTTATGGGTTCAAGCAAATTTGATCAATTAACTCTTTTCCTGCTTGGTAAATTATTGTATATCGCCTTAATAAAAATTTATTTTTTATTTTACAAAATTTGCTACACGATCGGCTGGGTAATCATATTTATTTTAAGATTTATTTATTTTTTGCTTATAGCCTTAATCAAGCCATGCATTAAAATTGTAAAATATTTATTTTTTAAATCCCAAGTCGCGGTTTCCGGAACTTTAAATATTCTGCCGGCCGGCTATCAGGCAACGCAATCTTTAAGGATGGCGTTAACCGCTAAATCGTTTTACTATTTTAGGTCAGCCGCCATGGCGGTAAAAAAGTTTATTATTGGACAAAGAGATTGCTTGGTCGCGTATACTCCCCGCGATGAAAGCCGGCCGGCCGGCTACTTTAAACCGGTATTAATTTTCGCCGGGATACTTTTTGTTATTGTTTTACCGGTCAAAACTTTTACCTATTATAAAGCCATAAATATCGTTAAAGGCAAAGTCTTGGGCGCCAGCGAGAGCGCTATGGATAATCTGATTTCCGCCGGCCAATCGGCCGCTGATTTAAATTTCAGCCAAGCCGGCCAAGGCTTTGAAAACGCCAGCAATAATTTTTTAAGCGCGCAAAACGAACTGGATGAAATTAACGGCCTGATCTTCGCCTTAGCTTCGGTTCTGCCCGATAAAAACATGCAGCTAGCCGCCGCCGGTAAAAATATTTTACGCGCCGGCGAGTCAAGCGCGAACGCTGGAAAAAATTTAAGCTTGGCGATGGCCAGTCTTTTTAGCTATCAAGAAAATACCACCGGCAGTATTTTGGAAAATTTAAATTTTTACGGCAATAACGCCTTAACAAATTTAACCGAATTGGCCGGAGCGCTTGATGAAATCAACAGCGATGTCATACCGGAAAATTATCAAGACAAATTTATTTTATTAAAACTAAAAACCGGCGAGCTTAACCGCGGCTTAAAAGAATTCATAAGCTTAACCGATAGTTTGGGAGATTTTTTAGGCGCCAGCGCGGATAAGCGCTATTTATTGGTATTCCAAAATAATTCCGAATTGCGGGCATCGGGCGGTTTTATCGGCAGTTTCGCCTTAATAGATTTTTCACGGGGACAAATTAAAAATATCGAAGTGCCCGGCGGCGGTAGCTATGATACGGATGCCGGTCTTTTGAAAAAAATAAAATCTCCCGAACCTTTAAGCTTAGTTAGGGCCGATTGGCATTTTTGGGATGCGAATTGGTGGCCTGATTGGCCGACTAGCGCGCGCAAGCTCGCTTGGTTTTACGAAAATTCCGACGGCTCGACGGTTGACGGCGTAATCGGCTTTACTCCCGCGGTGATTGAAAAATTATTAAAAGCAATCGGCCCGATAGACCTTAAGGATAAATACGGCTTGATTATCGACGCCGATAACTTCTGGCTTGAAGCACAGACGTTAGCCGAGCAAAAACCGGACGTAACTAAAGAGCCTAAAAAAATAATCGGCGATTTAATGAATAAAATTATTGAAGAGCTGCCTAAACGTTTAAATAAGGATAATTTAGTGGCAATATTAAAAACTTTTGAAGAGTCGTTAGCCGATAAAAATATTTTATTTTATTTTACGGATAAAAACTTGGAGGCCAAAGCCGACGATTTGGGCTGGAGCGGTAAAATTAAATATACGGCCAGCGATTATTTAAGCGTTATTAATACAAATATAGCCGGCGGAAAAAGCGACCGTAAGATTAAGCAGGAAATTATCCATCAAGCGAAAATTCAGCCTGACGGTTCGATTATTGACGATTTAACAATCAGGCGGGTTCATGAAGCCGTAAAGCGCGAGCCTTTTTGCGGAGTAAGAAACGTCAATTGGGTAAGAGTCTATGTACCGCTCGGATCGGAACTTTTGGAAGCCAACGGCTTTAAGCCGGTGGATAAAATATTTTTTAAAGAATCGATCGCCGGCTTAGAAGATGACCCGGACGTTTTGGCCGGAGAAGGCCGGGCGCAAACGGATGAATTAAGCGGAACAAAAATTTATAACGAACTGGGCAAAACCGTTTTTGCCAACTGGTCGCAGCTTGACCCGGGAGAAACAATAGAAATAAACATAAAATATAAGCTGCCCTTTAAGATCACCGATAAAAAACAGCCGGTCAGAGAGGAATTAACCGATCAGCTAATCGCCAAAGCCGGCGAAGTTTTAAACCCGGAACAAAATAGTTTATATTCATATTCGCTGTTAGCGCAAAAACAGCCGGGTATGAATTCTTCGACTATCGAGAGTAAATTGGATTTAAACGGCGGTTATGAGTCAATTTGGAAATATCCGGCTGATTTGAGCGGCGGTGCCAACGGCTGGTTTATGGCCGAAGATTTCAACCAGGATAAAATAATTGGCATAATAGTGGAAGAGAAGTAAATATAAATTTCCCTTGGTAAGGGGATAAATAAATATATTTTTATGAAAAACAACGAAATAAAAATAAAACAAAAATCATCAAGCTTGTCGGAATTTATCCGCCGTCCGATCGCCTCGGACGAAGAAGTTGAAGCATTCGACGAATATGTCGAGAACGAAGCTAAGGAAGAAGAAATCAAAGAAAGCCTGACAAAAATTTATCAAGACGACGACGGCAACAGCGTTGACGTAAAAAAAATGACAATAAAGCCAAAACGCGGCCTGCTTTTTAATCTGTTCACTTTTTTAATCGTGCTTTTTGTTTTCGGCGGCGCAATTTACGGCTCTTATAATTATATTTATTTAAAAATCGTTAACAGCAAGTCGTCGGCTATTCTTGAGTTTGACTCAAAAAAAGAAGTGGTCGCCGGGCAAGAATTTTATTATAATCTTAATTATAAGAATGAAGATAAAGTCGGCATAACCAATATTGAAATAACCGCTAAATACCCGGATAATTTTATATTTATCAGCAGCGACCCGGAGCCGGCTAAAAATAATAATATTTGGGAAATCGCCGGCCTTGATCCGCATCGCAGCGACGTTATCCGCATAAAAGGAAAATTAGTCGGGCTCGCGGATAGCAGTAATATTATTTTAGCCGACATGCTTTATACGCCGAAAAATTTTTCCAGTGAATTTAAAAAATCAGCCAGCTACGAAACCAAGATAAACAATATCGGACTGGATTTCTCATTTAACAACTCTTCAAGCGCGCTGGTTAACGAAACCAACGAAATTCTAATAAAATTCAAGGTTAAAACCGAAAATTATATCGATAATCTGCGATTAAGCGTTGAGCGGCCCGACGAAGTGGAAATAATCAATACGGCTTCAACGACGCCGGCGGCGAAAGCGGACGCGTCGGTTGGTTTAAAAGTAGAACCAAACGGTTCGGATGCCTGGCTATTAAGCAATTTCGGCAAAAATGAAAATGAATTAAAAATCTATTATAAAATTAAAGAAAAAAAACAGCCGAACCTAAATATTAAATTAAAATTTGAATTGCCGGTTCAAGATTCGGACCAGCCGGCAAAATATTATTTATTCTACGAAAAAAATCTAACCATAGATATAATTAAAAGCGACCTGAATATAAATTTAATAATAAACGGTTCGCCGTTTGATCAAGGCGTTGATTTCGGCCAAACCTTAAATTATTCAATCAATTACGCGAATAAAGGCGATGCCAGCATGAAAGACGTTATAATTATGGCGATTATAGAAAGCGATTTCATTGATTGGAAAAGTTTGAACGATTTAAATAAAGGCAAAATAAACGGCAATACCATTAGCTGGAGTAAAAACGAAATACCGTCTTTAGCCGAGCTTTCGAGCGGAGCCGAAGGAGTAATTGATTTTTCGTTAAAATTAAAAAATCAAACCGATATTGATTTAAGTAAAACCTACCAGGCAAAAAGCTATGTGCAATATAATATTGAAGGCATAAGCGTTTCTCCGGACAGCCAAAGCAATACTATTATCAATAAAATCAACAGCGATTTAAAACTGTCCGAAGAAGTCAGATATTTTAATAGTGATAATATCGCGGTCGGTTCCGGACCCCTGCCGCCTAAAGTCGGCCAAACCACAAGCTTAAAAGTTTATTGGACCATAAATAATAATTTACACGAGTTAAGCGATTTGCGGATCAGCGTGCCTTTGCCGGCTAATGTAAAATGGGACTTTAAAAACAGGTCGTCGGTCGGAACGCTGGATTACGACGAACAGGCCAACCAAGTCGTTTGGCAAATCGGCCGTTTACCGGTTACGGTATATAAAGCCGATGCCGAATTTAACATAAGCGTTAGCCCGGCCGAATCCGACAGAAACAAAATAATGATAATCCTGCCGGGCACGAACGTCACGGCGGTTGATAGCGAAACCGGCATGCAGATCAATATAACCCTAAAAGCCAAAACCACAAAATTGGAAGACGACAATATGGCGAGCGGGGACGGGATAATACAATAATGACAAATGACTAATGTTAAATGACAAATCAAATCCGAAATCCCAATGTCAAAATAATTAATTAATTTGTCATTTAGTCATTTGACATTGATTTGACATTGGAAATTTGTTATTTAAATTATAATGTTTAAAATATTAAAAAAATCAAAAATATCTAAAGCCCGCCTCGGCATAATACAAACTCCTCACGGCAGCCTTGAAACGCCTATTTTTATGCCCGACGCCACCAGGGGAGTAATAAAGCATTTAAGTTTTAGCGAGCTTTCGCAACTGGGCTTAACCTGCCTCGTAGCCAATACTTTTCATCTTTTTTTACGCCCGGGAACAAAATTAATAAAACGCGCCGGCGGTTTGCACGATTTTATTGATTGGCATAAGCCGATTTTAACCGACAGCGGCGGCTACCAGGTTTTTTCTTTAATCCATAAAATAGGCTCCAAAGGATCAATTAGCGACAAGGGCGCGAATTTTAAATCGCCGATTGACGGCGCCGGCATAAAAATGACGCCGGAGTTATCCATAAAAACCCAATTTGACTTAGGCGTTGATATGATGGTTTGTTTTGATGATTGCCCGCCGAACGCCTATAACGATACCATGCTGGCCGCTGCGGTAGAACGTACGATTAAATGGGCTAAAAGATGCCAGCGCGAATATGACAAAAATGTTAAAAATAAAAAGTTAAAAGTAAAAAGTTATAAAAGGCCGCTCTTATTCGCGGTTATCCAGGGCGGCAATAATTTGGAATTAAGAAAGCGCTGCGCTGCCGAACTTGTTAAAATCGGTTTTGACGGCTTTGGCTTCGGCGCCCGCCATATTGACGATTCGGGAAATTTTTTAAGCCAGGCGCTAGAATGTACGGTCGGTCAGATTCCGGAAAATAAATTGCGTTTTGGCTTAGGCATAGGCACTCCGGAAGATATAATAAAATCCCTTAAACTCGGCTATGATATGTTTGATTGCGTTATCCCGACGAGGGAAGGCAGGCACGGAAAACTTTTTCTGTGGAAAACAAATTATAAATCAATAAATGCGAAAAATTTTTACTTAGCCGTTAATATTACCAACGCCAAATTCGCTAATGATTTTTCCCCAATCAATAAATTCAGCCGGCTGACTGAATTGCGGGAAAATTCAAAGGCTTACCTTAATTATTTATTTAAAATTGGCGAACCTTTAGCCTTGCGCCTGGCCAGCTTGAATAATCTTGAATTTTATTTTAATATGATAAATGAAGCCAAAATACTGATTAAAAATAATAAAATTTAAGGCTGATTTAATCGGTGGACAAATCCAAGATTATTATGGTAATATTAAAATAATTCACCCTACGAAATCCGGTTAAAGCCGGAGCGAAGTTTTAAAGCGAGGCTAATATTTATAAAAATTTAAAATAACTTAATTTAATTTATTTACCTGGTTAAATGAAGAGGATTTAATTGGGGTCAAACATCTATGGAAGAAAAAAAGATTATCTCCAAACACCAAATAGCCACAACCAAAGGCTTGGACTTCGTAATTATCGGAGCGGTGTTTTTGGTGTTTTTTCTCTGCCCGTTGTTTTTTACCGGGCTGGTAGCCCAAAACATGGGTTTTGAAAAAATGACTCTGTTTTATTTCTTAGTGCTCTTAGGCGCCGTTGCCTGGGTAACTAAGGCCGTCATCGTCGGCGAGCTTAATATTAAAAGAACTCCGCTTGACTGGCCGATCGTCGGCTTTCTGGCCATCTATATTACTTCAACGATTTTATCAATCAGCCAAAAAGACAGCCTCTTAGGCACTTACGGCAATTCGGCTAAAAGCTTAGCCGCGGTTATAGTTTTTGTGCTATTTTATTATTTGGTAATAAATAACATCGATCAGAAAAGGATAAAATTGTTATTCTGGGGTATAATCGGCTCAACTTCTTTAGTAGCGATTTTTTCACTGCTTCAACTTTTAGGAAAATTCATTTTGCCGTTTCCGTTTACGGAGGCCGTCAGCTTTAATCCTTTAGGCTCGCTTTCCGCTTTAACCATGTATTTAGTCATAACTTTGCCGCTTTTGGTAATCGGTATGGCGCAAGTCGGCGAAATTCACGCTGACTTAAAAAGCAAAGCGGCGATAATCGGCATAAAAACGACATTAGGCATCGTAATCTTAATTTCCATGTTTGTTTTAACTTTGCTTAACGGTTTTACTTTCTGGCCGGCCGGCATAGTCGGCATTGTTATCGTTCTGATGTTTTTGCTTTCAAAGATTATTAAGATTTCCAGCTCAAACATAGTAATCCCCATAACAAGCTTTTTACTTTTAATTATTCTTTTGGTTTTGGGCAATTTTAACATCATGAGCCTTAACCTGCCGGTAGAAGTAAGCTTATCGCGCAAAGCCTCTTTTGATATCGCGAAATCCAGCTTAAAAGACAATCCGTTATTCGGCACCGGTCCGTCTACCTACTACTATAGTTTTGATAAATATAAAGGTTCTGACTTTAACAACTCGCCTTTATGGTACGCGAAATTCGATAACGCCTCCGGTTATTTATTTGAAATGGCGGCCACGGTCGGAAGCTTGGGCGTTTTAGCCATCGTGATAATTACTCTGATTGCTTTGTCAATCTGCTTTTTAACTTTGATTAAAGTGCAAAAAAACGACACTCAATCTATACTCTTAGCCTTGTTCTCAAGCTTTATCACGGTGATTATCTTTAGCCTATTATTCGCCTTAAACGGATCATTGATTCTGATTACAACCCTGATCGCGGTTTTATCAGTCTCCATGGCGATTGTTAATTACCCGGAAAAATTCAAAACTTTTAATTTGTCGTTCCGGGCCTCACCTAAATACGCCCTGGCTTTAGCCGCTATCTTTTTAACCCTAAGCGCCGGCGTAGTAATTCTCTTTACCATGGGCGTAAAAATGTATTTGGCGGATATTTATATCATGAAATCTTTACAGACTTCCGACGTTAACCAAAAAATCGCCGATATCAATAAAGCCATAGTCTTAGCCCCGTATCAGGATATCTACTATTTGAATTTAGCCAATAACTACATGGCTTTAGCCAACCAGGAAGCCAGCACCGGCCGCAACCAAACCGTAATAGAAAACAGCTTATCGCAAGCTATTGATACGGGCAAAAAGGCTTTGACTTTATCGCCGAACAGCACATCCAACAACGAAGCCATGGCTTTAATCTACGAAAATGCCTCTTTCTATGTCCAGGGAGCGTTGGAATGGGCCGAGAACTTATATAATAAATCCATAGAGTTATCGCCGGACAGTCCGACTCCTTACTTAAGAATGGCTTTAATAAATATGGCGCGAGCTAACGTTGAAACCGATACGGCCCAGCAAGAGTATTATGTCAATGAAGCCCTGAAAAAATATGATTTGGCTTTAGCGAAAAAACCGGATTTCGGAGCGGCTAACTACGGCAAAGGCATTGCTTATGAAAAGTTAAATAAAATAGACGACGCGATTGAGCAGATAAAGCAAGCTGTTATTTTAACCAGAGATAATATAGATTATCGCTTTGAACTCGGCCGCCTTTATTTTAACCGCGGAGTCGCCGCCGCCTCGGGCATAGCTCAAACCGCGACCGCGGATATCGCTAACGGCACCGAACCGACCCAGGATTTAAGCGTTTCCGGACCAACCGGCGGAACGATCAAAAAGACCGATGACGTCGCGACCTCGGAACAATTATTCTTAAGCATTGTCCAGGCTAATCCGAATCACGCCAACGCGCTTTACAGCTTAGCCATGATTTACCAGAAGACAGGGGAAACCGATAACGCGAAATTAGTCATTAAACAGCTTTTATCGGTCGTAACCGACCAGCCGTCTATTGATATAATTCATCAACAATTCCCAGGCTTGTACGAATAATAGTTTACTAAAAAAACGCCCCGCGATTTAGCGGGGCGTTTTTAGTTTCTTGACTATTTTAAAAGCGGTAATTTACATTGACAATTATCGCTTTTTGTTTTTTTGTAATTTTATACATGGTAATCCGTCATAGTATATAAGCGAATAACAGCGAATAACTGTTAATTTAATAAAATTATATAATTTATATATAAGTAATAAGTAATTTAAAACAATAATATGATTAATTTTTTTCAAAACAAAATTTTTTTTAGTCGGAAAGTCTTTTTATTTGCGGCCGCAATCATTATGATTAGCGGTTTTTTTGTCGCTCCTCCTTCCGCGTTCGCGATAATACTATCAGCGAATCCAACTACGCCAGTTCTTAACTCAGCTGATAATTATGTAATTCTCGCAAAGACAGCAGTCACAACCACCGGAACCACTGCGGTTACCGGAAATATAGGGATTAGCCCGGCGGCATCGAGTTTTATTACCGGATTTTCATTAGTAATAGATTCCTCAACTGCATTTTCAACATCAGACCTCGTAACCGGGAATGTCTATGCTTCCGACTATTTGGGAGGGACAACTTCCGTTGACCTTACCACGGCGATAGGCGACATGGAAACCGCGTACACTAATATTGCTGGGATGGTAGATCCCACTCCAACCAACGAACTAGGTGCCGGAAATATCGGCGGAATGACACTTACTCGTGGTATCTACAAATGGAGTACCGATGTTACCATACCGACAAACGTTACTCTCTCGGGTAGTGCAAGTGATGTGTGGATTTTCCAAATAGCGGGAGATTTAAGTATCGCCTCCGCTAAGAATGTAATACTCTCCGGCGGAGCTCTAGCCTCAAATGTTTTTTGGCAGGTCGGCGGTCCTACCGGCGCAACTCTCGAAACGTATTCTACTTTTAACGGTATTATATTAACCGCCAAGCAGGTTATTATCCAAACCGGCGCAGTATTAAATGGCAGAGCGCTGGCGCAAACTCAAGTTACGCTTGACGCAAATACCGTTTCTATTTCTGACACGGCGCCGGTGCTAACCGGTCCGGTGTTTATTGATACTAACGTAAACGGCGCTCGTAATTCAGGAGAACTATCTTTCGCTACGATTCAAGAGGCGATTGATGCCGCATCTTCCGGCGACACAATTGTTGCTGACGCTGGGACATATGCGGAAGATCTAAGTATTTTATCTAGCAAGACAAATTTAGAAATAATAGGGACCGGTTCGTCAACTATAAAAGGCGTTGGGACTAATTTGGTTGCAAATTACCCTCAGGTAGTGTCAAACATTGAAATTCTGGCGAGTGGAGTAAAATTACACGGCTTTATTATTGAGGCACCAGACTATTCCATGCTGACATATTCAAGCGGAATGCTTATTGGCGCGGCGGATGTTGAAATATATAACAACACATTTAAAGTCGGCGCATATAGTGATGGTAATACGGCGATGAGTAACGGCATACAATCCTGGAGCGCTCTAAACATACCCGGAGTTGATATTTCCGGATTAAACATTCACGACAACACTTTTACATCTCTTTCTGCGGAAGCGGCCGGATATGAGGGTATTTATCTTAATTTGGATGCCGGAACCGGAACATCAACGATTCAAAATAATACTTTCACCGGTAGCATATTTCGGGGAATTACAACCGAACGTTCACGCACAAATATTATCGGTAATACAATAACTAATGATTTATCGCCGAGCAGCGCTGGCTATTCGGGGACAGGCGGATGGCAGGGAATTAATATAGGTGGCGCGAATGCGGGAGCGATAGATTCAATTTTAGTTTCTGGAAATACTGTGCAAGGTTCGTCCTCGAGTAATGGTTTTACTTATGGCATTAAACTAGGATACACAACCGGTTCAACTTTTAGCAACGTTTCTCTTATAAACAACTCAATTCATAATTCAGGAATATCAGAAATATGGACGAAAATTTCTGCTGCCGGTATTACATTAAGCAATAATGATCTTTCTGGCACTACGGGAAACGGCATTGAAAATAGTGATATTTCCACAGCACTTAATGCGACGCAAAACTGGTGGGGAAGTTCAAGTTCTACGACTATTGCTACGCTTATTTCCGGCCCAGTAAATTATAATCCTTGGTATACCGATGCGGGAATGACAACGCTTGAGGCGACTACAACGCCGGACATAAACGGATATCCGACAGTAACGCTTACAAACGAAATTACGGCAACCATATCAACAAGCGCCGGCGCTGTTAGCGTAATTATTCCGGACGGAACAATAATTACGGGGCCAATGGGCTGGGACGGAACAATTACTCTTCCTGTTGTTACTTCGGCATACACTCTTACGCCAGATTCCGGTTTTACGGCATCAATGGTTTCTGCCATAGAGATTGGCGCCGGAGATTTGCATTTAACGTTTAATCAGGCGGTTAAGCTTACTTTTACGGGATTGGCAGGAAAACTAGTCGGCTGGTCTCAAGCCGGTGTCTTTTATCAGATAACGGCCGCCTGTGATAGTCTTACAAATCCTACGCTTGGCGCCGGAGCGGATTGTAAAATTGACGATAGCGGAGACCTTATAATATGGACTATGCATTTCTCGGCTTTTATTACCTACACTCAGGCAGTTATCCCGCCTTCTGGCGGTGGCGGAGGAGGCGGCAGCGTTCCTCTGTCTACAACCGACGCCTACGCCGATTGGCTAGCCCAGAAAGCAGCCGAACAAACTCCGACATCACCATGGTTACCGCAAATTTTAGGCGAAAAAGTTTATACCCAACTAGAACAAATTTTAATTGACGCGGCGGCGATTTGGACGGAAAATATAAATATTATTCTAGGCAATGTTAACGCCGTACGCAACCTAAGCGCCGAACAACTTACGGCCGATAAGTATCTTAGCGATTTAACTCACAATCAAATAAATTTATTGCCGGCTGATATTAATCGTTTAAATTGGTTTATAACTTATGGTACGCTCAGCACTAAAATTTTAGGAGCAGGGGAAAGAGCCGGAGTCTTAAATTCTTATAAATCCGCTTTCGGCAAACTACCTAGAACCGAAGCCGAGTGGCAAGACGTTATTAAAATCGCTAACGGCCGTTGGCCGAGCGAAAGGAGTACAACGGCAGAATCGAAAGCTAAAGTGTCTTTTGAAAAAATATATGGACGCAATGCCAATATGAATAATACCAACGACGATGCCGCCGTTACGATTATGGCTTACGGCTTAAGACCGAGCACGCGCAATTTAAATTCGGAAAGAATCGCGATTGTTTCCTTTAAATATTTTATTAAGTACATGCCGGTTTCCGCTATAGATTGGGATATGGTTAGGGCAATTGCTTATTCGGGATCCAAGAGATAAATTAAACGTCGCAAATAGAGTTCCTTGTTTTAATTTTTAAGGCAAGGGACTCTTTTTGTTATCCGACTATTTACATAACAAAAAATATTCGCTCAAGATGGAATAAAATCTCTCTACTGGACATTTTTCCTAATATCTGCTAAGACAATCTAAACGAGAATAGCTAAACGCTATTCTTTTAGTTTTGGCATATATATGAACAAAAGAAATAATAAGTCGGAACAGCAGAGAAACGCTCGAAAAAAGCGCGATAAAAAAAGAAGACTACGTGAAAAGGAGCCAATTATTATCAAAAATCCGGTTAAAACGGATAAAACCAAATTTTTGGTCGTATTTTTGTTTTTACTTATAATTTCGTTATCAGTATTAATACCAACCAAAGAAAATAGCAAGTTGGATTGTTTGCCGGCTAAAGGCTTCTCAACCCTAACGCCTTATAAAAACTACAGCAATCAGTATATCGGTAAAATAAAAAAAGAAGAAATAAAAAGCGATCTATATGAAAAAATTTATAGCATAGTGAAAAACACGCCCATGGAGGCTATGATAGAGGAAATTTCCAAGCGGGATAAAACCGTCGCGGCTTTTATGGTCGGCATCGGCATGAAAGAAAGCAAATTCGGGATTTATTCTCCGAAAAAGGACGGGCATACTTGCTATAATTATTGGGGCTACCGCGGCAAAGAAAATACGACTGACAGCGGCTACTCGTGCTTTAATAACCCGGAGCAAGCCGTAAAAATCGTCGGCGACAGAATAGAAGCTCTGGTTAATTACGGGCGGACTACGCCGGAAGAAATGGTAGTTTGGAAATGCGGTTATACTTGCGATTGGGATAATCCGAAAAATGTTGATAAATGGATTAAAGATGTGGCTATCCATTACTACGGCATAACTCTTGGCAATCAATTGGCCAAATTAACAAAATAATATAATTTTAAATAAAAAATGCTCCGCGATTTAGCGGGGCTTTTTTTAAGTCAATTTTTAATTATAAAAAAAAGAGGGGGTTGTTTAAAACTCCCTCACACTAGAGATGTATTTCGCGCAGTACAAGAGCGAAATATGTCTCGTACTGCGAGGGCTTTAATTTTGATAAAAGCGCAATTGCATGACTTTTAAGCCATTATTATCGTAACTCCACAGGTAATCCTGTAAAGCAGCGGAAAATAACGGGTAGCTTTCGGTTGTACCGTCGCCATCAAGGTCAGCGTAGACATAAAGCAATTCTTTGCTTACGTCAATAAATTTGCTTTTACCGGCAGACCTGGAAATTTCCAGAGTAGTAATACTACAAATCTGCTCGTCATCAGCTGTACCGAAAATGCCATCAACACCGGCCGAGGTAGCGCAAGGAGTAGTTTTAGAACTACCGCCTGGTTTACCTAATGCTCTCGCATAAACGCTGTAAACAGTTGTGCCGGTATTGTCCGGGTCAGGGTTTGGCAATTGAAATTTAGCGCCATTTCCATCGGTGCCGTTGGCATCGATTACTTGAAAAGTCGGGCCTTCAGATAATTTGATCGAGGTTTTTCCAATTAATGGAACAAAGATGCGATGACCGTCGTTAGACATGTCAGCTGTTTTGTCCTTGGATACGCCTATAATGTTCAAATTATAATGAGCACCGCTTGGCGCGCCATTACCGGTTAAAGCTGATACCTTAAAAGGTGAAATCACGAGTGAAAACATCGTGAGAACGATTAAAGCTGGGATAAACTTCTTCATAATTATTCACCCCCTCTCTAGTTTTTAAATATCGTTTGCTGGCGTCCTTTCGGACACCATCAAAACATTATACTTTACCACTTCTATTTTTTTTGTCAAGAAATTTTTACGCTCGGCAACAAATACAACACAAAAAAATTATTCTGTCAAAAGGGAAAAACCCTTGACATAAAAAGGATTGTTTGTTAAAAAATACATATAAATTATTAATAATAAAAGCTAATATTATGACAAGCTTTTATCTATTAAAAAATTTGCAAGTAAGAATTTGGCTCTATTTTAGTGCTTTAAAATTTAAATCAAAAATAAACCGCGGTTAATTCAGCCGGCGGTTTTTTTGTTTTGTCATTTTTAAATTTTTTTGTAATCTTTAGTTTATTTGTCCGTCGTAGTTTATAATAGAAGAGTAATTTTGTTTATTCCATATTAAATTAATTAATAAATAAGATTAAGCCGGCGCAAATTATCCGATAAATGATAAAGGTCGAAATAATCGGTGCTCCTCGCTTAATCCAACCCGC
>CAZGKM010000012.1:0-42833 GCA_964526325.1 uncultured Gammaproteobacteria bacterium
TTACAAAAGGCTTGGCGCTTGGCCTGGGAATTAAAAAAAATATTACCAGTCCGACGTTTGTTTTAATGAAAATTTACCGCGTTAAATCATTAAATATTAAATTTTTAGTCCATATTGACGCTTACAGAATTAAATCAGCCGATGACTTAACGGCAATTGGCGCTAATGAATATTTTAACCGGACCGATACGGTAACCGTTATCGAATGGGCCGATAAAATAAAAAAAATCTTGCCCAAAAAAACAAGATTAATTAAAATAAGTATTAATAAAAACTCTAGAACTATTTATTATTAAAACAAAAAATATGCCAAAATTATCCTTTGAATCAATGCCTTATGAAGCTTATCAGCCACATTTTGCTGATGTTAAATATCTAAGCAGAATTGTGGAATTACAAGCCAAGCAAAAAGAAATTGAAGAAAAAATTACATCAACCGAAGGCGATGAGAAAAAAATATTAGAAATGAACCTTAAAAACATAAAAAAACAAATATTCAGATATAATGAATCGTTTAGCAAACACGGAAAAATAAAACAATTAGGAACGTTAAAAAAAATTGCCGGAGACAATAATGTAGCTGAAATAATTGATTTTAAAAAGAAACAAAAAAATGAAAAAAAAGATTTCGAAGTAAGTAACGATTTTTTAAACAGCTTAGAAGAATTCAAAGCAAGAAAAAATTAAAAAACCAATCTATTAAAAATAAATTAAAAAGAGGAATTAATAACCTCTTTTTTGTTTATACCTATTAAAAACGCGGCTACTCCAGCTACAATCATAATATCAGCCAAATTAAATACGGTAAAATATTTTAAATCAAAATAATCAATCACAAAACCATATTTAATTCTGTCAAATAAATTACTGCTTGCGCCCGCGATAATAAACAATAGCGCTCCCGCTTGGCCAATCTGCAGTTTTTTAAAGTAAAAGAGGCCGAATGATATTAAAATCATTATTATTAAAACAATTAAAATTATTATCGGCCAGCCGCCTAAAGGCAAGGAAAAAGCAATATAATAATTATTTTTATAATTAAATTTTAAAATTTCGCCAAATAAATTAAATTCGCTTGTCTGATTCGTGAAAGCAAAAACTTTTAAAAGCCTATCCAGACCAATAAAAAAAATGGCAGCCAAATTAATAGCTATCATTTTTTTTATCTCTCTTGAAGTTTGCATGGTAATTAATAAAACAAAATATTGACCTGGCTATCTTTATTAAAATCTAAACATCTGGCGGATTTAATATCTTTAAGCATAAATCTTAAACCATTTTTTGCAGCTTTGTTTTACAGGCTATGCAAGTATTTGCTACCGGCCTGGCTATAAGTCGCTTCTCGCCTATTTCTTTTTTGCAGTATTTACATATGCCGTAATTCCCTTTGGCAATTCTTTCCAAGGCATTATTAATATCCCGCAAAGCGCTTTCTAAAACTTTTTCTGTCGCTAAATTGGTAGTATATTCATCAATTTCTTGAACGCTTTCATCGCTCTTGTCGCCATAATCAGGAAATTTTGTATGATGTTCGTCTTTTGCGTGTTCGTCTTTCTTGGTAAAACTTTTCAAGTCCTCGCTTAACTGCTTCTTACTGGCCAGTAAATCTTTTTTAATTTTCTCTATAGCTTTTTTGTCCATATTATTAATATTATTGCAAAAACAAACTTCGATAATTTGACTTAAAATAAAATTTATTCTTGATAACAAGAATAAATTATTACTTACAATATACGCTATAAATGGCTTTTTTGCAAGCTTTATTTATCGAAAATAAAAAGGAGCCCAGAACGGGCCCCTTTTATATATAAAATTATTATATAGGCCGTAACTGAGCTCCATCCCTAAAGATATATTCCTTGTCCATCCAGTGGATAGATAAGAAAATCCCTAATCTTCAAGGTTTAAAGCTTTTTCGCCCTCTTTAAAAAGCAATTTTCTACCAACCATTTGGTAATCCTTCTAAATATTTTTATAAGAAGGCCTACCTTTTTTTTATTTTTGTTTTATATTCGGCTATGTGGGCGCTAGCCTTATATGTTAGTAGAAAATAGAAAAATTTACCCAAACCTAAAGTTTCGGAAAATCTTTCCTTAAGCATATTGTAATGACCTAATATAAGTATAACACTATAAATAAAATAAGTCAATATTCTATAATAATAACACCATATCTTAATATTAGCCAATTTCTACAATATAATTTATAAATGTAGATTTAAGTCTACATTAACGTAGACTTAAGTCTGATATTTATCCACATATGCTACTCTCTATCCACATCTTAACAATAACTTAAGTCTACATTTCTGTGGACTTAATTATTTGAGGCCAGGATGGGAATTGAACCCATGCATAAGAGTTTTGCAGACTCTCGCCTTACCGCTTGGCTACCTGGCCATAAATCCAAATTTAGTATTAAATCTTTATTAAATATACCAAATAAAAAATCTTAAAACAAGTTTATCCCGTGAAATAATTTGGCAAAAAGCGAAATTCCCGCCTCGCAAAATTTCATAGGGTAAACAAAACACCCATGGAGGGTGCGTTCTACGAATAACATATTTTTACTTTAAATTATTTCAAAACCTCTATTTTAGCTATTTTTATTCCAAAATTTATTGCATCGGGTTTTTCTACCATCCAAACATCTATTCTGTCGGAAAATCTCTTATTCATTCTATCTCGTACAACAAATACACGATCGCCAAATAATTCCGGTATTTTTACCTTTGATCCAAATGGCAAAAAATTAGCCGCAATCGTATCTTCAATCCCATAGTCACAAACATTAAAATTATTAGCGGTTATACAAGGCGAATCATCAGTTTGACCAACTTCTGAATTATAGGCAGATATGGTAACGTTTTTAGAAAAATCAATTATAACTTCTGGGTTTTCCGGTAATTTTCCATTAAATTCTGTAATATTAGTATTTATATCTTGATTAACTTCATTTTGATTAGAAATTATACCTTGTTCTTGGCCAATATTAGAGTTTTCTACTGTTTGGCTTGCCATTAATGGCGCCGGAAATAATAAAAATTCAAAAAACAAAATAGCGACTAAAAAAATAACCATTTTTTTGGCTTGTTTTAGTGATATTATTTTATTATGATTTTTCTTTAAAGCTTCCATATTAGCTAATTTTAGATATTTTGTATATAAAAAACCCTATCATTTCCTCCGAGGAATAATTAGATAGGGATTTTCTTGTCTTATATAATAATGGTATCACGGATACGCCCTAAAGTCAATCTGGCTACCGGCAGGCAGACCTTGCATTATATTTAATTTTATGTTATTATGCAAAATCAGTTCTTTAAAAATAATACTATAAATCTTATAACATTATATTTTACCTATAAGGAGGGCAAAAAGATGAAAACAAAAATTTTTACGGTCATTTTTATTTGTCTACCGCTTTTATTGATAATAAGTTGTGGCGGCAAAAGATATGCAACGTTAAAAACCGATAAAGACGGTACTGTAACCCATGAAGATTGGAATATAAGTTTTCTCCAGCTGTCGGTTAGCCCATTGGCTTTGGCCGAATCATACAGAATAAAAAAACAAGCCGACACATACGAAAAAATGATGACGGGTCTGCAGGAAGGTAGAACGGTAGCCGCAAATAGCGGAAAATTTCTTATCGGGCTTATCAATAATAGTCCTTCTCGTGGAGTATATTTATTTCACCCGGAAATACCCGGCATGAAATTAATTGCTGACCCAAACGGCGGTTTTCAAATCTTTGAAGTCCGGGATATGCCTTATGAAATAGCTATCTATGAAATGAACGGAAAGTTAGCTAAGCAAATAAGGCCAAGGTATGAGCCGGATTATGAAGAAAAAATCGCCCACAAAAAACTCGTGGGCAATTTACTCGTAGATTTTGTTATAAAAGTTAACGGAACCTATTAATAGGTTCCGGGAATAAACCGGGGACCCCTCATAGGATCCCCTCTTTTTATTAAAAATAATTTTATTCTGTCGTTACGTTTAAATCACTTCCGCTACCCCCTCCGGGTAAATTAGTAAACACAAAATAAGTTATGGAGTAAGCCGCGACAATAATAATCAGCCCGATTACCGCACGCGTTAATGTATTTTTAGCGATTGTAACTTTTTCCTCGTCACCACCGGCCGTCATCCAGTTATAGCCGGCATAAATGATTAAAACCAAAAAAATTATGCCTAATAATCCTAAAAAAGTGCTAATCGCAATTTGTATCATCTTCGGCATGGCGTTAGTCTCAACTTTTTCACCCCAACCTTTAGCGCCTGCTTTATCCAGCTGATTAAAAATTTCTTTCCCCGTACTGGCATGACAAAATTGAAAGGCTAAAAAATTGTTAATTAAAAAAATAACCGGCAATAATACAAAAATAAATTTATTATATTTTTTTATCATACTAATTATAAAATTGTGTTAGTTGCTGTAAACATTAATTTAGCCATTACCCAAACGCTAATCGCATATGCGCTGATAGTTATGATCAAGCCGATAATCGCTCGCGTCAGCGTGTCTTTAGCCTTATTAACCTTTTCCTCTTCGCCCTGCGCCGTCATCCAGTTATAGCCGGCATAAATTATTAAAACCAAAAATATAACTCCGAGCAATCCTAAAAAGGCCTGAATAACTATGCCGACGATTTCTGCCAGCTTATATTGATCCGCGGATGCGTAAGGCGCATTAGCCGCATTTGACCCTCCTTCTCCTACAGTTTTCAAATTATCAAAAGCCGGACTAGAAGCTAAAGCAAGCGCAGGCAGAATTAGCATCAGCAAAAATATTAAAATTACTATTTTTTTTACCATAAAATTAATTTTAGTTTATTCTGTAACCTCTATTTTTTATGGTGCGGGCGCCGGAGTAGCTGGAGCAGATGTGGCGCCTTTTAAAGTTCCCGCCTCTAACCTAGCCATTACAAAAACGCTAATAGCGTAAGCCGCGACTATTATAATAACGCCGACAATAGCCCGCTTCAGCGTGTCTTTAGCCTTATTAACCTTTTCCTCTTCGCCCTGCGCCGTCATCCAGTTATAACCGGCATAAAGTATATAAGTTAAAAGCAAAACACCGACAATACTTAAAAAGGTATTAATGACGATTTGGATAAGCGACAATAAATCGCCGGAAGTATCATAACCGCCATCGAAACCGGCCTGCGCCGCCTCGGAAACTACTTTATCATTCATATCCTCTTTTAAAAAAGCCGCAGAGCAAAAATTGCCTGCTAAAAAAATAAAAAAAACTAATATTACAGCCAAATAAAATTTTCTATTTTTATATATCATAAATAATCTTCTAAATTAAAACAGTTTGCTGAAAATAAATGCCCAGATAGCGTAAGCGCCAACCACTATAATTATGCCGATAATAGCCCTGTTAATAGTATCTTTTGCCTTAGTAACTTTTTCCTCTTCGCCGCGCGCCGTCATCCAGTTATAACCGGCATAAATCATTAAAATTAAAAAAATTAAACCAACTAAAGCCAGAACAACGCTTATTACGGTTCCGATTGCCGTTGATAAACCGAGCTCCTCAGATTCTTGATATGGCCCTTTTGTAGTTCCAACTTCCTGAAGTTTTTCTAAAGCAGGATTAGCGGCTAAAGCCAATTGCGGTAATATAATAATCGCCAAACAAATCGGTAAAATAATTTTTGAATATTTTTTTATCATTATATCTTTACATTCTAATTAATTACTTATAATAGTAACTTTAATAATTTATAAAATTATCTACGGCGTTACATTCGGAGCGACTAATTCTGTCCCTGTTTCTTTTAAAGTCGTCGCGCCTAAAGCATTAATTACATACCAGCTGATAGCATAGGCGGCTAAAACCACCACTAAGCCGATAATTGCATTTTTTATTATATTTTTGGCCTTTTCAACTTCCTGCTCATTACCCCGCGCCATCATCCAAATATAGCCGCCGTAAATCGCTAAAAGCAAAAATATCACTCCGACAAAACTTATGGCGGTTGTAATGACCAAAGAAATCATACTTTCAATAGAAATGCCTGAACTCGTATTATAACCGGCGCCTTTTTCGCCGGCCGCAGTGCCAAGCGGGCCGGTTCGCTTAAAAGCGTCTTCTAGATTAGCGGCCTGACATAAAGATAAATTAAAAAAAACAAACAACAGAATTAAAGCTGAAGATGAATTTTTTATAAAATTGTAATTTATGATTTGCCCCATAAAATTACCATTAATTTCGTTAAAGCATAGGCGGCTAAAACCACCGCCAAACCAATCACCGCGTAAATTATTATATTTTTGGCCTTTTCAACTTCCTGCTCATTGCCCCGCGCCATCATCCAGGTAGCCCCGGCATAAATCATTAAGCCCAAAAAAATTACCCCTAAAAAAGTTGTGGAAATTGCTATAAACCGGCCGATTTTTTCCGCTAAGGTTAAGCTATCCGCTTTGGCCGAAGTATCATACCCTCCGATTGCATCGCCGGTATTTTTTAAACCTTCGCTGAATGATGATGCCGATGTTTTAATAATACCCGAATTAAATAAAAGACCGCTCAACAATATAACGCCAGCCATAAAACATAATATTTTTTTCAACCCGTTAAAAATTCTGGTTTTATTAGCTTGCATATTTTTAAAATATCTCACTTAAAATTTTATAATTTCTAACGGTTTTTATAAAATATTATTTTACTATCAGTCCGCTAAGATAGGTAGTTATGGCATAAGCCAGTAAAATTATCACCAGACCGATAACCGCGGCGATTATAATATTTTTAGCTTTAGCCGAAGTCTGCTCGTTACCCATGGAAAACATCCACATATAACCTCCGTAAATCATTAAAATAAAAAAAGCTACGCCTAAAAAAGACAAAGCCGCGCCAACAATTTTACCGATTGTTTCTGGCAAAGTAGAAGATTTAGTTATATCCTTGCCAAACCCACCCTCTGCGGTTTTATTTAATCCTTCCGTCACCTTGGGGTCAAGCGCCAGCCCCGCCTGCGCCAGCATTAAAAACGATAAGACAATTAATAAACTAAAAATAATAAATTTAGATTTTTTTATTAAAACAGAATACATAGATAATAATTTTCAATGACCAATTTTCAATAAATAATCAATTAATAAATTTTCAATTGATAATTGAATTATTGAAAATTGTTTGAAAATTGTAAATTGATAATTGAAAATTTCACTTCCACCGCTCTATCCACAAACCTAAGTTCATGCGTAGGGCAGTGGTCCCGAAAAATTCGGGAACCACTTTTTCTTAATACCGGTATTAAGAACACTATTACTGATTGCCGACCGCTGTCATTAACGAGCTTAAAACAAAAGTTGCGATACCAAATGCCGCCAAAATAATTACCAAACCGATAATACCGGCGGTAATTAACTTCTTAGCCTCACCAACTTTATCTTCATTACCTCCGGCCGTCATCCATTTAAAACCACCCAATAAAATTATAATTACGGCGATAATGCCTAAAAATCCTAAAATAATGCGAATTACCGATGCCGCAATATCGCGCGGATCGCGCTCGGCCAGACCGGTTTCAGTTACAAAATTCTCTTTTGTACCGCCCCAAGGATCTAGCTCGGCCGCTATAACCGGCAAAGAAAAGCTTAAAAACGGCGTTAAAACAATTAAAGACATAGCCATAACTACTACTTTTTTAAATAATATTTTTTTCATTTTTCACCTCCCCTCAATAAAACACAAATACAAATGATATTAATTCATTGTATTCGTGTTAATTTAAATAATTTAAGTTATTAACATTAATTATATTTTACCATAAAACATAAAAACTGACCAATAGCTCTCTGTTCGCGGCTTATAGTTAATAACTCAAAATCCATAAACCGAAAAACAATATAAACCTTTGGTTATTAGTTGCTAGATACACGGGAAACTGGTATAATTTTTTTATATTTACCCCGTTAAATACGCTCCGCGTCCAGATTTTATCAGGATTTAACGGGGCAAAATACATTTATGACTGCTTCATATTCTTCAAATCACATAAAATCTCCGCAAAATTGGCGCCAGTCCAAAAAAAAATATTTTTTAAATAAATCCAAAAAAAATTTATCTAATTTCGGCAATCGAGGCGGCGTTAAGCAATACTCAAGCGGAAAAAATAAAAATCCGCTTAAAATAAACCTGGCCAAAACCATATTTATCGGCCTTTTGGCTTTATTTATTTTTAGCTATGCCGGCTTTCTTTGGCTAACCCACGATCTTCCCGATCCCAATCGTTTAATTGAACGCCAAGTAGCGCAAAGCACAAAGATTTATGATCGCACCGGACAAACCATACTTTACGAAATTCATGGCGCAGAAAAACGCACCATGATCAACTTAAAAGACGTGCCGGACAACTTAAAAAACGCCACCATTTCCATTGAAGATAAAGATTTTTATAAACATGGAGGTTTTAGCGTCTGGGCGATTTTTAGAACTTTAGTAACTGATGTTCTTTTCGGCAAGCGAGCCGGCGGTTCTACCCTGACCCAGCAATTTATAAAAAATTCGGTGCTTACCAATGAAAAAACTTTAACCAGAAAAATCAAAGAAATAATTTTAGCTTATCGTTTGGAAAAAAAATTCTCTAAAGACGAAATTTTACAGATGTATTTTAATGAGATCCCTTACGGTTCAACCGCTTACGGCGTTGAAGCGGCTAGCCAAAAATATTTTGGCAAATCGGCGCGTGATTTAAACTTGGCCGAATCGGCTATTTTAGCGGCCATACCGCAGGCTCCCAGCCGCTACTCGCCCTACGGCCCGAATAAAGATGTTTTACTGGCTCGGCAAAAATATGTAATAGATTTAATGGTAAAATACGGTTATGTTTCCAAGACTGAAGCCGAGGAAGCAAAGAATTTTAAATTAATATTTAAACCCCAAACAGACAATATCACAGCGCCGCATTTCGTTATGTATGTTAAAGAAATTTTAGCGGATAAATACGGCGAAAAAACCATTGAACAAGGCGGCCTAAAAATTTACACTACGCTCGATTTATACAAACAAAAAATCGCCGAAGAAGTAATAAGCGAAAAAACGATCGGTAATGAAAAAAAATATCAAGCGACTAACGCTTCTTTAATTTCAATCGATCCAAAAAACGGCCAGGTTCTGGCCATGGTAGGTTCGCGCGATTATTTTAACGATGAAATTGACGGCCAAGTCAATGTCGCTTTACAGCCCAGACAGCCCGGCTCATCTTTTAAGCCAATAGTTTACACGGCGTCGTTTATAAAGGGCTACACGCCGGAGACGGTGCTTTATGATGTAGTAACTAGTTTCTCTACCGATCCGGCCAAACCCTATGAACCGCATAATTATGACTCAAAAGAGCATGGTCCGGTTACTATCAGGCAAGCCTTGGCCGGATCTTTAAATATACCGGCCGTTAAAGCAATTTATCTTACAGGAGTTAATAATGTTATCAGCTTGGCGCAAAATTTCGGCTATACCACGCTTAACGATAAAGAGCGTTTTGGGTTATCGCTGGTTTTAGGCGGAGGAGAAGTAAAATTACTGGAACATACCAACGCCTTTAGCGCTTTTGCCCGCGAAGGCATTAAGCATCCGATTGCCGTTATTTTAAAAGTTGAAGATAAGGACGGTAAAATATTGGAAGAATTTAAAAATAAAGATGAAAAAATTTTAGACGCGAACATCGCGCGCTTAACCAACAGTATTTTATCGGACAATTCCGCCCGCGCTTACGTTTTTGGACAAAACAACCCGTTGACTCTTGGCTCAAGGCCGGTAGCCGCTAAAACCGGCACCACTAATGATTATCGTGATGCCTGGACTATCGGCTATACGCCTTCAATCGTTACTGGCGTCTGGGTGGGCAATAACAACAACACAGAGATGAAACGCGGCGCCGATGGTTCGGTGGTGGCCGCGCCGATTTGGCATGATTATATGGATAAAATTTTAGGCAATACGCCAATTGAATATTTTAATCCCCCGGACAATAAACCAACCGGCAAACCCGTTTTAGACGGCGTGATTGATCCGGACGTTGCGGTTAAAATTGATAAATTTTCCGGTCTTTTAGCCAATGAATTTACTCCTCAAAGCGCTATTATAGAAAAACAATTTAAACAGGCGCATTGTATATTATACTATATTAATAAAGACGATCCGCGCGGTCCGACACCAACCGATCCGAAAAACGACCCGCAATTTGATCTATGGGAAAATGCTATTCTAGAATGGACGAAAAATCAAGGCATTGTTAATTCGGCGGCGCCAACCGAATATGATAATGTCCACCGCCCCGAATCCAATCCGATTATGTCAATTGATTCTCCGGGCAACAACCAAACCATTGCCGATCAAATATTAAACGTCTCAATCAGCGCTACTGCTCCGCGAGGCATTAATCGAGCCGAATATTATGTCGACGGTTATTTATTTAGTTCCTCGGCTTCTTATCCCTTCGGTCTTAATAAATCAATAAGTTCTTTAAGCAATGGTTTTCATAATTTAACCGTGCGCGTTTGCGATGATGTTGATAATTGCACCGAGCAAAAAATAGAATTTAATTTAATAAATAATAATAAACCAAAAAACACTAAAATTGACGTTGCGCTTACCCAGCCTGCCGATTTGTCTAGTATTATTAAATATGATTTTCCGCTACTCTTAAAAGCTGAAGTAACTAACCCTGAACAGGTTGCCGGCGTAACTTTTTACTATAAAGATTCTGCCGGTAAAACCGAACTGATAGCTCAAAGCCAAGCAGTGGATAAAATTGCCGAAGCCCAGATAATAAATATTTTAACTCCCGGCACTTATAAGTTTTATGCCGAAGCGCATGGTTGGTATAACCAAGTTGCTACCAGTGAAGAAATTTCTATTATTGTTAACAATCTTCCTTCTATAACTACAACCACACCGGCGGTTATTCAATAAATTTTTTAGACAAAAAACCTCTTGGCGAATTACCAAGAGGTTTTTTATATTAATTTTATTGTTTTATCGGCATAATAATATATAAATAACTTTCATCTTGTTCGGGCCTGATAATGCAGGGCGTATTACTATCTATTACCTCAATTTTAACCGTTTCTTTCTCAATATTGCTTAAGCCCTCAAGCAAATAACGGTAATTAACCACAATACTATTATCATTGCCTAATACTTTAGCTTCTAAGTTTGTTATATTTTCACCGGTTTGGCCGGATACCGAAGAAATTACTACTTGGTTTTTACCTAATGGAAAATCTAAATTAACATCATTAATACCGGTTTTAGAGAATAAAGAAGCCATTTTTACGGCGCGGATTAATTCTTGCCGGTCAATTAAAATTTTTGTTTTACTGGTGCTGGGAATAATCTGCTGATAATCGGGATATTGTCCCTCAATTAAGCGCGACACCAGCTCGGTCGAGCCATAAGTAAATAAAATTTGGTTTTCTGAAATATAAAATTTTATTTCAGCTTTTTTTTCTTCCACTTCATCGTCTAAATTAATTGATAAAACCCTTAATAATTCCTGTAGGGTTTTCGCCGGCACAATAATCCTTTTTTCCTCTTCGCAGTTTGATTTTATTTTAATCTTTTTTTCGGCTAATCGATAACTGTCTGTCGCGGCCATCGTTAAATTACCTCCTAAAAAAACAAATAATACGCCCGATAATTCCAATCTTGTTTCGCTCAGGGCAGTTGAAAAAATTACCTGTGAAATTGCCTTTTTTACTTCTTCCGCGTCTGCACTAAAATAATTTTTTCTGTCAACTTCCGGTATTAAAGGAAATTCTTCTGATGATTGGCCTTTGGCTTTAGCTTGATAATTCTCGCAATCCACCAATAAATCACTGTTCTTTTGTTCTAAACCAATTTTTTTATTTGGCAAAAGATTTATACAATCGGAAATAATTTTTGAATTAACCGTAAAAGATCCTTCGCGGTCAATTTTTCCCCTAACCGTGCTAATAATGCCAATTTCTAAATTTGTGGCAATTAGCCTGATTTTACCTTCTTCGGCTTTAATTAAAACATTATTTAATATTGGCAAATTAACATTTTTTCCTGATACATGTCCCACTAACGCCAAGCCTTGTTTTAAATTTTCTTGCAAACTATATATTTTAAGTCCGCCGGAAATTTGACTTGTCATAATATAATTTAACTACGAGTTTTGTTTTAAAAATTTTTAAACAGCCTCATAAGTTTATTAATTAATATAGTATTTATAAAATAATAAATAATAATAACAATAAGCAAGTTAATAAGTTGGAACTTAGTAAAATTTCAGCTAACGGTAAAAACAAAACTGAATAAAAAAGCGGTGAAATATATGTTGAAAAGATTGTTAAAAAATAAATCTTTTGGGGATAAAAATTTTATCGCAAAATTTATGAACGCATAATTAACAAAATAAACAAAACTTTTCACCAAGTAATTAACCGTTGTAAATTACTTGTTTAATAGAATCTACGTGTTGTTTTATTTTTTCATCTTCTTGGCATTCACGCTCTATCTTGTTATAAGCATGCATGGCGGTGGTGTGATCGCGTCCGCCAAGCTCTTGGCCGATTGAAGGATAAGAAGCGTTAATTTCTTTGCGCATTAAATACATGGCAATTTGTCTGGGCACGACCAATTCTTTTTTTCTGCTTTGCCCCGTAAGATCTTTTATGTTTATATCAAAAAACTTAGCGGCCGCTTCAATAATAGTTTTGGCCGTGGTAGATTTTGATTGAAAATTAGAAATTATGCCGGCCAAAATGCTTTTTGTTGAATCAATAGAAGGAAGAGAGTTGTTAAATTCATAATAAGCAATTAAACGATTTAACGCCCCCTCCAGCTCGCGGATGTTGTTTGTAATATTATTCGCAATATAAGCTAAAATTTCTTTATCAAGCTTATAATTTTTTTCACGGCATTTAGTTTCTAGTATGGCTATCCTTGTTTCCAGGTCCGGCGAACTGACATCGGCAATCATGCCCCATTCAAAACGCGATAACAATCTTTTTTCTAAGGCCGGTATTGCTTTGGGCGGCCGGTCGGAAGAAATAACGATTTGTTTGTTGGTTTGGTGCAATTCATTAAAAGTGTGAAAAAATTCTTCTTGCGTGCCGTCTTTTCCGCCCATAAAATGGATATCGTCAATAAGTAATAAATCTACATTGCGATAACGATCTTTAAAATCTTTGGCTTGCCCGTTTCTAACGGCTTGGACATAGTCGTTGGTGAATTTTTCGCACGAAACATATAAAATCTTATCGCTTTTTTTAGACAGTTCGTGGCCGATAGCTTGCAGTAAGTGTGTTTTTCCCAGACCTACACCGCCATAAATAAAAAGCGGGTTATACGCATGACCCGGGTTAGCGGCCACGGCCTGGCAAGCCGCATGCGCCAATTCATTATTTTTTCCAACAATAAAGCTGTCAAATATATAACGGCCGTTAAGGCCAAAACGATTAACAAGCTTTGGCTTACTTTCAACAATACTGTCAGTTTTAATTTTTTTTATAAAATCGTCCGGTGAAGATTCTTTTTTGGCCTCAACTTTGTATAAAATTTCTTTAATTTCTCCGGAACCGACGCTTTTAAAAGCATTGGCTATTTCTTTATGATATTTTTTTTCAAGCCAGGCTTTAGTAAAGGTGTTTGGCACGCAGATAATTACCCGGCTGTTTTCGAAAGAAGAAATAAAAGTATTTTTAAACCAAGTAGTAAAATTAGCCCTGGACAAGCTTAATTCAATTTCGCCCAAAATAGCTTGCCAAAGTTGTTCATTGTTCATAGCACGAGGGATTTATAATTTATTTAAATAAAAAATCTAAAACAATATAAAATTCATTGTAAATAATTAAAGAGTTCTTTTCAATAGCCATTATATCAGCTTAATTATAAATGTAAAATAGACTTTATTGTTCACAAGCTGTGAATAAAAAGTGGAAAAGAATATATTAGTATTTTGTTTTTAAAAAAACGCAATAAAGATTTTTAATTTGACTTTAAAAAGGTTAAATGTTATGTTTTATTTGAGATAAAACCACAAATTTATCTCTTTAAATTTTTTTAATTATTTTTGTAGTAATTTATGCCAAAAAGAACTTACCAGCCAAACAAAAAACGTGCCAAGAGAAAACATGGTTTTAGAAAAAGAATGCTGACAAAAAACGGACGCGATGTTATTAAAAGAAGAAAAAACAAAGGCAGAAAAAAATTATCTAAATAAACAATCTAGCCATTGAAATTTTTAAGTTGCCAAAATAATTTTATTGTTAAGCGGCAAGCATAACAACCGCGAGTATTATTTACATATAGAAAATTTCATTTTTTAAATTATTATGTTAGCCCGCCGACTCCGCTTAGTTAAAGAAAAAGATTTTAAAAGAATATTTAAGCTAGGAAAATCTTCTTATACTAAAATTTTTATATTAAAAATTTTAGCAAACGAGCTTGATTTTAATCGTTATGGTTTTATAATTAGTTCTAATGTTAGTAAAAAAGCCACAGAACGAAATAAATTAAAAAGACAATTCAGGGCCGCCATTAAAGAAATTGACAATAAGCTTATTACAGGGAATGATTTAATTTTTATAGTTTCTCATGCCGCTCTAAAAACAGAATATAAACTAATAAAAAGTGAATTAAACAAAATATTGTTTAAGCTAAATAAATAGTATGTTTATGTTTTATCTGGGCCAAATAGCGGTAAAAATATTAAAAATTTACCAAAAAACTTTTTCCTTTGATCATGGCATTTTAAAATTTTTATATCCTAACGGTTTTTGTCGTTTTTATCCAACTTGCTCCGATTATGCAATTCAAGCGATAGAAAAATACGGCCTTATTAAGGGCGGAGGCAAAGCTGTTTGGCGAGTCTTAAGATGCAATCCATTTAATCCAGGAGGACTTGATCCTCTGAAATAATTTATTATTTATGTCTGAAATTTTTAACGTTATTTTTTATCAACCGATACTTAATCTATTGGTTTTTTTATATAACATTGTGCCGGCTCACGATATTGGTTTGGCCATAATAATTATGACAGTGATTATTAAATTGGTTTTATTACCCTTATCAAAGCAGTCGATAAAATCACAAAAAACTTTACAAGAATTGCAGCCTAAAATAGATGAAATTAAGAAAAAGTATGCAGACAACAAAGAAGAACAGGGTCGGGCCATGATGCAATTATATAAGCAGGAAAAAGTTAATCCGTTTTCTTCTTGCTTGCCGTTACTAATTCAATTGCCTTTTTTATGGGCGGTTTTTATGGTTTTTAGAGCAGGGTTAAGCGGTAAATCGCTTAACTTGGTTTATTCATTTATACATCAGCCGGAATTAATAAATACCGTATCTTTAGGTTTTATTGATTTGGCTAAGCCAAATGCAATTTTAGCCGTATTGGCTGGTTTAGCCCAATTTTGGCAGGCAAAAATGATGGTTACAAAACGGCCGGAGATTAAAACCGATGGAGCAAAAGATGAAAATATGATGGCAATCATGAATAAGCAAATGCTTTACATGATGCCGGCATTAACTGTTTTTATTGGCTTATCTTTCCCTGGGGGCCTGGCTCTTTATTGGCTGGTTACTACTCTTTTAACGGCTTTACAGCAGCTATATTTGTTTAAACAAAAAGAAAAAGTATTATAAACTAATCAAATTTAAAAACAACTCTAATATTTAAGAGTTGTTTTTTAGTATTTAAAAGTTTCTATTTTTACCCACGATTACATTCAAATATTTTTTAACAACTGTTATTTCCGCCGGAGCGGATAAAGGGATTGAGCCGTCTAGTATTAATTGATTTTTCAGATTATGAATGGTAATTTTTTTAATTTTAAAAATTGATTGGTGGTCTTGCCTGGAAAAAAAATTTTTATTGCCGTAAGTATTGACGACTAATTCTAAGAGACCGTCGTCCGGGACAAAATTTACCTTAGGCGGTCGTTTAATTTGTGGTCCGATTAAATTAAAAATATAAATTAAGCCTTTTTCCGTCGATTCAATAGTGTAGTTTTTATTCATGTCAATTACAGTTCCTTGATTATTTATGCTAATATTAGATAAAAAATATGTTTTATTGGCCATGCCTAAATCAAGCTTAACCAGCAATCTGGCCGATAAAATATCACAAGCCGTTTCGGCAGATTCAATGCCTAAGCTTTTTGCTATATCATTATTGTCTTCACCGATTGGTATAACACCCAAAGGAACTTGGCTGCCGGCCAAAGAATTTATAATCTGATTAATAGTTTTATTGTTGCCGACAGCTATAATAGTTTTAGCTCCATTTTTTAGTTCGTTGCTGATTATTTCTTGGATATTTCTGGTTGGGCTAAGCCTTGAAATTTTGCCATTTAATCCCAGGTCAGTAATTCTGGTTTCAATGCGCGGCAACAAACGGACATATTTTTTTTGATTCAAGAAAGAATCGTAAACAAAAATATTCATTATAAAAAATTTAAATCGTTTTATTTTTCTTTATTTAGTTTTTTTTCTTCGGTTCCCGGAGCCATAATGCATTTGCCGTTTAAAATAGCTCCGCGTTCAATCGACAAGTCGGAAATTTCTAAGTCGCCGAAAATTTTAGCCGTGGCGGTAATTTCAAGAAAACCTTTGATTTTAACATTGCCGATTACTTGGCCACCGATTTTTGCTTCTTTGGCCTCTACGTTGGCGGTTATTTTGGCGGTTTTACCTACTTCAAGATTGCCATTAGTTTTTAAGTTGCCCTCAACCGTACCCTCAACAATAATGTTGCCCTGGCCGTTGAAATCACCTTTAACTTTTACGGATGGCCCGATGACAGTTTCAAAATCATTAAAAGCTTCTCCTTGATCTTGTTTGTTAAACATAAAATATATGGTAAATTATGAATTAATTAGTTTATAGGATTTTTTAAATTAACTATACTAATTTTAAGTAAGTCTAGCCTGTTTGTCAAAATATAATAATTAAGTTATTATGTATATGGAATTAAAACGCCCGCGTCCGGTGTTTATTTTTTTAGAAGTTTTCAATTAAATACATTTCTTGCGGTTTGCCTGCACTTGCAGTTTCCGTCTATATTAATACTTCGGCGGAAGAGTATATGTTATAGCAGTTTATTAAAGAAATGTTTGCTCTACGTAATTATAATTTATCATCAAGTAGGGCTCTTGTAGTTCAGTAAATACCTGCCCGCCAATGCCTGAGCCCCTGTAGTTTAACGGATAGAACAAGGGACTCCTAAGCCCTAGACAGAGGTTCAATTCCTCTCGGGGGCACAGGCGATGGCAGGCGGGGAACAAGGGGCTTTTAATCCCTAGACTCAGGTTGGATTCCTGCCAAGAGCATAATTAATATTTTACTAATATTAGCTAAAAAAATATTTTTTGGCTAATATTAAATTAATATTTTAATAAATTAATTTTAAATAAGTAAAAAATTTACTAAAATTAGCAAATAATAAATGGGCCTATAGTTCAGCGGTAAAACATATCCATGGCATGGATAAGTTGTGGGTTCGACTCCCACTAGGTCCACAAATTAATTAATCGAGCAATTGATATGTTCTATCAAAAACTCTAAAATGAGCTGAAGCTGGTAGTTATATTCGCTAAATTTTCAAATATTAGTAATTTATATAAATTTACTCAAATTTGAAGATTATAGATCAAATATACAGCCGTCAACAGTCTATAAATATATGATTTTTAACACAGAAAATTTTAAATTAGAGGTTGAAGATTTCGATGGATTAGTATTAGTAGATTTTTTTGCTTTATGGTGTGGTCCTTGCCAAATAATGTCTCCAATAGTAGAAGAAATAATTAAAGAAAATAAAAATAAAAATGTTAAGATTGGTAAGTTAAATATAGATGAAAATCAGGAAATAGCCTCACGATATAATGTTATGAGCATACCAACTTTCTTAGTTTTTAAAAGCGGTAAGGTAGTTGATAAAAAAATAGGGTATGGAGACAAAGAAGAAATTCAACAGTTAATCGAAAAAAATAAATAAAACAAAACTTTAAGTCCACAAATTTGTGGACTTAAAGTTTATACACGAATAGGGGATAAGTCTACAAATTTGTGGACTAAAGTATTGCGAGGTGTTTAAAGTTAGCAAAAAATACTTAAGTGTATAAGTTGGGGGTAAATAACTAAAATTTGTTAATTTTTAATTTTATGTTCGATACAATAATAATCGGGGCCGGTCCGACAGGACTGACAGCAGCCATTTATGCTTCCAGAAGAATGATGAAAACTTTGGTTATTTCTAAGAATATAGGCGGGCAAGTAATTTGGGCTTCTGACATAAAAAATTATCCTGGCATTGAGTTTGTTGGTGGAGTTGAATTAATAAACAAAATGAACCGGCAAGTTAAAGATCTTGGAGTTGATATTAAAATAGAAGAAGTAAAAAAAATAGGCATTAATGAAGATGGTACTTTTTTGCTGCAAAGCGTTAAAAATAATTATACTGCCAAAACAATTATAATAGCTATGGGGCTAGCGCCTAAGCGATTAAATTTAGATAAAGAAAATGAATTAACCGGCAGGGGAATAAGCTACTGCGCTAATTGCGACGGCCCTTTATTTAAAGGGAAAAAAGTAGCCGTGGCTGGCGGTGGCAATGCTGCTTTAGACGCAGCCGAGGTGATGTCAAAAATCGCTGACAAAGTTTATTTAATATATCGCAAATCACAACTTAAAGCTTTTGAAAGTTTAATTTTATCGGTTAAAAACAAAAGTAATGTTGAGATAATATTAAGCAGTGAAATTAAAGAAATTATTGGCGACGATAAGCTGGAAAAATTAAAAATAATTAACAATGTTACTCAAAGCATAAGAGAGTTGGATGTGGATGGTTTATTTATTGAGATCGGCCATGAGCCTAAAACGGAAATTGTAGCTGATTTAGTTGAAAGAGACGATATAGGTCAGATTATTACGGATCTAAGCTGCAAGACAAGCCATGATGGGATTTTCGCGGCAGGCGATGTGACTCAATCCGAATTTAAACAAATTGTTATTGGTTGCGGTCAGGGAGCTACGGCTGCTTTATCCGCCTATAAATATATTCAGATGAAAAATAGTTAATCAAGAGCCAGGAATGCTTACATCTTAAGTTGTTAGACGATGGCGGATTGATGTTAAAATGATAATATGAATTATATATTTATACTAAGATTAAATAAAATATTGCATAAATGATAACCAATGAATTTAGACGAGGAAAAAAATTTGTTTTCACTTGGTTATAGTACAATCGGAGCCCTAGATGAAGCTGGGCGAGGACCCTTGGCCGGACCAGTCGTAGCGGCATGTGTGATTTTTAATAACAAGCTTAAAATTGATTATTTGGCAGGAATTAAAGATTCAAAAAAATTAAACGAAAAAAACAGAGAATTCCTATTTGAATTGATTAAGCAGAATTTTCTTGAAGTAGGCATAGGCATATGTGATCATAAAACAATAGATAGAATAAATATATTACAGGCGACATTTTTAGCCATGAAAAAGGCGATTAGCGCCGTAAAAAACAAGCCTGATTTTATTATAATTGACGGGTCAAGTAAATTGCCAAATTGTTCGATTCCGCAACAAACATATATTAAGGGGGATGATAACATTTTTACTATCGCCGCGGCTTCGATTATAGCTAAAGTAACAAGAGATAAAATAATGCTTGAAATGGACAAATTATATCCAAGCTACGGTTTTAATAAGCATAAGGGATATGGCACAAAACTCCATATAGAGAAATTAAAGCAATTTGGCCCATGCGTAATTCACCGGTTAAGCTTTAATAAGGTTAAATAAAATTTATAGTTTTAATTGGTAAACAGACGCCAAGCGCTTGTTTAAAAATAAATATTATTTTATAATAAGAACATAACAATTATTTTTTTATATGTTATCATCAACGGGAGGAAATACATTAATTAATGTTAATTTGCTTTTTAGCAAAGCTCAAGTTGAAGAAAAAATGAAGGTTGCCGATTTGGGCTGCGGTTCTTCCGGCCATTTTATATTTACCGGAGCAACTCTAGTGGGCAGAAAAGGTATTATGTACGGCGTAGATATTTTAAGGACAGCTTTAGAAACGGTTAGTAAGCGTGCACGAGCGGAAAATTTATCTAATGTTAAAACTGTTTGGAGCAATTTAGAAATATTTGGCGCTACTAAAATTGAGGCCGGCAGCTTAGATGTCGGTTTATTAATTAATACTTTATACCAATCTCACAAGAGAGCGGAAATTTTAAGAGAATCAATACGGTTATTGAAAAAAAACGGCAAACTGGTTATTGTTGAATGGAAAAATGTTGCTGCGCCTTTCGGGCCGCCGATAGAAGAAAGAGTAAAAAAAGAATTGGTTGATAACGCGGTAAAAAAACTCGGGCTAAAACCAGAAGAAGAATTTGAAGCCGGACCTTATCATTACGGATTAGTTTATTCAAAATTATAAAAATTTATTTAAATATGGGAAATTTTTTAACTTGGAATTTTTGGCTAAGCGCCAGGCCGGGCGCATTTACCGGTTTTTCACTTAAGTTAGTCTTAGGATTTATTTTTTTATTAATTATTCTATTAATAATCAGCGGTGTTATTAAAAAAAGATGGTCAAATAGTCTATATTCTTCTTTCTGGAATAGTGTATACACATTTTTTCTAACCAACGCAATTATCGGCTTGTTTCTTGTTTTTTTTAATTATGAAATGGTTCCTTTTTTATCCGCTCGTTTTTGGTTTCTTCTGTGGGCTATAAGTATATTGGTTTGGGTATTTTTTATTTGTAGAATTATTATAAAAATACCGGAAAAAAGAGCGCGGCTGGAAAAGGAAAAAGAATTTAAAAAATATATCCCGTAGATTGATAGTAATAATTTTAATTCAGGGCTGTATAACGGCCCTTTTTTTATTTATGACTCATAATCAAAGAATTGGAGAATTTGGTGAAATGTTAGCTAAAAATTATTTAAATAAACATGGCTATAAAATTATTGATTCTAATGTTAAATTAAGTTATCAGGAACTGGATATTGTAGCATTAAAAGATGATCAAATTATATTCGTCGAAGTAAAAACCAGAATCAGCCAATTTTATGGGCCGGCGGAAAATGCTTTTCAGTTTACTAAACTCGAAAGATTCAGGCGCGGTATGGAAATGTATATTAACAGTAAAAACTTGTATGTCGAAGATGTTAGGGCCGACCTGATTGCTGTGGATATCGACTATATTAAAAAAACAGCCAAGATAAAGCATTATAAAGATGTAATATAAATATGTTTAACGTTTACTTGTTAAATATGACAAGCTTATCCACTTGTTTATTAACAATTTATCAGTACTTAATAACATTTTATTAACCTATGGCACACTTGACGAATTTCAGCATTGACCGTTAAACTTTAATCACCGCAAATATTTTTTTTAATTTAGTAATTTGTGGTAAATTTTTCAAAATTTTCTAATTAGGGCTAAAAGGAAAAATTGGCATAGCTGATTTAATCCCTTTAGCCCTATAATAGAAAAATTATTTATCCAAGGAGGCTATAATAATAAATTTTTAACCCAATGAAAGCATTAAAAAGTTTGTTGATTGTTAGCCTTGTTTTATTTTTTGTTGTAATTTTTTCAGCCGAAGCCCGGGCCGAAGTGGCAACGCCAAAAATAAATAAGTTAGTTAGTACGGAAAATTTCATTGTATCCGGAGTAGCTCCGGCCGGAAGTGAAGTTTTAATTTATTTAGACGGCAACTTTATCGGACAAGCTGAAACCGAAGCTTCTTTAGAGCAAGCCGAGTATGACTTTAATTTTCAATATAGCGGTGATAAACAATTAGCCGATGGTACGCATACTATAATGGCGGTGGCCAAGGATAAAACTTCCTTAGTCTTATCTGCGCCATCAGAAGAAATAAAGTTTACGGTTAATTTATTGCCGGCGCCTACATTAATCGCGCCGAATGAATTAACGGTAACCGCCAAGACAAAGCCTTTAATTATCGGCTTAACGAAGAGCGGCACTTTGGTTAGGATTTTTATTGATGATATATACAACGGTAAGACTGACATTTTAAACGATGAAAGCGATACCGCCAATTTCGCTTATCAACCCTTTTTAAATTTGAGCCGCGGCTGGCATAAAGTTTATGCTATAGCCGAGGATAGCACCGGCAGAATTAGCCAGATGTCGGAAATTATAAATTTCAATATCGAATTACCCATGCCGGCACCGACTATGTTTAGACCGGTAGTTAATAACGATACTTCGCTCAGCCAGCCTTTTATCGTCGGTTTAGCGAAAAATGATTCTAAAATTAAAATTTATATCGATAAAAAATATAATGGTGAATTCGAAGTAAAAAATCATTTGAGCGGAACAGCCAATTTCGCGTATAAGCCGGTTGAACCTTTAAGCAGAGGCAGTCATCTAGTTTATGCCGTAGCCGTTGATAAGCGCGGTAAACAAAGCGAGTGGTCAAACATAGTATATTTTTCTACTATGGATTCAGCTATTGCTCAGTCAGCTCAAGAAAAAAGCGATACGGTCGCAAGTATTGAAGAGTTTAGAGAAATGGTCAAAATTAATTCCGAGGAGTTGGTTATTTCCGACAGCTCCGGCGTAGTTGAAA
Source organism: uncultured Gammaproteobacteria bacterium (assembly GCA_964526325.1). Classification (GTDB taxonomy): domain Bacteria; phylum Patescibacteriota; class Patescibacteriia; order Patescibacteriales; family GWC2-42-12; genus JACPHD01. Next base: position 22,612 of record CAZGKM010000012.1, read on the forward strand.
AAAAAGTAGATGAATCCACGGCAGATCAAGCAGAGCAATCAGAAGCAATTAAGAAATTGAGCCAGCAGAACGAAGCCAGTCTTGAAAAAATAAAAAATTTAATCGGAGAAGATACGGAAGAAAAAGCAAAAACAGGCCAGGGACTGATCGATGAAGGCAGATTAAATCAGGGAAAATTGAAATTGAGCTTAGTTATGTTTATTCTGTTTTTAGTCGGAGTGGTGGCTTGGCTGTTGTGGGTTAATCGCGAATTGGTTAAAGAGCGCCGAAAACAAAATGAGGATGAAGATAAAGACGGAAAAGATAAAAATGATCAAATAACCGGCGGTCAAAAAAATAAATTATTGTAGCAACATAAATTAGAATTTGAAATATTACAGATGAATTTGTTCCCGGAACGGGCCCCTTCTCGCCCCTTGCCAAATTTTTGGCAAGGGGCGTTGCCTTTTATATTTCTTAAAAACCGGGTGCTTGCCTGCCGGCAGGCTTGACAAAAATAATAGTTATGATATAATTTAGATAGTTGTCTAAATATCTAAATCTTTTTTATATGACTTTAAACATTACCTTGCAAGCTTTATCCGATCCGACCAGGCGTAAAATTTTAGAAATTTTAAAGAAAAAAGACATGGCGGCCGGCGAACTGGGAAAAAACTTCGACATGACTTTGCCTTCGCTATCGCATCACTTAAACGTTTTAAAGCAAGCCGATTTGGTTACGAGCCTTAGGCGGGGCCAGGAAATTATTTATTCTCTGAATTTAAGCGTGTTTGAAGAAATGGCGGAAAAATTAGTAAAATTTTTTAAAAAATAAAATAAAATTTTTTTAGAAAAAATTTATGATCAATCCAATTAAGCCAACAATTAAGACTGAATTTACTTCTTTGTTTTTAATTGTCTTAGCTTTAGTGTCCTCCTGGTATTTTTATAATAATTTACCGGAACGCATCCCCGTCCATTGGAATTTTGCTGGCCAGGTCGACGGTTATGGTTCGGGTAAAATCCAGTCTATTGTTTTTCCTCTGCTGATAGTCGGCATGTACATTTTATTTTTACTTATCCCCTATTTAGATCCGAAAAAAGAACGCTATGAGCAATTCAGTAAAATTTACCATATTTTCAAAAATTTATTTTTAGCCTTGATAATTATAATCTATTTTATCGTCGGCCTTAACGGCTTGGGCTATAATTTACCTGTCGGCTTAATTATTCCCGTTTTGATTGGCATATTGTTTATTATTATCGGTAATTATATGGGCAAGATAAAAATGAATTGGTTTATGGGTATTCGTACGCCCTGGACCCTATCCTCGGAAGAAGTCTGGAATAAAACGCATCGTTTCGGCGGCAAGATGTTCATTTTAGCCGGTCTTTTAATGGTAGCGGAAATATTTCTGCCGACAAGCTGGAAATTGCCGGTTTTTATAATAATGATAACAATATTACTCTTAGGCACAATCGGCTATTCATACTTTGCTTATCTTCAAGAAAAAAAGAAAATATTATAATATTTACTAAGGCATTTAACTTCGCAGACATTAGCAATTTTCTACTGCGGAACTCGCTTGCTTCGCTCGCTCAGACAGTCCTCGCACGAAAATTGCCAATATCCGCGAAGTTAATATAATAGATTATAATGGACAGAATAGACAGTTTGCAAAATGAAAAAATAAAAAACATTGTAAAATTACGCCAAGCCGGCCGGGAGCGTAAAAAACAAGGTTTGTTTTTGATTGAGGGCTGGCGCGAAATAAATTTAGCGCTAAAAGGCGGAGTGGAAATTGAAAATTTATATTACTCGCCGGATTATATAAAACAAGAATTAGAAATTGACGAAGAAAAAGTAATAGAAGTTTCAAAAAAAGTTTTCGATAAAATAACTTATCGGGAAAATCCCGACGGATTTTTAGCCTTGGCAAAATTCAAACAAAAAAAATTATCCGAAATAAAATTAAGCGCTATGCCATTAATAATTATTTTAGAAACCGTAGAAAAGCCCGGCAATCTAGGCGCGATTTTACGCACGGCCGACGCGGCCGGAGCCGATGTGGTGATAATCAACGATTCTAATATTGACATATACAATCCTAATGTTATCCGCGCCAGTCAAGGCACGTTTTTTACCGTGCCGACGGTTTTAAGCACAATTGAGGAAACCGTGGAGTTTTGCCGCAGCCGGCGAATAAGAATGTACGCAACCGCGCCGGAAGCTAAAGAGGAATATGTCAAGATAAGCTATAATCAGGGCTGCGCCATAATAATGGGCGCGGAAGACAAGGGCTTAAGCGCTAAATGGCTAGAGTCGGCGGACGAAAAGATAAAAATAAAAATGAACGGAAAAATCGATTCGCTTAACGTCTCGGTCAGCACCGCCATAATTTTATTTGAAGCGTTAAGACAGAGAACTACTAAATAAAGATGGCGGGTTGACTGTTAAAGGTTATTTTGTTAGTATAATTTTAGTCTCGCCAGAGACTTTTTATTTATAGTTGGAGCGGTAGCTCAGTTGGTTAGAGCGCTGCCCTGTCACGGCAGAGGTCGCGGGTCCGAGTCCCGTCCGCTCCGCACTAGTAAACAAGATGGTACGCAAGTGCCATCTTGTTGCGTATGTTGCAAGTTTTTTGCAGTTATAGTGGCCGCTTTTTCAGTATTCCACGAAATAATCAGATTATGTGGTTTTGATACCGAATTTGTTAGCGTTTTGTCGGTTAGAATGGGATTATAATAAACGAATAAAAATATTTCTCGCTTCTCTTCCAGAGAGGCGTTTTTAAATTTCTCTTTAAGTCGATGCGTGAAATTTACATAATCGACCGCCAAGTCAAACCAATTCTGACTGGACTGATCCGCATCGCCCATCTTCTCTTGAATTTTTTCTTTTTCCAAAACAATCTCTTTTTTCTGTGCTACGAATTCTTCATCTCCCAGAAGTGAACCATCAGTGTTATCTGGTGAAATTTTAAGTCTGACCAAGTTGTCCAGTTTTGATTGGCACCTAAGCAGAGCCGACTGCTGATTTTTAAAAATTATATCTCGGTTGCCGATTTTTTGTTCATTGGCTTTATTGATTTCTTCCAACGCCAATTTTAAAAAGTCTTCATCTATGCTCATGGAGTTAATTGTTTCGGCAATCTGCACTTCCAATTCCGACTCGGGAACGTAATGCAATCCTGTGCATTTAATACAGCGATAATAAACAATGCCCTTTGATATCATACCTGAAATATTTCCTCCACAAACCCCGCACTTCATATAATTAGTGTAAGTATAATATCGCTTCTTAACTACGGGACGATTACGGCGGTGCAGTTCTTCCTGTACGCGATTATACAACTCACGACTGATAATCGGCTCGTGCCGAGCGTCTGGCAACTCCTCGGGCTCAATAACTCTGCCTTTCCAAAGAATCGCCCCATAATAAAAAGGATTCATCATAATGCGATAAATCGTGATCATGCTCAATTTCTTTTTGCTCCGTTCTCCCAACAAACCCCAGCCCGCTGTCATCTCCCGCAAATGGTTCAAGGTATATTGGCCTGAGGCATAACATTCAAATAATTCTTTTATTAATGGCGCCATAACCGGATCTTTCTCGATTCGCTTTAACGGTCTATTCAATTTAGCCAGTACTTCTTGTTTTTCAAACGTATATTGCTTACCAGATATTTTGCCGTCCCGATCCATATTTAAATATCCCAAAGCGGCAAAACCCGGGTACTCACCCTTAAGAATCTTAGCTTGCAAATCTCTGCGCACAAATTCCGAAGTATCATCCGAGGACTTTTTTGACATAGCAAACTGCAAAGCCAAAAAGAATTCTTGGCCTGAGTTTTTAGAATAACTCTCAGAAGGAGTCCTGACTTCCTGCAATACGCCGTCCTTAAGCATGTCTATGACAATCCCGCCATCGGTCATATTACGAGCCAAACGGGAGATATGATAAACCAATATACCATCAGCTTTGCCCTCTTCGATTAAACCAATCATCTTCTCAAATTGAGCCCGTCCTCGCTTATAGGCGGACTGGGATTCCTCAAAATCTCCCACAATTTTTATGTTCTCTTTTCTGGCAAATTCTGCCAATTCACGTTTCTGCGAATCTAAACTCAAAATCTGCCGATCCTCGGAATCAGAAGATTTGCGCCTATAGATGAAATATTTGATTTTTGGATTTGGTTTTTCCATTTATTTGACTAATTATAGCTATAATGGCGGGATAATAACGTAGTTTCCGTTTCTTGGCAAATAGTCAGAAACCCAAACTTGAATTCGTGTTTTTTTTCAAGTTTTCAAGTTTTGATTTCCGATTTTTTTTAATATTTCAAAATTTTTCTTTATTAACGGTTATTTTGACTACGCTTATAAGCCTGATAAATATATCCAAAGCCTTATCTCTGTCCAATTTAATGCCATATTTCCGTTCATATAGCTTGATAAATTTGTCCAAACCAGTATCTGAAGTCATAGGTCTTTCGGTTTCCTGCCCCAAATTTTCCTCATTTCCTCTAGTGCAGGAATATCCCTCTTAATTATTTCTCCCACTGATTCTGGTTTATCATTTTTTAAATAACGTTCATCTTCTTTCAATAATTCTTTCTTTAATTCTTTAGGTCTGAATGTTTCAGACGGTTCGGGCTCCCCGAATAAGACGGTGGTCAATTGTAAAACAGACGCTCGACCATTATCCAGTTTGCCTAACCGTCTGACCAAGCCATACGCTATCAGGTTGTTGACTGCTTTCATGACTGTATTTTTGTCCATCTTCAAATAGTCTCCGATTTTCCTGTAGCCGACAAAGGTCTTGCGCTCTCGGTTAACAAAAAAAGACAAAGCCATATAAACTGCTTGGTCTATTGTTTTTATATTTCTGGCGTGGTCTTCCATGAATTCCTTGCGCATCCAGTATCTTTTGTATTTGTGTTTATGCATAATGGTAATTCTAATTTTTTCACTTCTACTGGCTATAAAGTCTGTTCTTAATCATCTTTTGATTGTCGATAATCGATCTGGCGTTGACTGCCAAATTATTGTTCCAATAATCATTGACCGCACCGTCAATGCCATCATCCCGCCTGAAGATGAATTGAGCTTTACTTGGGTTGGCTTTGTCGACCGACCACAGTGCATAGCCGAGTGTGGCCAAAGCCGAAGCCAGGCCAAGATCGTAAGTCATAAACGTTTCGGATGTTTTCAAATATTCTTTTTTCGCCATCATAATTTTTAGATTAATTTATCGGGCAAAATAAAAATGAGCCCGTTATAGGCTCACTTTATAATAATAGCGTTGACTCAACAGTGAATAGTTTTACTCAACGGCTCTGGTTATGTGCTTATTTTTGCTGTCTATCAAGAAAAAAGCGTCAATTCCGAATATATTTTTAATTTTTTCATTTAATCTAGTAGCGGTATCATAAATCTGCCTGAAACTCATATCAAGCTCATCGGTCATGGCATCAATTCTTTCTCCCATAGGCAAACTAAGCGCCAAACGCAAGAGCCTGAATTCTTGAGTGTTTTCATTTTTAATCGCCAATGTTTCATCGCAGAAATCTCTAAACAAAACTCCATTTGAAAATCTAAATTTTGGTTTTTTAAATTGATTGGGCTTTTCACTTTTTGGCTCTTCCGTCTTGTCTGTTTTCTTCGGTCTTTTTAGCAGCTTAATTTTATATTCCAAATCTCCAAAAGGAGGCAAATCAATCTTTTTTATTTCTAAAAATTTGCCACCCGATAATGTTTCTATGCTTGGGATTAAATAAATATGTTTGCGTTGGCCTTCTTTAAAGTCGCTTGCGTCCAGCGTAAATGTGTTGTTGTCCAATTTTTCAGCCTTTGCCAATATAACCTCTTTAACTATTTCCACTTGTTTTTTGCTCCCAAATGGATCCTTGACGCTATCTTCATAGCGTTCAAGGTAATAATTATACAAAGCCTCGCGACTACTCATTGCAAAAATTACATCACCTTTATCGTATTTGTCTTCTTTTTCTTTTATGTGCCTCAAATTATAAATCAGCCCTTTATTCTCTAGGAAATATATTGCTCCCAAGGTTTCAGCGTCCTGAAAAATTTTCTTTATTACAATAATCGGGCCAGTCTTCTGGCTCAGAATCTTCATTATAGTTTTTAATACCGCTTTAGTCGGCAGTACCCGTTCTTTCATGGTAATTGCAATAGTAATATTAATTTAGTTTATCTTAGTAAAATAGCTGGAAAAAATCAATTGTTCTTCTCAAAATCAATTAATATCTGCAAATATTGTTTTTGCAAATCATCTGAAATCTGAGAATTTTCAAGAGGCGTAATATTTCCTTTATTTTCAATAATCTTATTAATCTCATCAAAATAGAATCCCTCGAGAGTAGCGATAAATAAATATGACGGGTTCCATGACTGGCTCATTCTTTTTGCGTCTTTTAAAACATAGCTCTTGTTTAAGGTGCGCATATACTTGACCTCGATCAGCTTCACGTTTCTTGTTTTTCTATCAATGACCGCAAAATCAGGAGCGGTCCGCAAGGTTTCTATCATCCCGTTATTTTCCTTGTATCCCTGTTGTACCAATTCGGGAATGATTTTCTCATACCCAAACTCCAAAACCGTAAACTCACCCGCCTCTCTGTGCATTTGGGCAAACACTGTTTCGGCGATTTTTCCTTTTACCAAGTTTCTGGCAAAATTTATGTTGTTCATATTTTCTTATTTTAATTCTAATAATAATTGTTTTCTTTTTTCTATCCATTTTAAAATACCATTTTTTGCCTTAGCGCCCTTAATTAGTTTTACAGTATTTTCAAAATCGGTTATTTCAACTTTTTGTTTACTGAAATTTTTATAGTATTCTTCTAGGTATTTTGGAATTAATTCTTCAAAAAACTTTTTTAATAGATTTTCGTCGTAATAATCACTGGTTATGTTTTTAGCAATTTCCTCTAAGTCATCGATTTTTTCATTGTAATGATCTGACAATATTGCCTCGCTTTTAAAATCGCTCACCTGTTTAATAATATTTTTACTGACCATAACAGAATAAAGATTAAATCCAAACACTGACAACCCCTTGAAAAAGGGAAATAAAATTCCATGAATCTTTTTGGCAATAACAACAGGCTGACAACTTTTTATTTTCGCTAATTTGATAAAATCAAAAAGTTCTTTATCTGGCATTATCCAGTGTCCATTTTTTATCAAAAATAATATTGGGACTGTCTCGTATTTAGCCCCGATAATTAATGGGGAGTTTTGAAGTACGGTGACATCGTCGCAATAATGCTTTATTAGTCTTATAAACAAGTCTGTGTTTTCTGCTGAATCAAGAAAAGAATTTATGTTTTTCTGGATGTCTATTTTTTTCCCTTCTGTTTCTTTTAGAGCGTTTTTTAAATGTTCTTCTGCTATAACTTCTTTAATGTTTAAGTGGCTCAACAGTTCAGGGTCAAACCTTAACGATCCTTTGCCTACATCGCATAATAAATATTGCAATTCTCTAGCTACAAGTATTTTTTTGCCCATTACTAAATTACTTAAACGATAATCGTAGTATTCTACTAATTCTTTACCATTAAGTTCTGATAATGGCTTACTTAACAGTTTTTCTTTAATTTTTTTAAGTGATTTTTTAGGCATATAGGATAATGTATTATAATATTATAATACATGCCACCAATAATCAAATTATTTGCCACATTATAATATTATAATGTGGATTAATTATTTATTCTTTTTCTTATCACAAAGGTTATAATATTATAACCTTTTTAAATATTTTGACATTTATTGATAATTTAGTGTATACTTTGTATAGAAAGTACTATAAATTGTATTACCTTATGAACAAAACATACACTACAACATTATCTGGCAAAGAGCTAGAAATAATCGAAAAATTAATCGCAGAACACGGCAACGTGGTTGATTTTGATATGATTCATAAAAAAATAGGAGAAAATCGAGAAAAACAGGAAGTAAAAAATTTCATATCAAATTTAGTAAAAAAGGGTTGGTTGATCAGAGTTAAAAGGGGTGTTTTTGTTATTTCAGACATATCAGGACGAGGCAGTATCGAGCTTAGTCAATTAACTATTGCTCAAATAATAGATAATAATTCCTATATATCTTTTGAGGGGGCATTACAATACCATGGCATGTTTGATCAGTATTTAAGAGTTGTCTCTTCTGTCGGCAAAAGAAGAACTTATATAAAGAAATTTTCTGATTGGACATTCAAATACATTAATTCAAAAAAAGGACTATATTCAGATTTTAAAGAATACAATATTGATGGAAGACTTGTTAAGATCGCATCAAAAGAAAAAGTGGTTTTAGATTTTTTAACCTACAGACGAAAACTCCATGACATAGATTTAGTTGTCGAAAAACTTAAAGAGTATAAAAATGATTTTGATTTACATAAACTAGTTCAGATAAGCGAAAAGTGTTCAATTACGACAAAAAGAACCTTGGGAGTCCTATTGGATTTAGCTGGGATTCAATCTGATGGTTTGTATGAAAAAATAAAGAATAACAAAAACCATAGTTTTATGACATCAAAGAGCGATATATTTATTGCTAAATGGAGAATTTATTCTGATAAACAATTTGTAAAATAGTAAATATTATTTTTTATGTCTGACAATATTCAGTTAATTTCAAAAGATCAATTAACAATACTTAATAGGCAAAATTTTAAATACCCATTGGCGATTGCCGAAAAAGATTATTTTTTAGCGGTTATCTCAAAAATAATATTCGACTCCGCATTAAAATATAAATTAATCTTTAAGGGTGGCACAGCACTGCATCATGTCTATCTCCCCCAACTAAGATTTTCTGAGGATTTAGATTTTTCTAGCAATGCAATAAAGATGGAACTGGACGATGTTACAAATATTTTTTCAAAGTATGATTTTTTAGAGATCAAAAAGGATTTTATTTCGGGGGCAACGATAAAAATAGAGAAGCTTCAATATGCCGGTCCTTTGGGGCAGGCCAACTCGCTGAAAGTAGAAATAGATTTTTTACAAAATGTTGTTTTACCGCCAATAGAAATGGATTATGAAAATATCTTTGGAATTAAAACAAAAGTGAGAGTAATGGATATTAGAGAAATTACCGCGGAGAAAATAAGAGCCATGAGCGATCGGGCACGATATCGCGATTTTTTTGATTTTGTAATGATAAAAAATAAATTAAAAATTGATTTAAATAAAATATTAGATCTTGTAAGGCAAAAAGAGATTAGAAAAACTATTAGCAAAGAGAATATTCTAAACAATTGGGAGATTGCAAAACTAGACAAGCAAGAAGATTTGCGAACTATCTATTTAACCGAAGAGTTAAATGATGAAGAAATAAAAAGTGTATTAGATAAATTAAATTTTGATTCAATAACAAAATAATTATATGCAAAATCTACTCAATGATTTAATAACGATTTTTAAAAAAGACGATCGATTGGTTGCCGATGGCGAAGTACTGAAAAACAAGATACAAGAATTGGCTCTGGCCAACGACGAAAAAGTGATCAGCTCTCTTTTGTCGAATCCAAAGACGAAAGAAAACTTTTTTATAAAAGTCGGTAATGCCCTGGTTTTTGATAAAGACAAATTTATTCGCTTTGTGAGCAATAAAGAATTCTTGCCAGATTCATACACGGCTTTTAAAAACAGAATTGGCCTAACAGATGGCGACGAATTTATTTCGCTTAAAAAAGAGGTGGTTTTGTCGTGGCCATACAAAGATTGCGTACTTGAGGGCGGTCAAACTAAAGAAGAAGCGAAAAGAAAAGAAATATTTTGGAATGAAACTTTAGCACCAGATGATATTAGTCGATTACTTGAACCAAAGGTTTTAACGAACATCAAAAGAATCGACAAAAACGGAGAGAAACCAGCTAAAGAAATAAAAGACACCGACAATCTTATTATCAAGGGCAATAACCTGCTTGCCTTACATAGCTTGAAAGAAAAATTTAAAGGCAAGATAAAATTGATTTACATTGATCCGCCGTACAATACTGGCAATGACAGCTTTGGTTATAATGATAGCTTTAATCATTCAACTTGGTTAACTTTCATGAAAAATAGACTTGAGGTTGCCAAAGAATTATTAAGTGAAGATGGTTTTATTTTTATTCAGTGTGATGATAATGAACAGGCATATCTTAAAGTTTTAATGGACGAGGTATTTAAGTTGAATTTTTTAACAACTTTATGTGTCCAAATGTCCTATGTTAGTGGCGAGAAAATGGCACATATTGATAAGAAACCGCCGAAAATAAAAGAATTTATTCACGTTTATTCAAAAAATAAAGGAACTAAAATAAAACCTCAGTATACTGAAACAGAAATTGACAAGGAATATAATAAATATATAGAAAAAAATAATAGTCAGAAGATTTCGGATTGGACTATATCAAATTTACAGGATGTGTTAAAAAAATTGGGAATAAAAGAAGAAGATGAAAAAGAAAAATTTATGCTTGATAATGCCGAGTTAATTTTTAATAGAGTGAGAAATAAATCGGATATATTTAAGAAAACACTAGGCAATAAAAAATTAACTGCCATAAAAACGGCTACTGGCCTTAATAAATACGCATGGAATGGACGCGAGGCTGTATTTTTATCAGATAGAATAATAACTAATTATCTTGGTGATAAAACTTTTCAGCAAGCACTTGGGGACATTTGGAGTGATATCCCGATTGTGAATCTATATCTTGAGGGAGATGTTGAATTATTAGGTGGTAAAAAACCTGAATTTTTGATTAGACGTATTATCGACATGACAACGAAAAAAAATGATATAGTTTTAGACTTTCATTTGGGGAGTGGTACTACTGCCGCAGTTTCTCATAAAATGGGTAGAAAATATATCGGAATCGAACAGCTTGACTATGGTGAAAATGATTGCGTTGCAAGGTTAAAAAATGTCATCATGGGTGATCAATCAGGAATCTCACATATTGAAAACTGGAAAGGCGGTGGCGAATTTGTTTATTGCGAATTAACGAAATGGAATGAAACAATAATTGACGGCATCAATAAAGCAAAGACTAAAGCAGAAATTAAAAAGATTTGGAATGAAATTAAAGATAGTGGACGACTTAGTTATAAAATTAATGTTAAGTCGTTTGACGCCAATGCCAAAGAGTTTGACGATCTCTCGATTGGTGATCAGAAAAGATTTTTATTTGAGGTGCTGGACAAAAACCAGCTTTATGTAAATTTGAGCGACATAGACGACAAGGAATATAAAGTCAGCGCGGAAGACAAGAAGTTAAATAAGCAATTTTATCAAAATTAATATGCTTCACGAAGATTTTAATTCCGCTCTAAAAATAAACGGGCCGGATTTTTTCAAAAACAAAATATCTCCTGAAGATTTGAATAATTTAAATCCAGGTTTTTCTGTCCGCGAGTATCAGAAAGAAGCTATTGGGCGCTTTGCTTTTTATTTTGGCGGTTTTCCCGAGAAGAAAAATCCCTCTCAGCTTTTGTTTCATATGGCAACTGGAAGCGGAAAAACCTTGGTAATGGCCAGTAATATTTTACACCTATATTCACTCGGCTATAGAAATTATGTATTTTTCGTAAACAGCGCGAATATCATTGAAAAAACAAGAGATAATTTTTTGAATAAAAAATCCAGCAAATATCTTTTTGCCGAGAACATAAAATTTGGAAACAAGAACGTGAAAATAAATGAGGTCAACAATTTTGACGAAGCCAATGATGAGGATGTTAATATTATTTTTACAACCATTCAAGGCTTACACACAAGAATGAATGAACCAAAGGAAAACTTGATTACTTTCGAGGACTTTTCTAATAAAAAAATTGTTTTGATTTCAGACGAAGCACATCATATCAACGCCTTAACAAAAGTAAAGAATAATAAGCCGAGCCAAGTGTCCTTATTTGGAAATTTATCAGAAATAAAGATTGAAGGCTTAAGCAAAACTGAACAAGAGGAGTATAAGTCCTGGGAGGGAACGATATTAAAAATATTTACCAGTAATTCGGGGAATATTCTCTTGGAATATACTGCGACAATTGATTTTTATAATGAGAATATAAAAGCTAAGTATGAACCGATAACAATTTTCCAATATGATCTTAAGGAATACCGAAAAGATAAATACTCGAAAGAAATTGAAGTTATACAAGCTGATCTGGAAACCTTAGACAGAAGTCTCTCGGCGGTTGTTTTAAGCCAGTATCGCCGAAAGATTGCAGAAAAAAACGGCATTTTTTTGAAGCCGGTAATTCTGTTCAAATCCAAAGATATTAAATCATCAGAAATAAACTACCATGATTTTTGTGAAAAAATAAAAATTCTAAAGTCCAGTGACTTTAAAAAACTGGAAAAACTTGATAGCGAAAATTTAAAGATGGCTTTTAAGTACTTTGCTGAAAATAAAATTACTATTGATAACCTTATAAAAGAATTGAAAACGGATTTTGAAGAAAGCAAGTGTTTACTCTTAGATTCTAAAAATATAAATGAAGACAAACAGTTAAGATTGAATTCGCTCGAGGATAAGCATAATGAAGTACGTGCCATTTTTGCCGTAGATATGTTGAATGAGGGTTGGGATGTTCTGAATTTATTTGATATTGTTCGTCTTTATGATACTAGAGATGCCAAAAGCAATAAGCCAGGAGGCACGACCATGTCCGAAGCGCAGTTGATCGGAAGAGGTGCAAGATATTTTCCGTTTACTTTAAAAAATAGGAACGATAAGTTCACGAGAAAATTTGACGAAGATGCTGAAAACGAATTAAGAATTTTAGAAAAGTTATTATACCATAGCGCTCATAATCCAAAATATATTCAGGAATTAAATTCCGCTTTAGTCCAAATCGGCATCAAGGCAGAAAGAACTATTACTAAAAAACTTGAGATAAAAGAAGAAATAAAAAGCACTGATTTGTGGCTGAAAGGCTTTGTGTTTCAAAACAAGAAAGTTAAAAATGACAGAAGCAAATGCACAAGCTTCGGAACAGAAATAAAACGGCAATATTCTTATAATCTTCATTCTGGTTTTATAAAAGAAGATGAGATTTTGAATCGAGATAAGCTGAAGTTCGAAAAACAATATAGCGGAGTCGAAACCAAATCATATAAGCTAACTGATTTTGGTGAAAACGTCATAAGACATGCTCTGAATAAATTGGAATTTTTTACATTTGATAATTTATCAACTTACTATCCTAAGCTCGAATCATTAAATGATTTTATTAGCAGTAAAGATTTTTTATCAAAACATGAAGTGCTAGTAACGGGTCCAAAGAATGAGATAGAAAATTTAACCCAAAATCAAAAAGTTGAAATTGCATTATTCGTCATTAAACAAACAGCTGATGAAATAAAAAGAAGTGCTACAGAATATATCGGTACCACAGAATTTGAAGCCAAAATGATAAGCAATGTATTCAAAGATAAATTATTGAAAATCGATGGCGATTCTCCGCGAGCCATTGATCTAAATGAGGAGATTGATTTGAAAGCAAAAAAATGGTTTGCCCAAAATAGCCTATTCGGAACAGATGAAGAAAAGAATTTTATTAAGTTCTTTGATGTAGTCGTTGAAAAGTTAAAAAAGAAATATATCGACATGTATCTATTCAGAAACGAAAGAGATCTGGCAATTTACAACTTTAATGACGGGTCGACATTCGAACCTGACTTCGTATTATTTTTAAAAGAAACAAAAACCAGCAAGGTTTTGATTTATCAGGTTTTTATTGAGCCAAAAGGCAATCAATTTAAAGATGATAAAGGTGTCTATGATAATTCAAAAGAGGGCTGGAAACAAAAAATGCTTGTCAGCCTGGAAGACATGGCTAAAACAAACATCAGAATGGAGAATAGGGACTTTAAATTGATTGGATTGCCTTTCTATAACGAGCAGTTAAAAGAAGTTTTCGCGGAAGTATTTGAAAAAAAGTTATTATAGATAAATGTGAAAAAATTTAAACTCAACAAATTAATAAAAAAATTAAATTGGAAGAAGATTGAAAAAGTAATTTTCTATTACTTAATTCCAATTATTACTTTTTTCATTGTTATTCTTTCTTATATTTCAACGAATAAAGGATTAGACTTCTCAGAAAAAAGCTATAATTTATCAAAAAAAGAAATAGAAAAAAAAGATGATCCAATTTTCACTTATTCTTATTTGAAAGAAGAAAAAAAATTTAAAATTAATTCTCCCGATGACATTGAATTAAGAGGTGTTTCTTGGTTAATGCCTGCACTTAAAGATGAATTCAAGCTTCACAAAATTAATCAAATTTCTAACGATTTAACTTATAACGAGATAATACATCATTTTCTATTATTTAATCTAGACAAAACAGGAAAAAATACAGAATACTTTTTGTACTGCTTTATATTAAATCAAATGGAACCAAGATTTCCTGCAATTACAGAAATTGAATTTAGAAGAAGAGGAGAAGTAAATACTTATCGAATCTATAATTTAGTGTATTTAAAAGGTACGCAATCCGAATCCCCTTATTTTGAAAATTATAAAGTCGGGGTGTCAGAAAATGAAATTAATAATTTTATTATAGAGCAAGAGAGTTTTATAAAATCTTCATTTGATCAAAACATACAACATCCAGGCTTACCTAATAATGAAATTGATTTAATACTAAATGGAGAAAAAAGATGCCCAATTCAATTTGGAGCGCCAGACGTTATAAAATAAAAGTTCTAGTGCCCAACCACCGTTCTCCCAGTTCCTCCCAACTCACCCCGTGTAACCCCGTTCTTGCCCAATTTCACCCGCTTGGGAGCCGATAATCAATATGGCCACGGATTGCCCAATTATAACGAACCTTGCCCCACTTTTGGCACGATATAATACCGATCCAACTCCTGGAAGTAGGTTATAATCAGCTTCACTACCCCCCGCAAAAAATACTCAGTTTGTTGCTGAGTATTTTATTTGTAAAATTTTTAAATCTCTGCTAAATTCAAATAGTAATTAGTTAATATTTATTATGTCACTATCTATTGGAATTGTCGGCTTGCCTAACGTCGGTAAGTCAACTTTATTTAATGCTTTAACCAAGAAAAAAGTTGAAGCATCCAATTATCCTTTTTGTACCATTGATCCGAATGTCGGCGTGGTTAAAGTCCCTGATGAAAGATTGGAAAAACTGGCGGCTATCTCAAAGCCGAAAAAAATCATACCGACCTATATTGAATTTGTCGATATCGCCGGCTTGGTTAAAGGCGCGTCCAAAGGCGAAGGCTTAGGCAATCAGTTTTTGTCGCATATCCGCGAATGCGATGCTATCTGCGAAGTGGTCAGGGAATTTAAAGACGATAATATTATCCATATTAACGGCAGGATTGATCCAGAGGACGATAGAGAAACCATTAATCTTGAATTAATTTTCGCCGATTTGGCTACGGTGATAAAAAGGTTGGATAAAGTCGGGAGAGAAGCTAAGAGCGGCAATAAAGAAATGATTGCCTTAAAAGTGCTATTGGAAAAGTTGAAAGTACAGCTTGAGTCAGGCAGGGCGGCGAGAGAGCTTGAATTAACGGACGAAGAAAAAAAAGAAGTTAAAGGCTTAAGTCTTTTAACCAGTAAACCCATAATTTATGCCTTAAATATTCAAGATAATACAGTTGATGATTTTAATAATTGGGGCAGTGGAGTTATTAAAATTAATGCCAAGCTAGAAGAGGAAATCGCCGGTCTGCCTGAAGCGGAGCAAGCGGAGTACATTAAAGAATTGGGCTTAAACCAAAGCGGATTGGATAAATTGATTAAAGCTTCTTATGAAACTTTAGGTTTGATTACTTTTTTAACTACCGGAGCTGATGAAACCAGAGCCTGGACGGTTAGCCGGGGCTCTAAAGCGCCGCAAGCGGCCGGAGTAATCCACACGGATTTTACCAAAGGCTTTATTCGCGCCGAAGTTATTAATTGGCAAAAATTTATTGAAGCCGGGAGCGAGGCTAAAGCGCGCGAACTGGGGTGGATTAGAACCGAGGGCAAAGAGTATAAAATTCAAGACGGCGATGTTTGTAATTTTTTGATTAATTAAATTTTTTTAAAAAAGAACCTGCAGTTTTATTTTAAAACTGCAGGTTTATAAAAATTGTTCAAATTTTCTTTTCCATTTTGGATGGCGAAGCAGCCTTAAAGCTCTCGCCTCCAATTGTCTTATATCTTCTCTGGTGACTTTAAAATCTTGGCCTATTGCTTCTAGAGTATTAACGGTTCGTCGAGCCAGAATATAGAATAATCTTTCCGAATCCGTCAGCCTGGTTATTCCTCGTCTGCGCAAAATTTCTTGAAAATTATTCTGATTTCGTTCGGCTATTATTTGAAATATCCTGCCATTGTTGTCGCAGCCCAGAGCTTGGCTGACAATCTGCCAAATAGCGGTAAGTTCTTTTTGGTAGATTTTTGTTTCTAGCGGCACTTCTTCTTCTTCGTTAGACAAAAAATTTTCCAAAGGACTTGTTTTTTCGCTTTTATGGCTGCGATAAGCTTTAACCGGAGCGGATAAAGAAACCGAATGATTTCTATTTTTTAGAGTTTTTAATTCCCTAATTTTTTTTACGGTAATTCCCATTTGATTAGCTATTTCTTCTTCATCGGGTTGGCGCTCTAATTTTTTCAGTAATAATTTTTCCGTTCGGTCAAAGTCATTCAGCAGCTCTCCTACGTGGACCGGAAATCTAATGGTGCGTGATTGGTAGAAAATGGCGTTTTGGATAGCTTGCCTAATCCACCAAAAAGCGTAAGTGGAAAATTTATATTCTCTTTTTGGATCAAATTTTTTGATTGCTCGTAATAAGCCGACAATACCTTCTTGAATTAAATCCAGAAAACCAAGCCCCAGGCCTCGATATTGTTTAGCTATCCTGATTACGAAGCGTACATGACTTAAAGCCGATTTTTTTCGCCCGGCTTTACCAGTTTTAGCCCACTTTTGTTTTTTCTTTTGGAGTAACCGATTGTAATGATAAATTTCTTTTTTAAAGATTTGGAAAAGATCTTTGCGTGGATAGTTATTTTCAGGATCCTGAATTTTAAATTTTTTGTTAATTTTTTCTTTTTCCAATTCAGCCAATTCAGCGTCAGTGGGCTCGCGTATTTCAATGGACACCATGGTTTCACCTCCTTTTTAAACCATATTTTATTTTAAGGCTTTAAGCGCCGAAATATTTGTTAAAGGACTATGTTTTATTATTTTTTTGAAATATAATTTTCTGTTTCAACTAATTTAAGTAAATTTTTAGTTTACTTACAAGGTCTACCGTTCCCTCTATCATTCCATTTGGAATTAAAATATCATTATGGTTTTTATTCCAATAGTTTTCTTTGAAAAATTTTTTTCTGCGAGAGTAGTAATTCAGCATAATTAAATTTTATCTAAATTTAGAAAAAAATCAAGCTAACTTTTTTCTAATATTACTATTTCGCGCCAAACTTTCTGCCCTTCTCGGCCGTATATTATAGTATTACGGTTTGTTAATTTTATAAAAGTATTTTTTTGTAAATCAGAAGGCATAGGGTTAATAATTTTCAGACCGATTATATTAGGATTTATAAAAACAGGCTGATGTTTTTCCTGAAACACCGGCCAAATTATTACAATTCTACCGTTTGGCTTTAAAATTTTATTAAATTCTTGTAAACTTTTGGAATACAATTTTTCCAGTACCGTTATTATTTTTTGAATTTCGATATTACCTCTTTGCGGACCTAGGTATGGTTCGGTAATAATGACATCAATCGATTGAAGTGCGATTTGTTTGGAAATTTGCGTAGCATCAGTGTTTATTGGTTGAAAATTAAAAATTGGTAATTGAAAATTATTCTTAGTCCATTCAATATTTTTTTTAGTGTCTATTATTGCTTTACTGGAAATATCAGTGCCTATAATGTTGGTGTAACCCATAAGCATGGCTTCGGTGATAATCGTGCCTGAACCGCAAAACGGGTCTAAAATGGCACTATCTAATTTTGCGCCGGCTAAATTTATCATCATCTGCGCCAATTTCGGCGGTAGCATGCCGGAATAATCGTCGCGGGCCGGCCGGCCGTAATCACGGAACGACAATTCTTTAAATGGTTGAACAGCTATGGTTTTTCCCAGAAATAATTTTTTATTAAATTCAATTATGACGATTTCCGTACCTTTTTCGGTAACTAATTTATTTTGTTCTACGACTACGCTTGACAATGTCGGCTCGCGGCTTATAACCCAGCGGCTGTTTATAGCTGACTGTTTAAGCAGTTTTTTAAATTCCATGCCTAAAATTTTTAACTTAATTTTACTTTTGCCATAATAAGAGATGCCAAAATTGAATTTTGATTCAATTTTTTCCGGTTTAGCGAAAACCGCAACGGATTTTAGTATGTCTTTAGGCGCGGGCGAAGTTATTTTATTATAAATTATGCCGAATTTAATAGTGCCACCGATATTTTTAATAATATTAGCCTTAATTTCATAGTCGGTTTCTAAAAATGCAATATTCTTTTGAACAGGAAAAAATTTTCCATTATTAAAAACCGCGGTTAATTCGGCTAAAGACAGAGTTGGATTAGAGCCTAAAATGAAAAAGTATTGCATATTTAAATGTAGATAAAAATATAAGATTTTTTGTAGTTAATTTCCTAATTTCCAGTTAAATCAGCGATGACAAATTAATAATAAAACTAAGATTATTTTAATTAAACCTTATCATAAGAATTAAGCCCTTGCAATTTATTTTTGGCTGTGGTAATGTACAAATGCAATTTAATATTTAACCTTTCCCATATTTAGCGGCCAGAGCCGTTAGATAGTTTCGTTTAAGGCGAAGCTAAAGGTATTCTCAATCCCAGAATTTTTTTCGATTTTTTTTCGAAAATAAGAGAATATCTGGGTTTTATTATTTATAACCAATTAAAATTATGTCAAAAGTAAAATCAGGAGAGATGCCTCATTATGAATTACTCTACTTAATCTCCAATAAGTTTAGCGAAGACGAGGTAAAACCAATTATAGAAAAAGTAAATTCTTTGATTTTAAGCAATCAAGGCAAAATAACTTTAGCTGAAGATTTGGGTAAAAAAAGGCTGGCTTATCCGATAAAAGGTTTTCGCTACGGTTATTATAATTTAGTTGAGTTTGATATGGCCGGAGAAAGCTTAATTAACGTTGATCGCGCTTTACGCATGATGAATGAAATTTTAAGACAGCAAATTATCATTAAAAAAGTGAAAACAGCGGAGCAGATCGCCCAAGATAAAAAAATCGCCGAAAAAATCGCCGCTAGAAATGTTAAAGAAGAAAAAGAAGAAAAAGAGAAAGTCAAAGAAACGGATAAAGAAAAAGTTGATTTAAAGGATTTGGACGAAAAACTGGATAAAATTTTAGAAACAAACGATTTACTATAATTAATTCTCTCGCCGTTTTTTTAATCTAAAATATCGGTCGGGGCCCCGTTCGTTCGGGATAAATTATTAACGGTTATCCGCCGCTATCGGCGGAAGCCTAAAAAGAAAATTTATGAATTTAAACAAAGCTATGGTCATCGGTAATTTGACTCGAGACCCGGAAATAAGAACTACGCCAACCGGGCAGACAGTCGCTTCATTTTCTGTTGCTACAAATTTTGTTTGGACGGATCAATCGGGACAAAAGCGCGATAAAGCTGAATTTCATAACATTGTCGCCTGGAGGCGATTAGCCGAAATTTGCGGCCAATATTTAAAAAAAGGCTCAAAAATTTATCTTGAAGGCAGAATGCAAACTCGCGATTGGGTTGGCCAAGACGGAGTTAAGCGCTATCGCACCGAGATTATAGCTGAAAATATGATTATGCTAGATCGAGCCGGAACCGGCAGTTCGCTGAGCCGTTCGGAAGAACCGCCAGTACCAAGCGAACCCGTGATTGACGTCGAAGAAGCTGCCGGCATGGGAGATGGCAATACGAGCGAAGAAGAAATTAGAGTTGAAAATATACCATTTTAAACCCTTTGAAAACTTTTTTAGAAAAAGTTTTCAATACTTTCAAAAAATATAACGTGTCAAATAAAATTTTAATAGCGAGCAAAGCTCTATAGGCCATTAAAATTTTATTTGACGAATAACTATGGAAGAAGCAATAAAAAAAGAAAAACAATGCCATTTTTGCGTGGATAACGTAAAAGACATTGATTATAAAGATGCCAATTTGCTGCGCCGTTTTATAAA
>CAZGKM010000013.1:0-27477 GCA_964526325.1 uncultured Gammaproteobacteria bacterium
ATTAACTTTACCTTTAAATATCACAATGTGTTACCTATGTACCCTTCTAGTACAATATCTTGACATTTATGTTAAAATGCGCTAAGCTAATTTATTCGATCTTTTGACAATTGAATAATCACTATTTTCTAATTTCGTAATTGATAATTTCGCGCTTGTTTATCAAAATTTTATAATATTTGTTTTTAAAAAACAAATTAAATATAAATATTTAATGAGCGCTTTTTGCCTCCTCACATTATTTTACGGAAAAGAAAAGCGCTCTCTAACTTTTAGAGAAACGCTTACCAAGGAGGTAAAAAATGGAATTCAAGATTATAGAAAAAAAAGATTCTCAATACGAAGAAGTGGATGATTTTTGCCAAAAAATTTATTGGGCATGCAATCTGCAAGAAGAAGGTAAAAATTTCGGTGACGAATGCCCAGAGTTTTACACTATAGTACTGACGGAGGGTAAGATTTTAGCTACTCTTGGATCATTCGTCGGCGAATTGCCGATAGACAAGATCATGCTGTATGACAGAAAACATGCCGAGTTAAGAATTGAACTCGGACGTCTGTCATTCTACAAAAAGCCAAAGAATGATTCTGAATATGCAGAAATTAAAGAAATTACCAGGTTCTTAGTGGCTAATTACTATAATTATGTTAAGAAGTTTAATAATTTTAGTAGACATGCCTTTTACTTCCAAACCCACCGACCTATGGTTTGGCTTCTCACAAATATTTTTGGGAGGGAGTTTATTACTCCGCTAAACTCTTTTTTAATTTGGGAAAATATTTCCAAGGAAGCATATTGCTTTTATAAGTTGTTTCCAAAAAAAGCCGGTCTCTTCAAGGTTAACGTACATAATTTGCCCCAAGCAATAACTTATGGGTAAATTGTAGTTATACATATAAACTTGCCGGGTGAAAGACAAAATTGTCTTTAGCCCGGTTTTTTTCTCTATTATTTTAGCTCGTAATTTTTTACATGTCGTAGGGGGAAGTAATTGGGACGATGTTTATAATTATAAGATTTATTGTTAAATATTGTTAGTGCAACTCGGGCAAAATATCATTGTTTTGGAATATAAATATCCTCATAAAATAAGATCTAACGTCAATGGCAAGCTCTGAATCTTTAAAATAATTTTAATCTTATGGTTGTTTTTGTTTTCTCGCATTTAGACATTTAATAATGTTACTTTGGCGGTAATTTTGATTTTTTATCTTTTTATGTTATTATATATTTTATATTGATCTTTTATTATAACTAACTTTAATAACACTTAACGGATGAACGGAGGGTGCTATGGAGAATGTTATGCGGGATTTTAGGTTATATGGAGAAATAAGGGCTATAAAAAAGGGCGTGGGCTGGATGGCAATGGTGCAAATTAAAAATCATGTAGTGCGGGCAACAGATTTAACTAACGCAATATCTTATATGAGGCTTGCAGCCAAAAGGGAGCTTTCATTTTGGAAATGTCAAAAAGGAATTATTATTAGAGAAACAAAAAGAATTAGAGAAGTTAGAAGAAAAAATAAATAAGTGGATAACTTTTTTAGAGCAGAATAATCTGCTCTTTTATTTATGACAGAATTATATATAAATTATCTTTAATTTTAAATAAAAATATGTATTTTTAATAAATATTGTAGAAAAATAGTTGACAGATAAATATAAAGTGATATATTAATAATAGGAGGTGAAATTTAAAAAATTTTAAAAAATAATTCTCAGTTAATAAAACTGAGATTTAAAAAAATAAAGCTGCTATCCACTTAGGTATTTTTTCATCTTGATAGCAGCTTATCTAATTTTAAGTATGGACATTTCTATTTTAAAAAAATTGGGTTTTAGTGACAAGGAAACAGCGATTTATTTATCGCTACTTGAGCATGGGGACAGCTCGGTCAGAAATTTGGCCTCTTTTTCTAATTTAAATCGCGGTACGGCTTATGACATATTAAAAAAATTGCAGGAAGCCGGATTGGTAAGTTTTTTTCATAAAAATACCAAACAGCATTTTGTAGCCGAAGATCCGGAAAAAATTTTGAAATTATTAGCCGATCGGGCGGAAGAACTTAAAAATGCCGGGGAAAAAATCAAAGAATTGATTCCCGAAATGAAATCATTGCAGGAAAAGGGCGGAAATAAGCCGGTAACTAAATTTTATGAGGGCAAGTCGGGAATAAAGTTTATTTTAGACGATATTTTAAATTCGGCTAAAGATCTTGAGGTTAAAGAATATTATGTTTATTCCGCGGCCGGAGTCCGCGAGGATGTTTATAGCGCTTATCCGGATTTTAACAAAAAAAGAATTAAGAGTAAAATAAAAGTTAATACTATTTCCCTATCTTCCGGCGGCGGAACTTATGGCTTGGATGAAAGAAAGTGGCTTCCCTCGGTAAGCTCGGGAAAAATGGACATGATGACTTATATATTAATTTACGCCGGTAAATGCGCCTTCATATCGCGCGACAGCCGGAATAATCCGGTCGGTGTAATTATAGAAAATAAAATGATTTATGAAACGCAGAAAACTTTGTTTTTGCAAATGTGGAAATTTATATAATAATATGTCGTTCGTGAGATTGCTTCGCCGCCGAAGCTTCTCGCAATGACAAGAAATATATGTGCGGAATCGTAGGTTATATTGGAAAAAATAATGTTTTGCCTATTTTGCTCGACGGTTTAAAGCGGCTGGAGTATCGCGGTTATGACAGCTCGGGCATTTCAATAAAAACTGCTAATGGTGTTTTTTCGTCCAAGGCTGTTGGTAAAATCGCGGAGCTGGAAAAAAAATTAAATCTTATGGATTTATCCTCGGTTAAGGGGCCGGGCTTAGGCATAGCTCATACGCGCTGGGCCACGCATGGTGAACCTTCGGAAATAAACGCGCATCCGCATTGCGATTGCCAAAAGAAAATTTGGCTGGTGCATAATGGCATTATAGAGAATTATCAGGAATTAAAAACCCGCTTAATCGCTAAAGGGCATAAATTTGTTTCGCAGACCGATACTGAAGTAATCGCCCATCTTTTGGAAGATATATATGACGGTAATTTAACCAGCACTTTAATCAAGGCTTTAAAAATTTTAAAAGGCACATACGGTTTAGCGCTTTATCACGCGGACGAACCGGATAAATTATTGGCGGCCAGACGCGGTTCGCCTTTGGTTTTAGGATTGGCTGATAATGAAACTATCATTGCTTCCGATGTTTCGGCCATAATCCGCTATACTAAACAAGTGATATATTTGGATGATAACGAAGTTGCGGAAATAAACGGCGACGGCCTTAAAATTTATAATTTAAAAAATGAGACTGTGGCTAAGGAGACTAAAGAGATTGATTGGAATTTAGAAGAAAGCGAAAAGGGCGGTTTTCCCCATTTTATGCTTAAAGAGATATTCGAGCAGCCGAACTCAATCGCCAATAGTTTGCGCGGCCGAATAATCATAGATGAAGGCAAAGCAAAATTGGGCGGATTGGATGAAGTGGTTGATAAAATTAGAAAAATAGAAAAAATTGCAATTGTGGCCTGCGGGACGGCCAGAAATGCCGGATTAGTCGGTGAATATATGCTTGAAGAATATGCGGGCATATCAACGGAAGTTGATTATGCTTCCGAATTTCGTTATCGCAAGCCGGTATTGGACAGTAAAACTTTGGTTATCGCCATCAGTCAATCCGGCGAAACCGCCGACACCTTGGCCGCGCTTAGGGAGGCTAAAGAAAAAGGTTCGCTTATTTTAGGCATCGTTAATGTCGTTGGTTCAACCATCGCCCGCGAGACTGATGCCGGAGTTTATAATCATATCGGTCCGGAAACTTCCGTGGCTTCAACCAAAGCTTTTACCTCTCAAGTTGCAATTCTGGCTTTAATGACCGTAATGTTTGGCCGGCAAAGGCAAATGTCTTTGGTTATGGGGCAGAGAATTATTAATGAATTAGCTAAGCTGCCGGATAAAATAAAGCAGGTTTTATCAACCGATAAACAAATAAAAAAAATTGCCCAGTCATATTATAAATTTAAGCATTTTGCTTATTTAGGCAGAAAATATAACCAGCCGGTAGCTTTTGAAGGCGCGCTTAAATTAAAGGAAATATCTTATATTCATGCCGAAGGTTTTGCTTCGGGCGAAATGAAGCATGGCGCTATCGCATTGCTTGATGAGAATTTTCCTTCTCTTGTAATCGCGCCGGCCGATAGCGTTTATGAAAAAAATTATTCCAATATGCAGGAAATAAAAGCGCGCGGCGGAAAAATTATTGCAATCGCGACGGAGGGCGATAGTAAAATAAATGAGGTGGCGGACGAAGTAATTTTTATACCGAAAACTTTAGAAATGCTGACGCCGATATTGGCCACCATTCCTTTGCAATTATTCGCTTATTATATGGCTATATTAAACAAACGAGATGTAGATAAGCCGAGAAATTTGGCGAAAAGCGTAACCGTGGAATAAATAATGTATAAAGTATTTTGTGTAATGCATTAAGGTCTATACCTTAGCATTTTTGTGTAATACATAATACTTTATACAAAATACAAACATATGGATATAAAACAGAAAAAAATAAATGCCAATGGCCTAAAATTATTTATTAAACAGGACGGCAAAGAAATTGCCCGGGCTAATTTATATATTTTAAAAAACGATTTGCATGAAGAGCCGTTCGGTTTTATGGAAGACGTTTTTATAGATGAAAATTTTAGAAGCCAAGGCTTAGGCACGAAACTTATTGAAGAATTAATTAAAACCGCCAAGCAAAACAATTGCTATAAATTAATCGGTACCTCAAGACAGTCCAGAGTTAAAGTTCATGCGTTATATGCTCGTTTGGGTTTTAAAGATTGGGGCAAAGAATTTAGAATGGATTTTATATAAATAATTCCGGATTTTCGCCTGCCTGCCTGTCGGACAGGCAGGTCTCTCGTGGAAATAATAAAACGTTTATGGCTAAAAAACAAAAAATTGTTACTATTGGCGGAGGGTCAGGCAGTTTCATGATTCTTTCCGGCTTAAAAAAATATCCAATAGATTTATCGGCGATTGTCAGCATGGCCGATGACGGCGGCTCTTCGGGAGTTTTACGGGATGAACTGGGAGTTTTACCGCCGGGCGATGTCAGGCAATGCTTAGTGGCGCTTTCCGAATCAAGCCAAGTTCTAAGAGAGTTATTTAATTATCGATATTCCGGCGGCGGTTTATCCGGCCATAGTTTTGGCAATATTTTTCTTTCAACTCTAGAGAAAGTTTCTGGCGGCTTTGATGAAGCGATTAAAGAAGTCGGTCATATTTTACGCATTAAGGGCCGGGTTATGCCGGTAACTTTAACAAGCACCAGGCTAATAGCCGTTTTAAAAAATGGCAAAAAAATAATCGGCGAAAATAAAATTTACAGCAACTCGTCTGAAATGCTAAATTTAAAAAAATTGTATTTAAAGCCGGCGGCTAAGGTTAATCCGGAAATTATCGACGCAATAAAGCAAGCGGATAAAATTATTATCAATCCTGGTGATTTATACGCAAGTTTAATTCCTAATTTTTTAGTCAAAGGCTTATGCGGGGCGATTATAAAATCCAAGGCAAAAGTTATTTATGTTAGCAATCTAATGACTAAGCCCGGACAAACCGACGGATTTACATTGGTTGATTACGTTAAAATTCTGGAGAAATATTTAGGCCGCGGAACGATTAATTATGTTATTTATAACAAGGAAAAACCGGATAAGAAAATTTTAAAAAAATATTTGCGCCAAGGCGAAGATTTGGTTGCAATAGGCGATTTAAGCGAGTTGCCAAAAGTAAAATTATTAAGTTATAATTTGCTTAGCCATAAAGTTTACCTGGCGAAAAAAAGCGATGCTTTAAATAATTTAAGATCTTTAATCAGGCATGATTCCGATAAACTTGCCAAAGCAATCTACGATTTATAAACTCCGTTAGAATAGAAGATGATAATAAAATCAATCATCCTTAATAGCGGTTTTTAAAAGGGTAAAATTTATTAAAATTTTATGTTAGCTAAAAATAATTTAAATATTTCTAACAAGGTAAAGATAATTTTTGATTTGGATTATACTTTATTGGATACGGCAAAATTAAAGGAAAAAATAGCCGGTATTTTTGATAAAGAAAATTTTCAAGCGGACTATGATAAATATTATAAAAAAGCAGGCATTAATTTTAATTGTGATGATTATTTAAGTATTTTAAAAGATGAAGGCAGAATTGATTGCGCCAGAGAAAAAAAATTAAAATCAAAAATAAAAAAAATAATCAGCCATATTGATAATTATTTAAAAACTGGCGCTAAAAATGTTCTAAAATATTTTAAGAGCACCGGAGCGGAATTAATTTTAATGACTTTCGGCAATAAAAAGTGGCAGCAGGAGAAAATTAAGAATTTAAGCATAGCAAAATATTTTGCCAAGATAATTTATGAAGAAAAAGATAAAAAGCAAAGCCGGTATTTAAAATCGCTAAGCAAAACGGACGAAAAAATTTTGATTATTAACGATAATATAAGTGAAGCCGAAGAGATGCTGAAAATATTAAAAAAAGGAGAATTATTTTTAATCAAGGGACCGTATGATAAAGGTTATAAATCGCATGAATTATCTGATTTAGTAGTAAAAAACAAAAAAATTTAATTTAAATATAATTTTTTGTATGGCTTATGAAATAAAAAATTTTGGCGTGGTGATTTTGGCGGCCGGCCAGGGTAAAAGGCTCGGTTGTGTTGATTTGCCGAAGGTTCTCCATCAAATAAATAAACGGCCGATTATAAGTTATATTTTAGATGAATTGGAAAAAGGCGGGTTAAGTAAAAATCAAATTTGTTTGGTAGTCGGTTTTAGATCGGAGGTTGTTAAAGAAAAAATCGGCAATGGCTATATTTATGCCATGCAAAATGAACGGTTAGGCACAGCGCATGCCGCGCTGACAGGAGAGAAAGCATTGCCCGTAAATTTTGATAATTTTTTGGTAATAAACGGCGACGATTCGGCATTTTATAAATTCAGTTCGCTTTTTGAATTGATTGAATTGCATTTAGCAAACAGTAATGATATTAGTATTTTGACTTGCGAGCCGCCCGACCCTCAAGGATTAGGGCGCGTTGTCCGCGGAGCGAACGGCCGCGTAATTAAAATTGTGGAAAAAGAAAATATGACGCCGGAGCTGGAAAAAGTTAAAGAAATTAATACCAATACTTTTTGCTTTAAAAGAGAGTGGTTTAAAAAGCATTATTTAAATTTAAGGCCGATTAGCGGTTTAGGAGAATACGGCTTGCCCAGCTTTATAGAAGAGGCTTTAGCCAGCCAGGCTAAGTTTAGCGCGGTAAAATTAAAAAATCACGATGAATGGTTCGGTATTAATACGCCGGAACAGCTGGCCGAAGCGGACAGGTTAAAAAGAGAAGTTGTTTAATTAAAATAGTAATTTATTTTATGGATATTTTTCTTTGTTTGGCGGTAATTTATATATTTGTGATTTTTATTTTATCTCGGTTAGTTATACCGCATTTGGGTTTTAAGGACGAAAAAATGCCGGAGCGAATACCGCAAAGCATGATAGATAAAATTAATCAGTTAAAAAGCCAATCTAAAAGTCAAGAAGAATTTTTAAAGCTATCTTATGATTATTTGGGGTCTAAATTTATTACAGGACGTTTTAATACTATTTTAAAATTTAATTATTTATTTAAATCGATTGAACAATCATGGGGGATAGAAGGTTTTATGCCTTGCACAATCAGTAATTATATATTAAAAATATTTTTAATCAAAAGCGGTTGGTTTAAGGAAAAAGACATAAAGCGCCGGCATGTTTTTTTAAATTTTATATTACATCAATATTTGCAAGTTAAAGTTAACGATAAATGGCTTGATGTTGATGTTGGCGAAAAACAGCGAGATATGCCGATTGGCAAGTATTTGAAGTTGTTTGGTTAAATTTTTAATTTGTCATTCCGGCCTTTGAGCCTGCCTATCTGGTAGGCAGACCGGAATCCAGATTTTTTTGCAATAACTTGATTTAGCTTTAGTACTCCTGGATCCCGGGTCACCGCGCCCGCAACGCTTTGCTTGCGAGGCGGGCGGGAGCCCGGGATGACAATGCTTATTTTATGCAACAAATTTTAGATTTGCACATCCATTCAAAATATTCCCGTTCCTGCTCGCCGGAGCTAACGCTTGAAAATATTGATGCGGCTTGCCGGGTTAAAGGCGTAGATATAATCGCGACCGGGGATTTTACCTACCCTCTTTGGTTTTCCGAAATAAAGAGTAAATTGGAAGAAATTCCCCTAACTCGCTTAATTAAAGGGGGTAGTAAAAGTGGATTATATAGATTAAAAAGCGCTAAAAACGATAGAGTAAAATTTATTTTATCAACCGAAGTGGCTTTAATTTATAAAGACGGCGGCGCGGCCAGGCGCATTCACTTAGTAATTCATGCTCCGAATATAGGAGCGGCCGAGGAATTAAATAATTTTTTAGATAAAAAATATAATATTCGCTCGGACGGAAGGCCGATTTTAGGCATGAGCGCTCCGGCTTTAATGAAACTGGTTTTAGGTATTGATAAAAAGTTTTTAATTTATCCGGCGCATATTTGGACGCCGTGGTTCGCGGTCTTCGGTTCAAAATCAGGGTTTGATAAAATGGAGGAATGTTTTCACGAGTACGCTAAAAATATTTATGCCATAGAAACCGGATTATCAAGCGACCCGGAAATGAATTGGCGTTTGTCAGCTTTGGATAAATTAACCGTTTTGTCGAATTCCGACGCTCATTCACTGCCGAATATCGCGCGCGAAGCCAATGTGTTTGAAATGAAAAATATTTGCTACGATGAAATTTATGAAATAATAAAAAATAAAAAAATTTTATTGGAAAATAAAGTTTTAGCTTCCCGCGGCGGTTCGCTAAGCGGCGATAAAAAAACCGGAGTAAAATACACGATAGAATTTTATCCGGAAGAAGGCATGTACCATTACGACGGCCATCGAGCCTGCGGCATAAGTTTTACTCCGGAACAAACTAAAAAACAAAAAAATATTTGCCCGGTCTGTAAAAAACCTTTAGTTATCGGCGTAATGAATAGAGTGGATGAGCTTGCCGATCGTCCTCTAGGTTTTAAACCTAAGTGCGCCGCGCCTTTTAAAAAGTTGGTTGAACTTGATAAGATTATCGCCGAAGCTTTAGATATTAAATCAAGACATTCTAAAAGAGTGCAATCAGCATATCATGATTTAATAAAATCAGGCGTTAATGAACTTAATATTTTATTGAATATTAGCTATAAAGAGTTGACGGCCATGACTGACCCGGCCATAGTTTTAGGTATTAAACGGGTGCGCGAAGGCAATTTAATTATTAAACCAGGGTTTGACGGTCAATACGGCACAATTAAAATTTTTAGCGAAGATGAAAAAAATAAAAATAACCAAAAAAGTTTGTTTTAATAAAAAATAGAAACGGTTTAAGCCGCTTCTATTTTTTATTTATAAAGTAAAAACTTTATAAATTATCTTTTTTTCTTTTTCTTTGTCGTTTTTTTCTTTTTTACTGCTTTTCTTTTCACAACTTTTTTAGTTGCTTTCTTTTTAGCTTTTTTCTTCGCCATATTTTTACACCCCCTTTCGTTATAGCCCAGCAGATGCGGGGCCGGATATGTAAAATTTTTTTTGATATATTTTTATTATATCATAAAAATAAAATAAACAAAATTTTTTATTTTTTTGTAATAATATTTTTTAATGATAGAAATTTTTTATGAGTTAGTAGGTTTTTCTTTTATTACAGATTTAAGCGGTAATGAAAAATAAAAAGTTGAGCCTTTGCCAATCTTAGATTCAAAGCCGATTTTCCCTCCGTGGTTCTCGATGATGTTTTTGCACATAAACAGGCCGAGGCCTGACCCCTCAGTATTTTTTTTAAATGCTTCTTTACTTCTATAAAATTTTTTAAAAATTCGTCCTTTACTCTCTTCCGAAATTCCGATGCCCGAGTCAGCCACTTTAAAAAACCATTTTTCTCCGCTCTTTTCAATCGTAATTAAGATTAGACTTCCCTCGGATGAATAGTTAACCGCGTTCTCTATAAAATTTTGCATAACTATCTCTATTTTTTCTTGATCGGCGCTGATTGATGGCAGCTCATCAGCCGGTAGCTTGTAGTCTAACTTAATTTTTTTGTGGTCAGCCTTTTGTTTTATATTAGATAAAACATTTAAAAAAGCGTCTTTAATTTTGAATTTTGATGGTTTATATATATACTGGCCTTCTTCTAAACGCCCTACATTTAAAAGATCTTTTATTAAATAAATCATTCGTTCAGTGCTAATATCTATTTTTTCGATATATTCACGCTGTTCCGGAACGACCAGACCGGCATCTCCGTTTAAAAGCGCTCGCGATGACCATTTAATCGCCGTTAAAGGTGTGCGGAGTTGATGGGCGGCCAATGTAACGAACTCAGTTTTTAATCTTTCTACATTTTTACCCCTGGTTATATCGTGCATAATAATTAAATTGCCGATATTCTTTTTTTTGAAGATTAGCTTAATGGCCGATATTTCAATGATTAAATTTTTGTTTATTTCAATTTCTTTTTTAACTATTTTATTTGCAACTATCGGCAAATCAGAAGCAATCGTTTTTAAACCAGGCAGATTTTTAAATAAGCTGGTTATATTTTTTTTCAGAATATTATTGGACTTAAGTCCTAAATAATCTTCAGCCACAGGATTGACAATAATAACTTTACCTTCCTTGTCAATAATTAAAAGTCCATCACTGAAATTTTTGATGATTGTTAAAGTTTTATTTTTCTCTCCTTCAGCTTTCAATCGATCTTCTTCTGATTTTTGGAGCATTATCGTAAGGCTATTTTTCGCCATTTCCAGCTCTTTAGTTTCTATATAAAAAGATCTACCAATTAAAAAAATTATAATAGAAACAATAATTGAGATTAAATAGGCCGCGGTTGAACCAAAGTTGTTAAAAAACCATGATACTAAAAAAATAACAACTGCTAATATACCGCTAATGAATCCTATAATCAATGAATAGGCAAAGGCTTTGAAAAATAATGATTTTATTCCCATTATTTCATATTTAATTATGGCGTAGCTGGTAAGGCTAGTAAAAAAAATAGTACTTGGAGCGTCAAGATTTAAAAGTTTTGTATATCCGAAAAACGGAAGAATAACGCTAGTAAAAATTGACCAGACCGCGAAGGAAAAGCAGCCGGCATAAAAATATGCTATTTGTTTTTTTCTGTGATTATCAAGTAGGGGCAAAGCCCCAATAGGCAGATATATTCCGACAGTGCCTATAACTATCATATAAACTTCCCACCATCTGAACAAAGGTCCGAATCTGGCATCAACGCCGTTTACTCCATAACTGTTAATATCATATATAAACAGAGGGGAGAAACAAGCAATAAATAATATAGCGCTTATTAAGAATAAGAATAATTTTAAAGATTTGCTTATTTCTTTTTCAGCCATTGCGCTGGCTAAAAAAAATGAAAATAAAACCACGAGCAAACCTAGGGCGTAAGTTAAGCGAATCCAAGTCAAGTTGCGGCTAATTAAGGAGACAAAATTACTAATGCACCATAAAAAAATTATAAAACCAAGGTATGAAAAATTTCTATTAAGCCTCTTGCCTGGGCCATTTTTATAAACATAAGCGGCTAAGCTGAAATTAGAAAGGCCCGCTAAGAAAATTAATATAAGTATTATATTTTCCTGCCACATAATCTATTCTTAAAGTAAAATTATCTTGATTAATAATATTTTACCATAAAAAGATAAAAAATTCAGCTGCTTTAAATTAATAACCAAATTTTTTAAATAAAAATCCCCGCAAAAAATAAATTTGCGGGGAAGATATTAAGCCAAAGAGCAAGTGCACAAGAAACCAGCGGAGATTAACAAACTGTTAAAAAATGTGTATCATCATCCCAGTAACTTAATGGGCTACACTGATCGCATCCTAGGTTAGGTCGTCTATTATCTTCGGGAAACATAAGATACCATTGTTGGCCACTTATGTCTTGGAAGAGAGTAACCAGCTTATTTTGTCTTTGCCGGTTAGGATTAGCGCAGATGAAGCGCAGAGCAGTGAGCGGATCAGCCAGCTTAAAGCCGTTCTTAAAGCCGAGGTCTCGACCTTTCTTTTCTAGCGCGCTTGGAAGATTAAGAGTGGGCATCATATCGCCAAAACCTACTTCACGCACTTTGTGAATTTTTTTACCTCTTCCGATGAGAGGAATTTGAGACGGGTGAAGGCCAGCCTGCTTCCAGGCCAACCCTGTTTTTATGATTGCTTTGGGGATTGCCTCCGGTTCATCATAGTTGACTTGAATGAGGATACTGCCGGCGTTTGTTTCAATACACTCTTTAAGTTCATGAAATAAGCTGCCGGTTAAACATCTGGCCGTTTCGCGGGTTCCTAAAAACATCTGCATATCCGCATCGCAAAAATCATTACGATGTTCGCGCAAGGCAGTTCCCAATGCTTTAAGAAATTGATTGATTTGTTTATCGGTCACTTTAACTTCCTTAGTTCTGTTTACGGGCGGGGTTAATGATATTGCCATTAGCGTCATCCTCCTTTTAAAAAACATTGTCCGATATTTGTCCGTCGGATTTCGGATTTACGAGTCTTTGTTTTAAAAATAAGCTCGGAACACTAAATATTAATCGATATTATTTAAAATTCTGAGCTTATTGAATAATCTGAGATATCCACACTTCTTTATTATATCATAAAAATTATTAATAAGAGTTTTTTATTTTTTGCAAATATATTTTTTAAAAATTAAAAAATTTTTTTTGACAATAATTTTTTATTGGTTTAGACTGACTGGTAATAATAATTTTAATATTTTTTATAATCTTTAAATAATTCGGCAAGAAAAAAATTATGATTACGGAAAATAATATCGGTAAAAATGATAATACAATTTTAATCGGTGATTTTGGCAGCCAGGTTGTGCAACTAATTGCCAATAGATGCAGAAAGGCGGGCGCTTACTCGGAAATAATTCCGGCTAAGCTATTATTAGAAAAAGCGCGTGAAATAAAGCCGGCCGGTATTATAATTTCCGGCGGACCCGCCAGCGTTTATGAAAAAGGCGCGCCTACGGTCGAGAAAGATATTTTTAATTTAGGTATTCCAATTTTAGCGATATGCTATGGGCATCAATTAGTCGGTAATTTACTTGGCGGAAAAGTCGTACCCGGGCAAGGCGAATATGGATATCGCCAAATTAAGACTTTAAATGCCTCAGAGACTTTATTTGAAGGCTTGCCGGAAAAAATTGTTGCTTGGATGAGCCATGGCGATCAGATCATAGAATTACCGCCGGGATTTGAAGTAATCGCCAAAAGCGAAACTTGTCCAATCGCCGCCATGATTAACCGCGAAAAAAGAATTATTACCGTCCAGTTTCATCCGGAAGTTGAACACACGCAGCATGGCCAGGAAATGATTAATTATTTCCTGAAGCAAATCTGCCGAATTACCGGCCGATGGACCATGCTGTCTTTTAAGGATAGGGCAATAAAAAAAATCAGAGAGCAATTGGGAGAAAAAAATTATATTTTAATCGGCGTTAGCGGCGGAGTTGATAGTTCCGCTTTGTCGGTATTAAGCGCTTTGGCCGTCGGTGAACGGGCGATTTCGGTTTTCGTTAATAACGGCTTGCTTAGGAAAAATGAAGAAATTGAAGTACCGGCATATTTGCATAAGGCCGGCGTTAAGGTTGAAGTGGTTGATGCGGAGGATTTATTTTTATCCCGCTTATCGGGCGTGATTGATCCGGAACAAAAGAGAAAAATAATCGGCGCGACTTTTATTGAAGTATTTGAGAAAAAAGCCAAAGAAATTGAGCTTGAACGCGGAATAAAAATAGATTTTTTAGGCCAAGGTACGCTTTATCCGGATGTAATTGAATCGACTTCGGCTCATGGCGGTCCGACTGCGCGGATTAAATCGCATCATAACGTCGGCGGTTTGCCGGAGAAAATGGGATTAAAGCTGGTTGAACCATTTAGAGAAATTTTTAAAGATGAAGTTCGAGAATTGGCGCAGGAATTAGGCTTGCCTAAAGAAATTTGGGCGCGCCATCCTCATCCCGGACCGGGCCAAGCTATTCGTTGCCTGGGAGAAGTAACGCGCGAGAAGCTCGCCATTTTAAAAGAAGTTGACGCGATTTTTATGGAAGAACTTCATAAAAGCGGCAAATATTATAAAGTTGGCCAAGCTTTTGCTGTTTTAACTTTAGACAGAAGCGTTGGCGTTGTGGGCGACGGGCGGGCGTATGATTATGTAATAGCTCTGCGTTCGGTAGATACGACCGTTTATATGACGGCTGATGTTTCCGATTTAGGCCATGAATTTTTATGCCGGATTGCCAACCGCATTATTAATGAAGTAAAAGGAGTGGGCCGCGCGGTTTATGATATAACCTCAAAGCCGCCGGGAACGATTGAATGGGAATAGAATTATTAACTCATATTTCTTTAACTCGCAACTTATTTAATAAAGTTGCGAGTTTTTTAGTTATGAGATAAAAAATATTTTTGACAAATGTTAATTTTTAGGCTAAAATAAATAAATAATTCGTGGAATTTTTTTATATTATGGCTAATAAAGAACAAGAAATAAAACAAGCTGATACACCTTTTCCGATTATGGAAGAGGAGGTTTTGAATTTTTGGGATAAAAATGAAATTTTTAAGAAATCTGTTGAAAAATCCGCGTCGCAAGGCGACTATGTTTTTTATGACGGCCCGCCATTCGGTACGGGCGAACCGCATTATGGACATTTACTTTCCAGTATTTCAAAAGACGTTATGCCTAGATTTTGGACTATGCAGGGCTACCGCGTTGAAAGGCGCTGGGGCTGGGATTGCCATGGGTTGCCGATTGAAAATATTATTGAACAAGATTTAAAAATCAGCGGTAAAAAAGAAATTGAAAAAATCGGCATAGATAAATTTTGCGAAACTTGCCGTTCACGGGTTTTGGAATACGCCGATATTTGGGAAGTAATGGTTAGGCGCATCGGCCGCTGGGTAGAATTCAAGAATTCTTATAAAACCATGGATGTAAATTATATGGAATCGGTTTGGTGGGCATTTAAGAATTTATGGGAGAAAGATTTGATATATCAGGGCCGGAAAGTGCAGCTTTATTGCCCGAGATGCGAAACCCCGATTTCCAATTTTGAAGTAGCCATGGACAATAGCTATAAAGAAATTACCGAAACCAGCGTGTACGCTAAGTTTAAAGTCAAAAACGCGAAAGAAAAACTCGGTCTAGAGGGTGATGTGTACGTTTTAGCGTGGACTACTACGCCTTGGACTTTACCCGGCAATATCGCTTTGGCTGTGGGCGAAAAAATAGAATATATACTAATTAAAATTGGTAATAGTTATTATGTTTTAGCTAAAGAAAGATCGGAAGTTATTAAAGAAAATTATAAAGCAGTCAAAGAATTTAAAGGTAAAGATTTGGTTGGTCTGGAATACGAGCCATTGTTTGAAGTGCCGGCGTTTAAAAATAGCGGCAAACCGGTTTATAAAATTTATGCGGCTGATTTCGTTACTACCGAAGACGGTACGGGCGTAGTGCATACGGCCGTAGTTTACGGCGAAGACGATTATAATCTTGGTTTAAAATATGACTTGCCGATTGTGCCTATGCTGGATGAAAAAGGGGTCTTTAATGAAACGGTACCGCAATTTAAAGGAGTGTATTTTAAAAAAGCCGATAAGTTGGTAATTGAAGATTTGGAAAAGCGGGGCTTGGTTTTTGCCACTGAAGCAACGGCCCACCCTTATCCTTTTTGCCATCGCTGCGATACTCAATTATTTTACAATGCCATTCCGGCTTGGTTTATGGCGGTCAGCAAATTAAAAAAGAGGATGCTTGAGTTAAATAAAAAGATAAATTGGTTTCCCGAATATTTAAAAAAGGGCCGGTTCGCTTTAGGCATTGAGCAGGCGCCGGACTGGAATATTTCGCGCAACCGTTATTTTGGCACGCCGATCCCGGTTTGGCAATGCGATAAATGCGGCCGGATGGAAGTCGTTGGGTCGGTTAAAGAATTGGAAGAAAAGAGCGGCGTGAAAAATATAAACGATATACATATTCATAAAGTGAGCGATTTAAATTGGTTATGCGCTAAATGCGACGGCAACATGAAACGCATCAGCGAAGTATTGGATTGCTGGGTTGAATCCGGCTCCATGTCTTTCGCCCAGATGCATTATCCGTTTGAAAACAAGGAAAAATTTGAAGCCAATTTTCCGGCGCAATTTATCAGCGAATATATTTCGCAGACCAGAGCCTGGTTTTATGTCATGCATGTCATGTCCGTGGCTTTGTTTGACTCCAACAGTTTTGAAAACGTTATTGCCACGGGCGTAATTCTAAATGAAAAAGGCGATAAGATGAGCAAGTCCAAAAAGAATTATCCCGACCCCTGGAAAGTGATTAATGAATACGGCGTGGACGCACTGCGTTTTTATTTAATGAGTTCGGCGGTTATGCAGGCGGAAAATTTATTTTTTAATGAGCGTGATTTAAGGGATATTTTTAGAAAAAATATCATGATACTTTGGAATATTTTTAAATTTTATGAAATGTACCAGAAAGAAGCCGAGGCCGGAGAATATTCAAAACAACGAAGCGGCAACGTGCTTGATAAATGGATATTGGCCAAGCTGAATGTTTTATCCATGGACGTGACCGAAAATATGAAAACCTATAATTTACCTAAAGCTACCCGGCCGATTAGTGATTTTATTAATGACTTTTCAACTTGGTATCTAAGAAGATCGCGCGATAGATTTAAATCTGACGATAAAATTGACCAAAAAGCGGCGATTGCTACGACTAAATTTATTTTATTGGAATTAGCTAAAATTATCGCTCCGGTTATGCCGTTCATATCCGAAACCATCTGGCAAAAAGTTACCGGCTATAATTTTAAAGATGAAAATAAGTCGGTGCATTTAGCTGATTGGCCGCTTTTTAACGACCCTATGGAAAAAGAGGATAAGGAAATTACAGAACAGATGGAAGAAGTGAGAAAAATTGTAGAGTTAGGCTTAAAAGCGCGCGATGAAGCCGGAATAAAAGTTAGACAACCGTTACAGAAATTTTCAATTTTAAATTACCAATTTTCAATTAGTGAAGATTATTTAAAATTAATAAAAGATGAGATTAATATTAAAGAAATAGTGGTAGTTAAAGGCAAGGGCGAATTAGCGGTTGAATTAGACACAATTATAACCGATGATTTAAAACTTGAGGGCTTAAAACGAGATATTATTCGGCTGGTTAACGCTAAGCGTAAGCAAGCCGGCTTGACCGTAAATGATCTGTTAATTTTATATTGGGATAGTTCGGATGAAGAGACGGTTAAAGCCTGGGAGAAATTTTCTGCTGACATAGCGGCCGCAACCCTAAGTGTAAAAATTATTAGAGATATTGAAGCGCAGAAAGGCGGCCAGTCCGTTAAAGTGAATAATCAAAATTTAATAATTAATTTTAAAAATAAATAAAAAAATTAACCAAGCCTTAAAAAAGGAGGTGTCGCCATGTCAGGGATGGTAGTTATACAATTAAGGCAGAGTGTTTTCGGAAACGGCCTATCATGGGTTCCGGAAGAAGAAAGAAAAAAAATTTTGAACGCCACATTTTCGGCATATGATAATGGGTATTCGCTCATTATTAATTCTGATGAATTGGCGGTATTATCGGAGCCAGTAAGAGAACATTTTTCACGGCAGTGTGACGCGGTTTATTTAAGTTGCAATGATGCCACTATATTATAAGGCTTTATGGCGGCATCAAGGTGAGCGCGGGAAATAATGGATCCCCATATTTCCTGCGCTCACCACCAATCTTACATTTTATTGATAACAAGCAATTTATTTTTAATACTATAATATGACAAAAGCCTTAGCGCTATTATCAGGCGGACTGGATTCAATATTGGCGGCGCGCGTTTTAATGGAGCAAGGCGTTGAGGTTGTCGGCTTGAGTTTTAAAAGTAATTTTTTTAGCGCTAATCAAGCGAAAAAATCAGCCGATGAATTAGGTATAAAATTAATTGTGGTTGATTTTTCCGATGAACATTTAATTTTGGTAAAAAATCCGGCACATGGTTATGGAAAAAATATGAACCCCTGCATTGATTGCCACGGTTTAATGCTAAAAAAAGCTAAAGAGATAATAGAAAAAGAAGGATTTGATTTTGTGGCTACCGGCGAAGTTTTAGGGCAAAGACCTATGTCGCAAAATAAGCAAGCTTTAGATATTGTAGAAAAAATTTCCGGGCTAGAGGGAAGGTTAGTCAGGCCGATGTCGGCAAAACTTTTGGATATCAGCGAACCGGAAAAACAGGGGAAATTAATCAGGGGCAAATTGCTTGATGTAAGCGGCCGGTCGCGCCAGCGCCAGCTTGAGCTCATAAAAAAATATAGCATTAAACAATATGCTAGTCCGGGCGGCGGCTGTCTTTTAACCGATCCGGCGTTTAGCGAAAAACTACTTAAAATTCTTGAATATTGGCCTGATTGCGTCGGTAACGACATTGAATTATTGAAAAATGGCAGAATATTCTGGTTTAAAAATCAGCTTAATAAAAATATTTTAGTTGTAGTTGGCAGAGATCAAAAAGAAAACGAACAGCTGAAAAAAACAGCCAGCCAAGGCGATACATTGCTAGAATTAGTTGACGAGAATGGGCCGACGAGCTTAATAAGAGAAAAAGAGTCTGAAGTAAAAAGCAAGAGTGAAGTACGAGAAATAGAAGCGCCAAAGGAGCTGAAGATGAGTGAGTTAAAATTAGGCGAGCTAAAAAGCGAGGAAAAGATAATTGAACTGGTGGCTATGCTTACCGGTTATTACGCTACTAAAGCCAGAGGTAAAAAAGTAAAGATAGAAATTAATTCTGTTAAATAATATTTTATCGCGGTAAAGTTATTCAATGGATTGACAGGTAAAAAAATAAAATTAATTTAAATAATATTAATATAAACTTATGCTAAAAACGAAAATTAATATCGTGCAGACGGTAAATAATATTTTTAACGGCGCAATCGAAAAAGGCGCCAGCGACATTCATATTGAAATAGCCGAAGAAGAAATAGTTGTAAGATACAGAGTTGACGGCGAGTTGCGCACTATTTTACAAACCGATCTGGAAATCGCCGAACCTCTTATTTCCAGGATTAAAATAATGTCCGGGCTTGAAACTACCGGCCTGCCAAGGCCGCAGGAAGGAAAAATAAGATTTCCCTATAAAGACAGAGACGTGGATTTAAGGGTTTCGGTTTTTCCTATTTCTTCGGGAGAAGCGGTTGTTGTCAGAATTTTGGAAAGCTTGGATATTTTCACCGATTTTACCAAAATGGGATTTTTACCGGAGCAAGCGTCTATTGTTGAAGCGGAAATAAGAAGGCCATATGGTTTGATTTTAGTTACCGGTTCTAACGGCAGCGGAAAATCGACTACTTTATTTTCCTTTTTAAATAAATTAAATGATCCGACCAAAAGCCTCGTTACCTTAGAAGACCCGATTGAAAGAAAGTTGGCCATGGTAAGGCAAACTCAAATTAATCCCGAGATAGGACTTACTTTTGCCGAAGGGCTTAAATTTTTATTAAGGCAAGACCCGGATATTATCATGGTTGGAGAAATCAGAGACAAAGATACTGCCAATATTTCCGTTCAAGCGGCTATAACCGGTCATTTGGTTATGTCTACGGTTCATACCAATAACGCGGCTGGGGCAATTATCAGACTGCTTAATATGGGAATTGAGCCTTATCTGTTGGCGTCAACGGTAAGAATGGTTACAGCGCAAAGATTAGCCAGAAAAAATTGTCCCCATTGCCTTGAAGAAATTATGCCCTCTCCCCGTTTGCTCGAGAGAATTAAAGCGCCAAAAAATTGTAAATTTTTTAAATCAAAAGGCTGTGAAATTTGTGAATTTAAAGGGGCTAAGGGAAGAATAGCTTTGCATGAAGTTTTAAAAATAAGTAAAAATATTAATAATCTTATCATGAATAATCCTACGGATATACAAATAGAAGAAGCGGCCAAGAACGAGGGCATGTTAACTTTAAGAGAGGTTGCGTTGAAAAAAATTAACGAAGGTATTATAACTATAGAAGAGGCGTTAAGATGGATTGAGTAATATTATTAACTAATAAAGGCTATTTTTAGCCATAAAATATAAATCTATGACTACATTACTCTGGGTTATTTTAGCGGTTATTGCCGTAGCTATCGGGGCGATAATCGCTATGTACAACGGTTTAATTCGCCTAAAAGTGCGCGTTGATGAAGCCTGGTCGGATATTGATGTGCAATTAAAAAGGCGCTATGATTTAATTCCTAATTTAGTGGAAACGGTTAAAGGCTATGCGGCTCATGAAAAAGAAACTTTAGACAGCGTAATTAAGGCGCGCAACACGGCTATGCAGGCCGGTTCAGGCGAGGCTAAAGCGCAAGCGGAAAATGCTTTAAGCCAAACTTTAAAATCAATTTTTGCCTTGGCTGAAAGCTATCCGAATTTAAAAGCTAATGAAAATTTTCTTGAACTGCAAAGAGAATTAACCGATACTGAAGATAAAATTCAGGCCGCCCGAAGATTTTATAACGGCAATGTGCGCGATTTCAATACAAAATTACAAGTTTTCCCTACTAATATAATCGGCAATATGCTCGGTTTTAAAGACAGGGAATTTTTTGGCATTGAAGATCAGAAGCAAAAGGAAGCGGTCCAAGTCAAATTTTAGCTTAACATATGAAATGCCCAGAATGCTTATTGGAAATGACGGAAGTAAAAACGTCCAGCCATTATGGCAATGCGGTTGTTTTAGATCAATGCAACAAATGCGGCGGTTTATGGCTGGACGAATTAGAATTATATAGGGCTAAGCTTGGCGTAGCTCAAGAAATTGAAAAAGAGTTGGATGTGCAAAAACTGAGAAAATTTACAACCTTTGAACATCAGAGTTTGTTTTGCCCAAAAGATAATAGCCAACTGAAATTATTGCGCGATTATAATTTTCCTAAAAATATTCAAGTAGAAATATGCCCTAAATGCCGGGGTTTTTGGTTTAATTACGGTGAATTCAGCCAATTTCAAAATGAAAGGATAAAAAACTCAAAAATCAGAGAAGAAACAATAGATGAAAAAAATAAGCGAGAGCAATTAAATAAAGAGCTGGGAGATAAAATTATTAGCGCGCTAAAATTAAGCCATGAGTTTGAAGCGGAAAAAATAAAAGAAAACGACAGAAAAGTTGTTGAAAGCATAATTTATATTATTTGGCTGTTAATAAGAATATTTTTGGGAAGAAGATAAATTTATGGCTACAATATACACTCAAATTGATTCTAATATAAGAAAAACTTGGTTGCTGGTTTCGGTTTTTTTCGTGGCTATAATTTTAATAGGCTATGTTTTTAGCTACGCTTTAAACGACAGTTCAATTTTGTATTTTGCCGTTATTTTCAGCATAGTTTCCAGTTTTATCAGCTATTGGTGGAGCGACAAAATTGTTTTAGCCATGAGTTCGGCGCGTGAAATCAGCCATGAATCTAATCGCGAACTTTACCATGTCGTAGAAAATCTTTGCATTACCGCCGGACTGCCATTGCCGAAAATTTATATAATAGATGATACCGCGCCCAATGCTTTCGCTACCGGGCGCGACCCGGCGCACGCGGTTATCGCCGTTACGATCGGGCTTATACAAAAATTAGATAAAACGGAGTTGGAAGGCGTGATTGCTCATGAATTATCGCATATCGGCAATCGCGATATTTTACTCGCGACTTTAGTAACGGTTATGGTCGGCATGATAGTGCTATTGGCTGATTGGTTCAGGCGCTGGACTTTTTGGGGAGGCGGCAGAAAAAGAGGCAGCCGCGAAGGCGGCGGCCAATTGCAGATTATTATGTTTGTGGCCGCGATTATTTTGTCTATTTTAGCGCCGTTGTTCGCTTATTTAATGCAATTCGCGATTTCGCGCAAACGGGAATTTTTGGCCGATGCCGACGGCGCTCTATTAACTCGTTATCCCGAAGGCTTGGCCAGCGCTTTAGAAAAAATTTCGGCCGATAAGGAACCTTTAGAAGTAGCTAATCGCGCTACGGCGCATTTGTATATTGCTTCGCCGTTTAAAGAGAGCGAAGGACATAAAATCAGCTGGCTGACAAAATTATTCATGACCCATCCGCCGATCAAGGAAAGGGTCGCGGCATTAAGAGGTATGAAATAATATACTTAATAATATATTTATGACTACACAACAAATTTACGACTTAGCCGTGAAATTAGGCATCAATAGCGATTTGCGCGGAGAGAAAAAAGTAAAAAAATATTTAGAGCGCGCTAAAAAGAAATATGAAGAATTAAGCGCTAAAGCCAAGCAAGAGTTTGATAAAGAAAAATTAACCAATCCATATAGCGATACCAGAATTTTAGTTGATTTAAAGAAAAAGAATATAAAAAAAGTTATGGTCGGAATTGATATGGAAGGCACGGAATTACTTTTAGCGGAAAAGTTTGGCATTGATTTAGTCATTGCCCATCATCCCGAAGGCAAAGCGTTAGCCGATTTGCATAGCGTGATGGATTTACAGGCGGAAGTTCTGGCCGATTACGGCGTGCCCATTAATATAGCCGAGTCGGTAATAAAGCCGAGGATTGCTGAAGTCAGCCGCGGCATATCACCGGCCAATCATAATCGCGCAGTAGATACGGCCAAGATTTTAAAAGTTGATTATATCTGCGTTCATACGCCGGCCGATAATCTGGGCGCTGATTTTTTGGTTAAAAAAATTAAAAAAAATAATCCGGAAACCGTGGGCGAGGTCGTTGAGATGCTTAAAGAAATTCCGGAATTTAAGGCGGCATCACAGTTTAACGCCGGTCCGAAAATTTTCGTCGGTTCTCCGGAAGCCAGTTGCGGTAAAATAGCCGTGACCGAGTTTACCGGCGGCACCAGCGGTTCCAAAGAAATTTACGAGAAAATGGCGCAAGCAGGCATCGGCACGGTAATCGGCATGCATATGGGCGAAGAGCATCGGAAAGAAGCGGAAAAGTACCATGTTAACGTAGTGATCGCCGGGCATATGGCTTCGGATTCGCTGGGTTTAAATTTATTTTTAGACGAATTAGAAAAAAAAGCAGTAGAAGTTATTGCTATCTCCGGCTTAATCAGAATAAAAAGATTTAAATAATCGACGCGCAAACAATACTTTCTTTTTATGGCAGAACTAAGGTATAATTAATACAGATAATGAAAATTTATTCTTATGCCAAACAACCAATCCATTAAAGATTTATTTAACGACGCCTCCGGGCAAGATATTAACGACGAAAGCCCGATGGCTAAGTTTAAAGTCAAAGAGAAAAAACTGAAAATAAAAGAACTGGAGCGCTTAACCAAGCAAGCGGCCGAGGCCGCCGGCTTGCCCTATATTGATTTATTCGGTTTTCCTATTAGCCCGGAAGCATTAGTTTTAATTGATGAAGCCGAAGTTAAGGCGCTTGAGACTTTGTGTTTTTTTTATGACGGAAAAAAAATTAAATTAGGCAGCCTGGCGCCGCAAGATGAAAAAGTTCTGGCTTTAGCAAAAAGTTTGTCGGAAAAATATTTTTCAGAGGTTACCGTTTATTTAATTACCGAGAATAGTTTTAATTTTGGCTTAGAGATGTATAAAACTATACCTAAGGTTAGAGAAGTTATTAGAGGCATTAAAGTCACGGAAGAAGAATTAAATAAATATGGAGAAAAATTTTCAAGCTTCAAGGATTTGCAAGCAGAAATCAGCCGGGCGCAAATTACGGAAATCGTTACCATGATTATGGCCGCTGCCATAAAATCGGATTCTTCGGATGTTCATGTTGAAGCCGAAGAAAAATCGATAAAAATCAGGTTTAGAATTGACGGTGTTTTGCATGATGTGGCCAGTCTTGATAAATCGTCTTGGGATAAAATAATTTCCCGCATGAAAATTTTAGCTTCGGTAAAAATAAATATTACCGATAAACCCCAGGACGGCCGGCTGTCAATTTATTTAAAGGATGACCGCGTTGATATCAGAGTTTCGTTTTTACCTACTAATTTTGGCGAAAGCGTAGTTATGAGGCTGCTTAGATCAAGTTCGGTGGGTTTAGAA
This sequence comes from uncultured Gammaproteobacteria bacterium, assembly GCA_964526325.1. Lineage (GTDB taxonomy): Bacteria > Patescibacteriota > Patescibacteriia > Patescibacteriales > GWC2-42-12 > JACPHD01. Next base: position 24,237 of record CAZGKM010000013.1, read on the forward strand.
TTTAATGACTTGGGTATTCGCGATCGAGCCTATAATCAGCTAAAAAGAGAAGTTGAGCGGCCTAACGGCATGATTATTACTACCGGTCCGACCGGTTCCGGAAAAACTACCACTCTTTATGCGATATTGAAAAAATTGAACAATCAAGAGACTAAAATTATCACCATTGAAGATCCGATTGAATATCAGCTTGCCGGAGTAAACCAATCGCAAACCGGCAAGAATTATTCTTTTGCCCAAGGTCTTCGCTCTATCGTACGCCAAGATCCGGATATTGTTATGGTTGGCGAAATCCGCGATCTTGAAACGGCTGAAATTGCCATTCAAGCCGCCTTAACCGGCCATTTAGTTTTATCTACCATTCATACTAACGACGCGGCCGGTACCGTGCCAAGATTTTTATCCATGGGAACCAAGCCGTATTTATTGGCGCCTGCCTTAAACGCCATGCTTGGGCAAAGGCTTGTGAGAAAAATTTGCCAAAAATGCAAGCATGAAATAAAGCTTGAAGATGAAGTTTTAGCCAGAGTAAAAAGCCTTTTAAACGATCTTCTGGAGGAAGACAAGAAAAAAATTGACTTTAATAATTTAAAATTTTACGGCGGCAGCGGCTGCGAAGCTTGCCAAGGCATCGGCTTTAAAGGGCGAATCGGCATTTACGAAGTTTTAACCATGAATAAGGAAATAGAAAAATTAATTTTAAGCGGCGTTGCCAGCGAATATGACATGCGCGATAATGCCAAGAAAAACGGGATGATTACTATGGTGCAGGATGGACTTTTAAAAGCGCTTGAAGGCATAACCAGCGTTGAAGAAATATTCAGAGTTTCTGAATAACTAATTTAAATAACCCCTTTAATAAAGGGGTTGCCCGTAAGGGCGGGGGATTTTGAAGATAACACATAAAAATCCCCCTAACCCCCTTTAATAAAGGGGGCAATTATCTATGATCAATAAAAAATTCGTTAAAGAGTTAAAAAAGGAATATGACGCCCATGAGATTGAACGCCGCCAGATTATTAGCTTATCCAATATTGTTTTGCATGATTCTAAGCGGGTTATTTTTGCTTTGCACCGTTCCGACACCGTTAAAGCTAATGATTCATTGATTGAAATTGAAAAGATTTTAATCGGTTTGGAAAAAAAATTCGGCTATACCAGGTTGGCTCAGGAAGGTTCATATAAGGCCGGAGCCGAAGAGTATGTTGAGGCCAAGATGTTTAATAAATTAGTGAACGGAGAAAAAGTTGATACTATAAAAGGCATAAAAATATGTGTTGAAAGTTATTTGTCCGGCATCTGCGATTTAACCGGCGAGCTGGTCCGCCAAGCCGTAAATCAGGCCGCCGCCGGCAAACTTAAAGAAGTGGGAAAAATAAAGAGATATATTGACGAGATAATGGCAGAACTCGTGGAATTTGATATGGCCGGATATTTAAGAACCAAGTATGATCAAGCCAGAGGCAATGTTCGCAAGATTGAACAGATAAATTACGAGATAAATTTAAGGAAATAAATTTTTAATTTTAAATTTTGTAATTTTTAAATAATGATTTAATTTTTAGTGTTTAAATATTTAGACATTAAAAATTATTTAAAAATTAAAAACTAAAAATTAAAAATTTTTTATTTTATGTCGAAAAATTATCTTTTATCGGTGACCACGTTGATGGGCACGATTATCGGCGTGGGTTTATTCGCCATGCCTTTTGTTATAAATAAATCGGGCGTAATACCACTCTTTATTTTTATGGCAGGGTTGGCTTTAATACAATATTTTTTTCATTTGCTTTTTGCCGAAGTGGTTTTATCGACTAAAGATAAGCATCGCCTGCCCGGGTTTGTCGGTAAATATGTTAATCAAAAAAGTAAAAAAATAACTTTTATTATTGATATTATCGGTAATTACGGCTCGGTTTTGGCCTATATAATAATCGGCGGTCTTTTTTTACATCAATTATTTAATCCTTATTTTGGCGGCAGTATTTTTTTGTATTCAACCGTTGTTTTCGCCGGCGTTTCTTTAATTACTTTTTTTGACATAAAAATGATTGCCGGCACAGAGTTGGTTTTAACATCTTTTTTGGTAATTGCTATCGGCTTGATAATCTGGCGCGGTTTTGGCTATATTCAATTAACCAATTATCATTTAATAGAATGGAAAAATGTTTTTTTGCCGTACGGACCTATTTTTTTCGCTATAAACGGCGGCGCGGCCATTCCGGAAATTTGCCGCTTACTGGCTTATGAAAAAGAAAAAATTAAAAGCGCCATAGCTTGGGGAACTTTTTTACCGGCCGCGTTGATGCTGATTTTTGTTTTGTTAATTTTAGGCATAACCGGCAACAACACTTCGCCTGATACTTTAGCCGGTTTGAGCTTGGTTTTGAATGACGGCGTCATTGTTTTTTGTTTGATTTTCGGACTTTTGGCAATAATTACTTCATATATAGTCACCGCCCAAGCCATAGAGGAAATTTATCAATGGGATTATAAATTAAATAATAAATTGTCCTGGTTCTTGGCTTGTTTTATCCCTTATTTTTTATATTCAATCGGTTGGACCAATTTAATCAAAGTTATTAGCTTTACCGGGGCCGTGGCCGGCGGATTAGCCAGTATTATTTTGATTTGGCTGGTATTTAAAGTTAAGGCTAATCCTGAGCAGGTTTCGGTTATAAAAAATAAATTAACCAAACCTTTAGCTTATTTTTTGTCTTCATTGCTTATTTTAGGGGTAATTTACGAGATTTGGTCGACTTTAAAATAATATTACAATTATGAAATTTTTAGTTATATCCGATATCCATGACAATCTGGTTAATTTGGAAAAATGCCTAAATTGGGGCAGGGGCGAGGAAATTACTAACGCGATTTGCTGCGGCGACGTAGTGAATAGCGAAACATTGGCGTATCTGTCCGAAAAATTCAAAACCATATATTTAATCAGAGGCAATATGGAAATATATGGCGAAGCGGAAATAGACGGATATAAAAATATAAATTATTTAGGCAGGTTCGGCGTATTTGAGATTGATGGAAAAACTGTCGGCTTGTGCCATGAACCATGGCATATAAATAATGTTTTGAAAATAAAGCCTTGCGGATTAATTTTTTATGGACATACGCATGAGCCGTGGATAGAAGATAAAGACGGAATTACTACAGCCAATCCGGGAACTTTGGGCGGAGTTTTAAATAAAGCCAGCTTCGCGGTTTGGGATAGCGCGGATAATAAGCT
>CAZGKM010000013.1:27577-34113 GCA_964526325.1 uncultured Gammaproteobacteria bacterium
GCGGAGTTTTAAATAAAGCCAGCTTCGCGGTTTGGGATAGCGCGGATAATAAGCTTGAGCTTAAGATATTGGAAATACTGTAAGCAATTTTATAATTTTTAAATTTTTAAATAATTTCCAATGTTTAAATTTTTTAATCAAATTTATTTATAAAATTAAAAATTGGAAATTAAAAATTTATAACGTGAAGAGGATTTTATTTTTATTGTTTATTTTATTATTTTTAACTAGTTGCGCTAAAACGCAAACTTTTAATGATATGCCAAAAAAAATCAGAACGCCCGTCGTTGCCGGGCAATTTTATCCGAATGAACCGGGCGCGATTACCGATAAAATTAAAAGATATCTAAAAGAAGCGCCGGAAAAGAATATCGCCGGCCAAATTAAAGCCATCGTTGTGCCGCATGCCGGCTATGATTTTAGCGGGCCGGTGGCGGCTTATGCCTTTAAAGAGCTAACCGGTAAAAAAATAAACACTGCCGTAATAATCAGCAATTCCCATAAAGATTATTTTGACGGCATTGCGATTGACGATAGCGACGATTGGCAGACGCCGCTCGGAACCGTGGCGGTTGATAAAGTATTGGCGGAAAAATTAGTCAAAGCCGATGCTAATATAAAGTATAATAGCGTGGTTCATGCTTCAGATCATCCTCTAGAAGTGGAAATCCCTTATTTACAGACGGTTTTAGAAGGCGATTTTAAAATTGTGCCGATTTTATTCGGCAACAAAGACGAGGATAGCTATAAAAAACTGGCGCAAGCGCTAAAAGATAATTTAGCCCCGGACGACTTAGTGGTAATTTCCACCGATATGTCGCATTACCCAAAATACGAAGACGCCAATAAAATTGACAAAGAAACTTTAGAAAAAATAAAAACCGCTACGGCCGAAGAATTTGCCGATTATATAAAAGGCGTGGAAGGCGCTGGCTATGCCAACGAGCAAACCGCGCTTTGCGGCATTGATGCGGTTAAAACTTTAATAGAGCTTAAGCGGCTGGCCGGCTGGGATAAAGTTGAAATTTTAAAATATGCCAATAGCGGAGATGCGCCGTTAATTGGCGACAAAGAAAGAGTTGTAGGATATGGAGCGGTCGTGTTTGCTAAAATGGAAAATGTAAATATTAAAATGCAAAATGACAATGAAAAATTTAAAAATATTGATGAATTAAATAACGAGCAAAAGAAGAAGCTTCTAGATATAGCGAGACAGACAGTGGAAAGCTATGTGAAGAATAGTAAGATTTCGGAATTTATTATTACCGACGAAAGATTAAATCAAAAACAGGGAGCTTTCGTTACTTTACATAAAGACGGTCAGCTTAGAGGCTGTATCGGCCAGATCGTGCCGTCAAGCGACCCGCTTTGGCAAGTCGTGCGCGATATGGCGGTTGCCGCCTGTTCGGAGGACGGACGCTTTAATCCGGTAAGCAAAGACGAATTAAATAAATTAGAATATGAGGTAAGCGTTTTATCAACCCCGGAATTAATCGATGATTGGCATAAAGTTGAATTAGGCAAGCATGGTGTAATTATAAAGAAGAGCGGACAAAGCGGAGTATTTTTACCCCAAGTAGCTACCGATACCGGCTGGGCTTTAGAAGAATTTTTATCCGAATTATGCTGGCAAAAAGCCGGACTTTCACCCAGCTGTTATAAAGATAAAAATACGCAAATTTTTGTATTTACGGCGCAGGTGTTTAAATAAAAATATTAGTGGTGATATAAAATTTTGTAATAAAAAACGAGATTAACTATCCCGTTTTTTGTATGTCTATTTATTTTAATTCTTTGATAATATCTTTGATTTTAATAATTTTACTTTCTTTTTCAGTTCGTTTTTTTAATTCTACTCCGCCGGCTTTTAAAGATTTATCACTAATCACTAAACGGCAGGGCAAACCGATTAAATCCGCATCGGCGAATTTTTCCCCGGCGCTTATTTCCCGGTCATCGTATAAAACTTCAATTTGATTTTTATTAAGATCTGAATAAATTTTTTCCGCCTGATCGTTTTGCGTTAAAGAAATTAAGTGGACTTTAAAAGGCGCAACCGTTTCCGGCCAAATAATTCCTTTTTGATCCGAAAAAATTTCGGCGATAACCCCCATAATTCGCGCCGGTCCTATGCCGTATGAACCCATAAATACCGGAACTTGTTCCCCTGATTCGTTTTTATAGCTTAACCCAAGAGCCTCGGAAAATCTAGTGCCGAGCGTAAATATGTTGCCGACTTCAACCGCTTTCATTATTTTGTAATCATCAGCTTTTTGAAGCTCTTTTTCTTTTTCGCCCCAAATTTCTTTGTTGATTGCGGCATGGCCGGGAGCTAAATTTAAGCCTTTGCCAAAATCGTCTTCTTTGTTTATGTAAATAACATCTTCGCCAGCGTCAGAAATCGTTTGAAATTCGTGAGAGTATTTTGAAAATACGCCTCCGGAGGCAAAGGTTAAATACGTTAATTTGCCGATACCTATCCGATTGAAGATATTAATGTAGGCTTGCTTGGCTTTTTCATAAAAATCCAAATGCTCTTTTTCGTTTTTCGAGAAAGAATACAGATCTTTCATGATAAATTCGCGGGTTCGCATTATGCCACTTTTCGCCCTGGCTTCGTTTCTGAATTTTGTCTGAAACTGGTAAGCGTAAACAGGCAGATCTCTATAAGAAGAAATATATTCTTTCATCAATCTGGTCAGCGGTTCTTCGTGGGTAAAGCTAAGACCAACCTCGCTATTATTCTTTAATTTTGTTTTAAACCAAGTGTCGACAACGTCATCGCTCCAACGATTTGTTTTTTCCCATAGTTCTTTGTCCTGGAGAGCTGTCATGGTTATTTCCTGGCTGCCGATATTATTCATTTCTTCGCGGATAATAGATATTATTTTATTTAAGATTTTTAGGCCCAGAGGAAGCATAACATAAGCGCCGGACATCTCTTTATAGATAAAGCCGCCGCGAATAAGAAGTTGCGCGCTTTTTGAAACTTCGTCTTTGGGCGCGAATCGCTGGGTTTTTGTGAAAAGTTGGGATTGTTTCATATGTAGTTAATTTTAGAGGAAGATTAGAGAAGTGTCAAAAATGATTTTAAGTCGATATATTTTATTGAAAACTATAGGCAAATATGATAAAGTTTGCGTATAATAGACCAAAGAATAATTTTATGCCAAAAATAAAATTAAGGCCGCAAAAAATAAGCGATGCGAAAAGATTTTATGAGATTTTAAATAATCCCAATTTTATTTATTTAATAAACATCCGGCCGGAATCCGTTTTAGCCGAAAAAAAGTGGCTAAAAGGAAACGCGAAACGGCGGAAAGAAAATACCGAATGGAATTATACGATCATTTATGGCGAAGAAGCTGTTGGCGCGATTGGCGTGAAGATTAATTATCACCGCAAATACGTCGGAGAAATCGGTTATTTCGTAGATGAAAAATACTGGGGCAAAGGCATCGCCAGCCAAGCGGTTAAATTAATTGAAGGAGTTTGCTTTAATAAATTAAAACTCAAGCGAATAGAAGTATTAATGCAGCCGGAAAATATCGCCAGTGAAAAAGTAGCCATAAAAAATGGCTACCAAAAAGAAGGGTTGATGAAAAAAGTAGTAAGAGGGAAGGACGGAAAATTAAAAGATTGTCATTTATACGGGAAAGTTTTGTAAATTTAAATAAATATGAAGTATAAATTAGCCGTTAAAGGAATAATTAGGCGAGGTGATGGCAAAATATTGATTGTTAAGAGAAGCGCTGACGATGATCATAAGCCCGGAGTCTGGGAAACCGTAGGCGGCGGAGTGGAAGAAGGAGTCTCTCCTCAAGCTTCTTTAAAAAGGGAAATTAAAGAAGAAGTTGGTTTAGAAGTTGAAATTGGCGAATCTTTTAACGTCTTTAATTTCGTTAAAGATAATGGCGATAAAAAAATCGGCATTACTTTTCTTTGCGATTACCTTTCCGGCGAGGTTAAATTAAGCGAGGAGCATTGTGATTTTCAATGGATTAATCCGTTTGATTTTAAGAAGTTTGATTCTGTCCAGTCATTGTATAAAGAGATTTCCAGTTATGCGAATAAATTCAGCGGCTGGCATAAGACAAAATAATTTTATTTACTTTTGTTTTAATAATATTTTTTATATGCAAAAAATTTATCCAGAAAAATTAAAAAATGGAGACGAAGTTAGAATTATTGCGCCGTCTCGTTCAATCGTAATATTATCCGAAGAATCTAAAAATATTGCCAATCAACGTTTTTTTGATTTGGGGCTGAAATTAAGTTTTGGTAAACATGTTAAAGAAAAAGATGATTTTTTTTCTTCCGGTATTGAATCCCGCGTTCAAGATATCCACGAAGCATTTTCTGATAAAAATGTTAAAGCGGTTATTACCGTAATCGGAGGTTTTAACAGCAACCAATTATTAAAATATATAAACTGGGAAATTATAAAAAGCAATCCAAAAATATTTTGCGGTTATTCCGATATTACTATTTTGAATAATGCCATTTTGCAAAAAACCGGCTTAGTAAATTATTCCGGACCTCATTATTCAAGTTTTGGTCAAAAATTATATTTTGATTATACTCTCGAATATTTTAAAAAATGCCTGATGCAGGAAGCGCCGTTTGAAATTAAGCCGAGCGGTGATTGGAGCGACGACTTGTGGTATAAAGACCAAAAAAAGAGGATTCTGATAAAAAACGACGGCTGGAAAATAGTAAACGAAGGCGTGGCTAAAGGAACGATTATCGGCGGAAATTTATGCACTTTAAATCTATTGCAGGGAACAGAATATTTCCCCGATGCTAGAGAAGCTGTTTTATTTATTGAAGACGATGAAATGGCCGGAAAATTATCTGATGTTGAATTTGACAGGAATTTACAGTCAATAATTAATTTACCACAATTTAAATATATTAGAGGAATAGTAATCGGAAGATTCCAGAAGGCGAGTAAAATGACTATTGAAAAGATTTCTAAAATAATCAAATCAAAAAAAGAGCTAGATAATATTCCGGTTATTGCGGAAATTGATTTTGGCCATACTGATCCAAAAATAACATTTCCGGTTGGCGGCGAAATAAGCCTAGAGGCTGTTGGAGAAAAAATAAAATTGGAAATTTTGAATCATTAAAAAGTTAACGTAAAAAATAATTAATTTTCATGAAACAAACCGAAAGAGAAAGAGTTTTTTTAGTTAAAGAATTGCCCAAAGACATTAATAAATACATACCAATTCCGATTAGCGTCGGAGATTTTTTTGATTCTAACGCAATCGACGCTTTAAAAATTAAACAAAAAGGCGATGATTATTATTTAATCAAAAAGGAGGCTAATTCCGCGCAAGAAAGAGTCGAACATATTATTAATATTAAACAAGGTGAATTTAACGCTCTTGTTAAATGCGCTGTCCAGTTCCATCGTAAAAATCGCTATATTTATCCTTATGGCAAATATATATGTGAAATTGATTATTATTTAAATCAATTAGATGGTTATGTTCGAGTAGAAGTTGAATTTGATAATGATGAAGACATGCTTAATTTCACGCCGCCAGAATGGTTCGGTAACGAAATAACTGAAATAAATCATGAAATACATGAAAATTTAGGCGTAGTTACTTTTGCCGAAATGAAAGAGCGGTATAGCCAACGAGGGATAATTTTAAAGAAAGTTTTCTAAAAAATTTATCATAAAAAGAGCCTGAGTAAAATCAGGTCTCTTTTATTTTTGCGCGCTAGCTTCTAAAATTTTGTGCCAATGTTCATGGCCCTCTTCATTATCGTAAAAATCAAATTTTGCAATAGCAATATTTTTAAAGTCTTGTTTCTTTAGTAATTTTTTTAAAAAGCCGGCGGTTATATCGGATTTGCTGTTAGGGTCTGATTTATCAAAAGTATGAATAAAGAACCAACCGTTATTTTTTAAATTATCATAGGAGGTCTTAATAAGCTGTTCTTTATTTCTTAATTTTTGCAGAACATAATTTGAATAGACTAAATCAAACGGCTTATTTTTTGATTGATAAGGTTTTTCTAAATTCACGCCGGTTTTTATGTCCACGCCTTCGCCCCGCCAACCTAGCTGTTCCAAATGGGTGATATCGGAAAAATCACCGGCGCCCAAATCAAGAGCTTTACCCGGGTTTTTAAATTTAGCGGCTATAAATTTTTTTAAAAAGGCATTCATAAATTTATTATAGGATAAAAAACAATTTGAATAAAGATAAGGCCGGATATATCCTGCCTTATTTAAATTAGTTAAGTATATAATTATTAGGGGAAATGATAAAAATTAAAAATAATATAATTAGCGTATAATTACAATAAAAAATAACTAAAAAATAACTAAAATTAGCTAAATTTTTATAAAATATTGACAAAATTTTATTTTTTGCTTATTATAAAAGTGTTATCTTGAATAACACTTTTTAATTTGGTTTTAAATTAATGTCCATAAAATCAAGATAAAAATTGTTATTTACCCAGCAGTTTTTAATTAAGCTGCCGTAATAGCAAAAAGTTCGTTAAAACACTCA
>CAZGKM010000014.1:0-28018 GCA_964526325.1 uncultured Gammaproteobacteria bacterium
AATTAACTTTACCTTTAAATATCACAATGTGTTACCTATGTACCCTTCTAGTACAGCTTATTGACAAAAAATTCAATCTATGATACAAAGTGAGGTCAAATATTATATACAATTTATAACTATATTTAACTTAGTTTAACCTAAAATTTATGAAACAAAGTAAATTTATGCAGAAGAAAACGACAATATTAGCTATTTTTAGCTTTATTTTTATCTCCTGCGGTATAATGGGATTACCTTTTATAGCTATGGCCTTAGATGCCATAGCTCCGGAAACTACCATAACGGTCATGCCGGCTAAAACTTCGACCAGCGCTGATGCCAGTTTCAGCTTTACTTCAAACGAACCAGGAACTTTTCAGTGCAAACTTGACGGCGGCATCTATGAACTTTGCGTTTCGCCTAAAATTTACAGCTCGCTAACCGAAGGGTCGCATACTTTTTACGTTAAAGCCATAGACAGCGCCGGTAATATGGACGTCAGTCCGGCTGTTTATTTCTGGACGATAGCCATAGCTCCCGAAACCACTATAACCGTAATGCCGGCTAAAACTTCGACCAGCGTTAGCGCTAGTTTCAGCTTTACTTCAAACGAACCCGGAACGTTCCAATGCAAACTGGATAGCCTAACCTATACCGTTTGTACCTCGCCTAAAATTTACGACGTTCTTAATCCCGGAACTCATACATTTTACGTTAAAGCCATAGATAGCGCGGGCAACATGGACGTCAGTCCGGCGGTTTATGCCTGGACCATAATTGATGTTATGGCTCCGGAAACCACTATTACGGCAATGCCGGCTAAAACTTCGACCAGCGTTAGCGCGAGTTTCAGCTTCACTTCAAACGAACCCGGAATTTTCCAATGCAAACTTGACGGCGGAACTTATGCTGTCTGCGCGTCGCCAAAAACCTATAGCAATTTGGCTTACGGGTCCCATACTTTTTACGTTAAAGCCATAGACAATGCTAACAATATGGATGTTAGCCCGGCAGTATATTTCTGGACCATAATTGATGCAGTTGCTCCGGAAACCTCTATTACGATAACGCCGGCTAAGACCGCGACCACTACAAGCGCCAGTTTCAGCTTTACTTCAAACGAACCAGGAACTTTTCAGTGCAAACTTGACGGTGGAACCTATGCTGTATGTTCATCGCCAAAAATCTATAGCACTTTGGCTTACGGCTCGCATACATTTTACGTTAAAGCCATAGACAGCGCCGGCAACATGGACGTCAGCCCGGCGGTTTACTTCTGGACCATAATTGATATAGTTGCTCCTGAAACCACTATTACGGTTATGCCGGCTAAGACAGCTATCACTACTAGCGCCAGTTTCAGCTTCACGTCAAACGAAGCCGGAACTTTCCAATGCAAGCTTGATGGCGGAACTTATGCTGTCTGCACGTCGCCAAAAACCTATAGCAATTTGGCTTACGGGTCCCATACTTTTTACGTTAAAGCCATAGACAATGCTAACAATATGGATGTTAGCCCGGCAGTATATTTCTGGACCATAATTGATGCAGTTGCTCCGGAAACCACAATAACCGTTATGCCGTCTAAAATTTCAACTAGCTTTAATCCTTATTTTAGATTCACTTCAAACGAAGCCGGAACTTTCCAATGCAAGCTTGATGGCGGCAACTATACCCCCTGCGTCTCACCTATAACTTACAGCGCGCTTAATACCGGAGCGCACACATTTTATGTCAGAGCCATAGATAGCGCCGGTAACATAGATGCTACACCCGCAGTTTATGATTGGGATATACTTGACACAGTCAAACCTCAGACTACGATAACCGGCATGCCGGCTAAAATTTCAACCAGCACTACTGCTATTTTTATTTTCGAATCAAATGAAGAAGGAACTTTTCAATGCAAATTGGACAGCGAAATCTATGCTCCATGCACCTCGCCGAAAATCTACACCGAGTTAACCGAAAGAACGCATACATTTTATGTTAAAGCCAAAGATAACGCGGGTAACGTTGATGATGTCAGTCCGGCGTATTATACCTGGACAATTGCCATAGCTCCGGAAACCACTATAACACTTATGCCGCCTAAAATTTCTACCAGCACAAGCGCTAAATTTAGTTTTATCTCAAACGAAACCGGAACTTTTCAATGCAAACTTGACGGCGGCACCTATGCTAGCTGCTATTCGCCAAAAACCTACAGCTCGCTAAGCGAAGGTTCGCACACATTTTATGTTAAAGCCATAGATAGCAAAGGTAATATGGACGTCAGCCCGGCGGTTTATTTCTGGACCATAGCCACCGACATTATCGCTCCTGAAACCACTATAACAGACATGCCTTCCAAGAACTCAACCAGTACCGAAGCCAGTTTCAGCTTCATTTCAAACGAACCGGGAACTTTTCAGTGCAAACTGGACGGCGGAACTTATGCCCTCTGCACATCGCCAAAAATCTTCAATTCGCTAAGCGAAGGTTCGCACACATTTTATGTTAAAGCCATAGATAATGCCGGTAATATGGACGTCAGTCCGGCGGTTTATTTCTGGACCATAGCCACCGACGTAATCGCTCCGGAAACTACCATAACGGTCATGCCGGCTAAAACTTCGACCAGCGCTGATGCCAGTTTCAGCTTTACTTCAAACGAACCAGGAACTTTTCAGTGCAAACTTGACGGCGGCATCTATGAACTTTGCGTTTCGCCTAAAATTTACAGCTCGCTAACCGAAGGGTCGCATACTTTTTACGTTAAAGCCATAGACAGCGCCGGCAACATGGACGTCAGTCCGGCGGTTTACTTCTGGACCATAGCTACGGACATTATCACTCCGGAAACCACTACCACGGATATGTCCGTTATGACTTTAGAAAATACTGATGTGGTTTTATCTTTACCGCAAACGAGTCCGGAACTTTCAGACACAAGCTTAAAAACGATACCCTCAAACTCCGCATCTCATAAAAAAACGAAAGATCGCTAACCGAAAATAAATTTTATAAATAAAAAATAAAAACACCAATTTATATTGGTGTTTTTTAATGGATTAATTATTGATTGTTATGTTATTAAATTTCCAACGTAAACAGGATTTGACGGAATAAAAACCTTAGTGGTAGTTATTACTCCTTTTTTTACCATTAGACCTCTTAAAGACTCCTGGCAATTTTGGCATACAAATCCTAATGACCAGATAGTATCGCGTTTAGCCTTTGTTCCGTTTACCATTTCTGAAATAATTTCGCTATAGCAATTCCAGCAAAAGTTTCTGTAAATTGCATTTCCCGGGGAAAAATTTATCTGCCACTTATTAATAAATTCAATTGGAATCTTATTGAAAATTCCAACTACTTCTCCCCAAGTGCAACCTCTTGGGCAAACGAATCTTATGGAAGTGTTAAAAATATCGAAATAAAACGGAAACATAATGCTCAGACAATTGCCGCAGCGGCAGCCTTGGAATATCCGCATCTTTCTTTTCTCCTTTTGCAAATTTTAAAGGGCAATAAATATCTAAAGATCAATTAATCTATTTGCCGACTAGCTACTCTACTATAACAAAATATTATATATTAGCAAATCTTTATTTAATTTCCATCAATAGAATTATTTTTTTCATTTTGGCCGCGATTAATGGACAACGGTAAAACCTTTATCATAATTCTTCTTTTCTCCTAAAGGTTCGCGATTATGACCGGTTTGATTTTTGTATTCTTCCCCGGCTTCTTTGGTAGTCATATAAACACGATTTTCTTTACCGCTCTTAACGATTATGCCTTTAGTACCCTTTGGCAATTCAAACCAGATTTTCTTTTCATAGCCCCGGTCAATGGGAATATTTACCATTTCCGGCTGTAAATAATCCCATTTCCCCTGCTTTAAAGATTCTTCCCTAGCCCAGCCGGTTTTCGGCAGTTTTATTTCTTCATCTTTATTACCCCAAATTACCAATTGTTCCCCGTTTTTTCCGGTTACGGGCAAAACAGCGTCTTTTTGCCAGAAATAAGACTCAATTTCCCCGGTAATTTTATATCTTCTTAATGATTCCGGCGAGTAATGCTTTTTCAGCTCCTTTTCCGGAATATTTTTTATTCTAAATCCGACTCCGCCGCACATAGGCTTTAAATTATTTTATAGCTACATTATACCATTTTATTCTATTTTTCTGAATCCAATTCTGTCTTTCGCCATATCGCCAGTACCGAACATCTGCCCGCGCGCCACCGTATATTCTCCGAATTTATCATTGATTTTATCCAGCGCCCGGCTTAAATCTTTCTTGGCTAAATTATCGTCAAAAAGCGACATTTGATTGGTAGTTAAAGACAGAGAACCAACCGAAACAGCCAGCATCCGTACCGGCATAATCAGCTCCGCTCTTTCCAAGATCAGATTAGCGTGCTTAAATATCTCTTCGGTCGTAAACATTTTTTCTTTGGTTTTAAAGCTGCGGAAATAACCGCCTTCTCTTAAATATGACCAACCGATATGCATGCTGGCCGCTTCCATATCCTTCTCGCGCAGCCGCCTGCCGGTTTTTTCGCATAATTTATAAAGCACGCCGCTTAGATAATCTTTATCAATTGTACGCTTAGGCAGGCAATAAGAATGACCGATTGATTTTGGCAATAGCGAACCTTCGTTAACTCGGCTGATTTCCAAACCGTTAACATTGGCCCAAAGATAATAGCCATAACGGCCAAGACTTCGCCTGATATTATCCCGGCTGTAATTTCTTAGATCCAGCAAATTTTTAATTCCAAGCAGATTCAACCGCGCCTCCATCCGCGTATTTATTCCCCAGGCATCGCATAAAGATCGGTTGCGCAATAATTCCTCAAGCTTCCTGCTATCTTCTATCGTTAAAATACCTTTTTTCGGCGCGATATCGCCGGCGAATTTAGCTAAAAATTTTGTCCAGGAAATACCGACTGAACAATTCAGCCATTCGCCGACTTCCTTCTTTATCCTCGTTTGAATTTCCCGCCCCAAGCAAGTCGCCTTATTAAAATTTTTCACCCAGCCGCTTAAATCAATGAATGCTTCATCAATGCTGTATGGTTCTACCGTACCGCTGTAACTTTCTAAAATATTAAAAATTTTTTCCGTGGTTGAGCGGTACTTAGCCGGTTCATTTTCAACCAATATAACTTCGGGGTAGAGCTCCTTGGCTTGATTTGCCCGGCAGCCGGTTTTAATGCCGTGCGCTTTGGCTTCTGCGGATGATGCGATAATACAGCCGCCGGGAGAAAGATAAGAACAAACGCCGACCGCCCGGCCCCGTAAAAACGGATTAGCCTGCTGTTCTACCGAGGCAAAATAAGAATTCATGTCAATATGCAATATGATTTTATTGTTCATAAAATTTAACCGTCAAAAAATAATTCCTGGATACGCCAGCTTAAATCACGGGTAAAAAAAGCCAGGCGGAAATAATTTGCTTTATCGGAAACGCTGAAATAATAAATTTTATCGTTGCCGCTGCGTTCTTTATGCACTAAATTTAATTTCTCAATACGATAAGTTTTGCCGCGCCATTTAAAAAAAGCGGGCATTACTTTATGCCGGTTAAAATTTACCAAAATTTCTATCGGTTCATCTACTTTTTCTAGCATATTTTTACAGCCAATTATTATATTAATATTATAGCGAACAAAATACGAAAGTCAAGCCCACAAAAAAATAACGCTAAAATTAGCGTTATTTTTATTACTAAAATTATAAAAAATATAATATGATATCCAGTCAACCGGATTTTAACTTAATATATAACATAAAATTTATTTTTTCGTTACTGTGATAGAAACGGTCGTTTTATCGTCGCTTCGGATAACAACTACGGAAACGGAACGATTATCTTTTTCCGCGACTATAGTAGCGCTTTCGCCGAAATTCATAGTGCCGGCAATTTCCCAGCCAAATGACTTTAATTTTTCCTGATAGAGGGCAGAAACTTCTTCCACGCTTTTATCGGTTTCAATGGAAACCGTCTGGCCTTCGCCTGTTTGATCGGTAACGGCCACCTTGATAGTTCCGTCAATAATATAAATATCCGCCGGGAAATTAGAAGGTAATTTTACATTCTCTCCGGATTCAAATTTTCCCTGCTCGGTTTCTATCTTAACATTATTCCTGTCAATATCCACGTTAGCTTTGCCGCCCGATTGCGCTTCAATCATTTTTTCCGCCGTTAATTCGCCGGCCTTTTGCGAAATACTTTTTCCGCAGCCTGCCAGAGTTAAAATCGCCAAAGTAAGAACGGGCAGTAAAAAATAAAACTTGATTTTTTTCTTCTGCATAATTTTTATTAAATTATTAAAACTAGTTTTACAAATTTTAATCTGTTGAACTTAATGAACGAAGTTAGAACCTATTATACTGCTATTTATTAAACATTTTTGCCAGCCAGCCGAACAAGCTGAACTTACCTTCCTGCCCTTTTATAAAATTCTCTATTTTCGTCTGCTCCTGCTCCAAAGTCTGGATTTGTGTCTGAATTTCTGCTGTAGAGGTAGCATTTTTGATTGTCCTATTCAATTGAGCTATCCTGTTCCTCGTCTTGACCATTTCGCTTCTTAAAGCACCTAGATTTTTATAATCCGAACCAAATAAAAATGTTTTTATTTTATTTCTGGATTGGATTTTTTGAATAGCATTAGCGGTGGTTGTGCTGGAGTCTTTTTGCTCTTGAGCGATAGCTCTAACTTGCTGCCCTATCCCGCCTTCTGTACTGCTAGCTGCTTTCAAAAGAGTCTGAACAAAATTAGCGACGGTGCTCTTATGCTCATCGGCATTCATCCTCCCGGTCTGCTTGTTGATGTTTTTTTCAGTGGAAGTCGCACTTTTGGCAACAGTAAAAGAGGCCAAAGAAAAAATTACGACAACTGCCAATAATAAAGAAGTTACAAACAAAAAGTTGTTTTTAATTTTTTTCATAATTTTTGATTTAATAATAAATTTAAACCTCTTGCTTATATTATACCACCGTCCCATTTATCTTACAATTTAAGATAAATGCATAGTCTTTAAATATAACATCTAATATAAGAGTTATTTTTATTGTGGCTGCGGGACTTGGATTCGAACCAAGATAACATCCTCCAGAGGGATGTGTCCTACCATTAGACGATCCCGCAATTATATGAATAATGCTGAAATAAAACCAATCGCGCCAAAAATCAAACCTATAAAAGCGCCTTTGGTCGGCAGTTGTTGAAATATTAAATAATTTAAAATCGGCTCAATTACCAAAATTGAAGTTACGGAAACCGCGCTAACTATCCAAATATTTTTAAAGCCTCTATAACCTATTATATAGCCTGATAGCAAAATTGAACCGCCGATAAAAATGGCAATAATACTTTTAGAAAACGACTCTTGAAAAGTAAAATTTCCGGAATATATTTTAGCGCCGCTAATTTCAGCATAAATCATTACGGCTTCACCGGTAATAATTAGCGCCAAAGCCAATAATTTTATCGTAAGTGAGCTCATAACGGTAAAAACTTAACTCACAATCTTCCCGCCGAAAGTTTTTAATAAATTATCAATAATATTCCCCTGCTCGCCCTGCGCCGGTTCAACCGGTTTTTTTAAATTAACCGGCTCATCCGATACCAATTTACTGGCGGCCACTTCTAAATTTTCATCAATAACCGCTTCAATCGTAACCGGAGAACCATAAACTTGATGCAAAACTTTTTCAATAATGTTTTTTATGGCTATTTCACTTACTCTATCCTTATGAAATTTATATTTAAAAGCTAGGCAAAGCTGATTGCCGCTTAGGCTTCGCGGCTGGCAGACGCGCAAAATAAATGATAAAGAATGATTGTACTGTTTGACTTTGGCTAAAACTTCATTCCATTTTTCTTGGATTTGGCTATCGGTAAAATTTATAACTTCGCCGTTGCCGGCCGGTTTATCCGCCTCTGTTTTAGCCGCGGCCGGTTGGCTCTTAATCTGGTTGAATCTTGAACCTGACGGAAAACTTTGGCTAACGCCGAGCGAACTTCTAATAGTCGCGGCGGCGGTGCAAATATCAACTATCGCCATCTCTAAAGCTAATTGCTGGATAAAATCAGTTTTCAATTCGGATGAAACTTTTATAAATTTATCTAAAAATTTAAGAGCTTGTTCAATTGTTAAATCCTGCGCTAATTTATTTATTTTTAATTCAAGGGTTTCGCCAAGTTCAAGCGATAATTTATTCACTAAACCCGGGCTTATTTTCATAAGCATAAGCTTGCGCAAAATTTCAATCATATCCTTGACGAATATTTTCAGATCAACGCCGTCATCCATTAGTTTATTGATTAGCCTTATGCCACCGGCCGCGTCTTTTTTTATTAAAAATTCCAGCAAGTTTATAACTTCATTTAAATCCGAACGCGGGATTATTAAATCGGCTTCATCCTGAGTTATTTCAGCGCCGCCTATGGAAATAATTTGGCCCAGTAAGCTTTCAGCGTCGCGCATATGGCCGTCGGCATGGCGGGCAATGGCTTCTAAAATATCTTTAGCTACTTTTATTTTTTCCGCTTGGATTATGTATGTTAACTTTTTAACCGCGTCGTTAACGCCGATTCTTTTAAAATCAAAGCGCTGGCAGCGCGAGATAATCGTAGCCGGAACTTTATGCGCTTCGGTCGTGCATAAAATAAACACAACGTTAGCCGGCGGCTCTTCGATAACTTTAAGCAGCGCGTTAAAAGCCTGTGCCGAGAGCATATGCACTTCATCAATGATAAAAACTTTATATTTTGACCTTGAGGGCGCGACGCGAGCGCTCGCAATTATATTATCTCTGACATTATCAACACCCGTGTTTGAAGCCGCGTCAATTTCAATAATATCCAAAGCCCGCCCGGCGGTAATTTCCATACAGCTTAAGCAGGTATTGCAGGGATCGGCCGAATCTTTCTTGCGCTTTTCGCAGTTAATTGATTTAGCGAACACTCTGGCTAAAGTGGTTTTACCGACGGCCCGCGGACCGCAAAAAAGATAAGCATGAGCGATTTTGCCCGTCTTTATTTCCTGCTCTAAAGTAATTTTTATGTGATTTTGGCCGACAACTTCGGTAAAATTCTGCGGCCTGTATTTTCTATATAAGGTTGACATAATTTCTATTTTAACTGACTTTGATAAAAAGGCAAGTTTTAATGATTTTGCCAAATAAAAATTTTCAATACCCAATTACCAATTTTCAATGAATTTTCAATTATTAAATTTAAAAATTGAAAATTAAAATATTTTTTGAAAATTGAAAATTGAAAATTGAAAATTATCAATTTAAACTATAAAATATATAAATTATTTTCAGAACAACTAAAATTTATTTTATTCTTTCTTCCTGACAACATTCTCCACCGCCGCCCATTTAGACTCGCCGTTTTTCGGCACGAGTATAACGACTTCGTCTCCGCTTTCGCCTTTATAATAAGTCACGCTGGCGGTTAAGAGCCGCCATTTTTTACCGTCGGCAAAAGCAAAATATTCTCCGCCTTGCGAGCGTTCTAAAGCGCCGACTACGCGGGCTCGTTCAATCGGCCCGATTTGCTTATAAACGAAAGTGCCGGTAGCGGTTATGGTGAGTTTTAGAATATCGCCTTCAACAAGCTTTGACTTTGAAGCGTAATTGGCCGGCACACTGTATTGCTTGCCGTCCGGGCCAATCATATTTTCTCCGTCAAACACGCCTTCAATAATACGGGCTTCGCCCAAGCTTTCTTCGCCAGACTCGAAATTTTCATCGCTTATCTGGGCAATGCCGATAGCCGCCTCATCTTCAGGAAATAAATTTCCGGATAATAGCTGGATTAAGCGCTCGTTATTTTCCTTAATGTTTATGAGGAGTTTTTTAGCCAAAACCATTTTTGACTTAGCTATGCTGATATTTTCTTCTTTAATTGGCCTTTTAGACGTTTCTGCATTTAAATATTCTTTAATTTCGCCTTCATTTTCCATAGCCAAATCATCATTTGTTTTTTTATTTTGGTTTAACATATATTTTTGTTTTTACCCCTGTTAACTAGGCTTTGCCTCCCGCAGGGATTTTACGGGGTGAAGTTTTAATTATACTAATTTTAACTAAAACAATCAATTTTGTAAAGCCATTATAATTTTTTCGCCCGGTTCATGATTTCCGCCTCAATTATGCTCCTGTCTTGCCCATATTTAAGCCGGGACAGCGATTTTATTTTAGCGGCCGAATCTTCCCTCTTGATTCCGGGCAAAGGCCAGATCGTTGACATGGAAAAAGGCCTGGTCGCCGTATTATCTATCAATAATTTTACATAAGCTGTGAATTTTTCAATATTAATCAAATCATATTGATTAAACACTGGCGCGAATTCTTTTGCCATGGTTTCGGCGTCTTCCGAGCCGATTTTAAATAACAGCCAAGTACCGACGTTGCCGAAGACCGCATTTTTTATGGAAGTGTCTTGATTTTTTACCAGCTGGCCAAGATATTGGTGCGCGATTATCAGATTCAAATTATATTTTCTGGCTTCGCTTAAAATGGAATTAATTGAATCGGTGGTAAAATTCTGAAATTCGTCAATGTATAAATAAAAATCAACTCTTTTTTCTTGCGGCATATCGGTACGGCTTAAAGCCGACATTAAAATTTTTCCTACGAGTATCATGCCTAATAAATGGGCGTTCATTTCGCCGATTAAACCCTTGGATAAATCCACCAATAAAATTTTCTTTGTATCCATAACGTCCCGCAAATTAAACGAACTTTTCTGCTGGGCGATTATCGGCCGCATGGTATCGTTGGAAATAAACGAAGTTAATTTTGAAGTTATATACGGTACGACATTGGCTAAAGCCGCTTCTCCGCCGGCTTTTTCCGCTTCCTTTCGCCAAAAATCAACTACGGTTGGATCTTTGCATTTTTCTAATTTCATTTTTCTGAATTCCGGGTCGGCTAATACTTTCGGTATTTCCATTAAAGTTGAACCGCTGGCCGGATCGCTCATAACTAAGAGCATAGCGTTTCTTATATATTGCTCAAAAATCGGACCGCCGGTCGCTTTCAAGTCGTATAATTTATCAAAAATTTTTATCATTTCATTAATGACAAAAGTTTTTTGCTCCGGATATCTGGGATCAAATTCCAATAAATTTAAAGCTAAGGGCCGTTCGGTATCGGCCGGCGCGAATAAAATTACGTCTTCGGCGCGTTCCGGCGGAACGCGGTTTATTATGTCATTAATCAAATCTCCATGAGGATCAATAACGCAAACTCCTTCGCCATTAGAAATATCTTGAATTGCCATAGAAGCGAGCAAAACCGATTTACCCACGCCTGATTTACCGATTACATAAGTATGCCGCCGCCTGTCTTCACGCTTCATTTTTATTTCAGTGGTTACGGCCCGATAATTATTTTTCCCCAAAATTATTCCTTCGCCGGGAATGTTAGAGGGCGCAGACGAATATTTAGCCATTAGCCACTGGATATTAGGCGTTTCCGCACTGGCTAACGGAGGATGATAAAGCGAGGCCAGCTCTTCGGTATTTAAAATAAAGCCCATATTCGGCTTAAAGCGCCGATAAATAAAATCTCTAATTAAATATTTCTGAATTAAATTATTGTAAAAAGAAATTTTATTGGTAAAAACATTACCATACTGATAATAATTATATTGGCTAAAAACGCTGATCATGTTATTTAAAAAAACTTTGGCTCGAGGCAAATCTCTGGCGCTGGCTACAAGCCTTATATTAACATCAAGGCCGGCTTTGGAATTTTTTTCTTCAATTAATTTTAAGACTTCCTGCTCCATGGCCGTTAAACGATTTTCTTTTTCAATTTTTTTATCATTAGCTCCGGTCGGCTTAGCCGCGGCGACTAAATCTCCGAAAAACATTAATATTTTAGAAAATGTATTTATTTTTAAAGCTTCCGATAATTTTCTGCCTTGGTTAACCGATGACACTACCTTGTTAACTTTATTATGCCAGCCGGGCTTAGAGCTTCTGACTACATATTGTATAGCCAGACTTTCTTCTTCGCCTAGCTTTGACATGGCATTAACCAAAGAATTCAAAGGGTCAACTTCCATTTTATTATAAGTTTTTAAAGGAAAAATAAAACTGCGCCTGGTCTTAATAAAGCCGGCAACCGTTTTTCCGCGACTGCTGAAAATATTATAATCATAAGACTCTTCTAAAACCGCTTCCGGGTAATAAGCTTGAATTTGCTGTTCAAGATAGCGTCCCATATCGCGAGGGGCAACAACGTAAAAAGAAATGTATTTGTGATTAGCCACAATTTCAAAAGAAAAATGATCGTTTCTGCCAAAAAGCCAAGAAAAATTCTTATGCCATTCCTGGGCTTTAAGGCCGCCGATAGCTTTAAAAATAGTTTCGCCTCTGGAAATTTCTTCACGCAAATACTGGAGATAATTTTGGGTATTTTGCTGTTCTTTTTCGTTTGGCTTTTCCTTGGGTACGCGCAACAGATAAATTACATGGTCGTGATATTTTGAATTCAAAGCCAAGAATAAAATAATTTTTCTTATAATTAAAAATATAACAATAAAAAAAACAGCCGCTATTAAATAAACCAGCCAGCCGTCAATATTGATTTGCAAGCTTATATCATTAATAATTTGAGTATTTTGCCCGGAGATTCCGTAATCCATAAAAGTTGTCTGTCATTGCGATGATCACTATAGTATTGTCATTCTGGAGGGAGTGCCAGCGACCGATAGAATCTCGTCGAGATCCTATCGCTCCACTCCACCAGCTGGCGGAGTTTCGCTCCAGGATGACAAATAAGAAATTATACCCCTCGCAATTAACTAATGGGAATTATTTATTTTAACTTTATAATTTCATCTGCCTTAATTTTAGCTTCTTGCTCTAAAAAATATTTATTAACGCCCGGTATTAACATCAGCCATTTTTTAATTAACTTGATAATTTCGCCGATATTTATTTTAGCCTTGGTTAAAAGCTGGCTGATTTTTTTAGCGGTTTCTTCTCCGGCCTTTTTAAACTCACGGCGTTTCTGTGGTGTTAAACTTAAATAAATTTCCGACATGCCTTCAACTAAAATATTTTCTACCTGCTTTTGCTGTTTGGAAGTTGGCGCGATAATGCCGGCCACCGGTCCGATAACGGACGTTGGCGCAGTATTTTCGGCCTGATCAATTTCACTGATTAATTTTTCTTTAACTTCTTTTAAGTTTTCTATTTTTTTGCCGATATTTATACTCTCCGGTTTTTGTTTTAAATTTTCTTTTTCGGCTGAAGATTTTTCATTTGTCGGCAATGGTTTTTCTGTCGCTGTTTCCGATTTAACATCCACCATAAAATTAATAATATATTTATTCTTATTGTCATTTATTATACCATAAATAGCCTAAATAATAAAAATATTTAATTCCGGCAGGCAAATATTATCCTAAATTATTAAAATATAAATTCTTGACAAATAAAAATACTATGATAAATTTAAAATAATCATGGGCGAGATAATCGGATGCCCGTGTACGATCTCCCTTTTTATGGGATTTGCGGAGTAACTCCCGGGATCTGCAGATTCACAAATTGCGTAACTATAATCGCATAAAATTGTAATAAATTATGGGCCGGATACTAATAAGCCCGGGTATATATCCGACCCAGCTCTTTTCAACCCTTAGCATGCCGGCTTTTTCTGCTTCATATATTTATAAAGCAAAAAGGGAAAGCGACACGCCGTTCCACACCCCTCCTCCCAATTTAATCTTTTATAACAAAAAGAATAAATTCGGGAGGATTTTTTTATTCTTCATAATCCATTAAATCCAACAGTTAAAAATAAATACACTAATTTAAAATTTATTGTTTCTATTTTTATAAAACAAAAATTATGTTATAATATAAACAATTAAAAATCTAATAACATTACCATGTCAAACTTCAAAAAAATTTCTAAAAACATACAGCAAGTTACTATCGCCAATCCGCAAAAAACCAATTATATTGACTGGATAAATATTGATAACGCGGGTAAAGCGGAAATTGAATTCTTGAGAAAAAAATATAATTTTAAATTGTCGCAGCTAGCGGCCTCTTCGGCTAAATCCAACTCCCAAAGGCCGATTATCGCCCGTGAAGCGAATTATATATTCATGATTTTGCATTTTCCCGCCATAACAAATCCTTCAGCTGATAAAAAAGAAAATAACGACCGAATTGTGCCTACTGAAATTGAATTTTTTATCGGCCATGGCTTTTTAATAACCATACCGAGCGGTCCGGTTGAACCGCTTAATGAACTTTTTAATTTATGCAAAAAGGACTCACGCTCGCTTTTATCTTATGAATTTGAATCTTCGTCTATTTTACTTTATGAAATTTTAAATAAAATGCTTAAATACAGCTATGTGCTTTTAGATAATAACAGCATCGCCATAAGCCATGCCGAACAAATAGTTTTAAGCGAGGACCAAAAAAAATCAGCCACCTCAATTTTAAACCTTAGACACAATCTGATTAATACCCGTAAAATCATGCAAAACCATAAAAATATTATTAAACAGCTGATGGCTATGGAATCCAGTATTATAACCAAAGAAGATCTGAAAAAATATTATGGAGATTTGCTTTATCAAATAAAAAATATTTGGGAAACTTTGGAGAACCAGCGTGAAATGGTTGAAGTATTACATGATTCTTATGAATCAATATCAAATTATCATTTGGGCAATGTGATGAAAATATTAACAATCTTCTACGTAACTTTTTCTTCCTTGGCTTTAATCGCCGCTATTTTCAGCATAAAAGCCGACCGAGGCATGCCATTCATTAACTATCAAAACAGCTTTTGGATAATTTTAGGCATTATGGGACTGGTCGGTCTGGCTATGCTCCTACTATTTAAAAAGAAAAAATGGCTGTAATTTTCAACTCGCATTTCTCAACTAATATTTCATAACTTAAAAACTCGCTAACAAGCGAGTTTTTTGTTTGGGATTTGGAAATTGGGATTTGTTATTTTAAAATGTTTTCTACATCATGTAAGCTATTTACTTTAACGAATTTATTTCTTAATTCCGATGCATTTTTAAATCCGGCCACATACCAGCATAACTGCTTGCGCATTTCAATTATCCCCTGCCTGCCTTTTAATTTTTCTGCCAATCTGGCATGCTTTAGTATTATATTAAAAATCTCTTTCTTCCCTTTTGGTAAAAGAGGGCGGGGGGATTTTATTTCTTCAAATATCCACGGTCTGCCTAGCGCACCCTGGCCGATGCCTATGCCATCGGCGCCAGTTTTATTTAGAAGTTCGCAGGCGCTATTTTTGTTTTTGACTCCTCCGTTAGCTAAAAGCACACCTTTAACCAGACTCCGCGCTTGTTTAATCATCCTATAGTTAACTTCACCGGCATGACCTTGCGCCAAAGTCCGTCCATGTATCATCACGGCTTTAATATCCAAATCTTTTAATCGCTTTAAAAAATCCAGAGCCGTAATTTTTCCGACCTGCGACCTTATTTTTATGGATACCGGCAAAGCAGTATTATTTATTACAGCCTGGATTA
Organism: uncultured Gammaproteobacteria bacterium; assembly: GCA_964526325.1. GTDB lineage: Bacteria > Patescibacteriota > Patescibacteriia > Patescibacteriales > GWC2-42-12 > JACPHD01. The sequence continues at coordinate 15,541 of CAZGKM010000014.1, forward strand.
TAAGCCGTGATAATTTATAATTATTCATAAGCACGGCTCCGGCGCCCTGTTTAGCGACTTTCTTCACCGGACAGCCGAAATTTATATCAATGCCGTCAGGCTTGATTTTTTTTGCAATAAATTTCGCCACATAAGCAAAATGTTCTGGCTTACTGCCGAACAGCTGAACAACATACGGCCGCTCTTTTTTATCAAAACGCATCAGCTCTAATGTTTTTTGAGAATTATAAAAAATAGCCGTAGCGCTAATCATTTCACTATAAACCACATCCGCGCCGAATGTTTTACATATTTGCCGAAAAGCCGAATCGGTTACGCCGGCCATGGGCGCTAAGGCATAAATAGGTTTATTAATTTTTAATTTATCCTTCGAAGCTTTAGCGAAGTAGGACCAAAAATTTTTTACCTCGTTAGAAATAACGATTTTTTGTTTTGCCATATTTTAATAATTTATCCAATTTAAATTCATAATTCCTAACGCAATGAATAAAAAAAATGCGCGCCGCTTCTCATCAAGAAGGGCGCGCGGTTTTGAATTATACCCTTTTTTTAAATATGCTGCTCCATAAATCAGTAAATAACTCAGCAAACGGCGCAGCGCAAACAAAGATCAATAAAAACGCTATAAGATACTCTCTTGAATCCACCTTGCTTAAATAATTCAAAACAACTTCCATAATCCCCTCCTTTTTATTTTTTTAATACTCTTTGCCCATTTTTAGTATCTTCAATATTATAGCCTGATTTTTCAATTATTTGCCTTAATCTATCTGATTCAGCCCAATTTTTTTCTTCTCTGGCTTTCTCTCTGGCTCTAATTATTTTTTCAATTTCAGCTGGGACTTTTTCTTCTTCCAATATTTCGGCCAAGCCCAAACTTAAAACTTCATCAAAATCTAAAACTGTGGCTAATTTTTCTTTATCAGTTAATTTTGACTTTAAAACTTCCTGTACTATGGCCAGCGTCTGCGGCATATTTAAATCGTCATTAATCGCCTTTATAAATTCTTTTTTAAAATTAGCATTTATACTTAATACTTTTAGCTTTTTACTTTCAACTTTTAACTCCCTAATCTGATTATTTAAGTGCTCTAAGCCTAACTGGGCGTTAGTAATAGCCGCTTCGTTATATTCCATTGATTTGCGGTAATGAGTGCCGAGAGCCGCATAACGATAAGTCAGCGGATTAATGCCCTTTTTTATTAAAGCATTTTCCAAAGTTAAAAAATTATCTCCGCTTTTAGCCATTTTCTTTCCACCGGTGATATTTAAAAAAGCTCCATGCAGCCAATAGTTAACCCAAGGGCTTTTACCCGTTGCCGCTTCCGATTGCGCTATTTCGTTAGTGTGATGGACGCCGATATGGTCAATCCCGCCGCAATGGATATCAAAATGTTCTCCCAAATACTTTATGCTCATGGCCGAACACTCAATATGCCAGCCAGGAAAACCAATGCCCCAGGGCGAAGTCCATTCCATCTGCCTATTCGCATTATCCGGTGAAAATTTCCACAAAGCGAAATCCGTGGCGTTCTTTTTTTCATCATTTTTTTCAACTCTGGCGCCTTCTTTTAAAGCTTCAATATTCTGCCGGCTTAATTTTGTATAATTTTTAAATTTAGACGTATTGAAATAAATACCGTCGGAAATTTTATAAGTATAACCTTTTTTTTCTAAAACTTTTATCAAATTAATCTGTTCTTTTATATGGCTGGTCGCCTTGCACCAGATATCAGGCTCTAAAATATTTAATTTTTTAATATCATCGCGGAAAGCTTGAGTATAAAATTCGGCTATTTGCCAGGCTGTCTTGCCTTCGCGCTTAGCTCCGACTTCAAGCTTATCTTCGCCCATGTCGCGATCGCCGGTCAAATGCCCGACATCGGTTATATTCATTACATGCTTTACTTTATAACCGTTATAAAGTAAAACGCGCTTTAAAACATCTTCAAACAAATAAGATCGCAGATTACCGATATGCGCGTAATTATAAACCGTCGGCCCGCAAGTATAAAGCCCGACCCGGTCTTTTTTTATCGGTTTGAATTCTTCTTTTTTCCGAGTTAAAGTGTTATATAGAAATAATTTATTCATATATTAATAATAGCTAAAAAACTAACTAAAATCAAATATAAAAAGAGCCAAACTATTTTAGTCTGGCTCACGTTGTATTATTATTATTCTTGATGATACCGTGAGAATAAACGGTTCATCGTTGCAGAAAAACTCAGTTCAGGAAAAATCATTTTGGCGTATTCCGCCATAACAATTGCCTGCCTGGCTACCTTAATAAGGTGATTCCTACCCCTTTCACTGCCGGGTTCAAAATTAGTGTCCCACTCAAGTGGGTTTTCTCTCCCAACCATGCCCCAGCGAAAATCAGGGTTAATCTTCATGATTCTTAGCATGGCGTGGAAATCTTCCATGCCTGCTAAAAGCACCTCGCCGAATTCCTCGGTATTAACAGTACTACCGGTACCATTGCACTCCGGAGCAAAACCATCAACGCTTTTTAACGCCGCAACATTCCAAATAGCTGCGGTATTTTGCGCCATGTTCCATTGAGTTTTTTCCCACCAGTTTTCACGCAACAAACCGGCGACTAACAACTTTCTCTGCTCCATAAAATCCATGGTTTTAGCTATTAAATAACCATCTATATATATCTCTGGCGACCACATCATGACATAATCATCTTTCTGGGTAAACTCGAGACCCATATTAAGAGCGTTGCCACTCCCGGGGTTTTTGCCCCAATCGAGACAAACCATTGTAATAATTCTTTTGCAAGCCACTTCTTCTGGAAATGTTTCCCGAAGTGCCGCTACGGTCGGAGTAATATTTTTTCCAATCAAATTTTCTGCTAAATTACTCCTTAAATCTCCGTTTGTAACTACCACAATTCTTTTTACTGTTTCCTGAAAACGCAAAAGCTTTCTGATCGGCTTTGCTACTTTTTCTTTAAAAAATTCGGCATTAAACTTTTTCCCAACTCCTCCGGTTCCTGTCTGAAACGACCTTGTTACTACCGTGATTGCTTGCATTTATCGACCTCCTTATTTAATTTTAAAGATCAAAATATATTAATTTACTGTTATTTTTTATAAATAATTCTCCGGATTTACGCTCTCGCCGTTGAGTAAAACTTCAAAATGCAGATGCGCTCCGTTAGTATACGGTCCGGCGCCGGTTGTGCCGGGCGTACCGCCGGATAAGCCGATAATATCGCCTTGTTTAACTGTATCGCCTGCTTGAACGTCAATTCGGGATAAATGGGCATACCTTGTTATTAGTCCGTTGCCATGATTGATAGCGACATAACTCGCCTGTTCGACCGAACCGCTGACAACCTCGCTAACGGTTCCATCACCGGCGGCTTTAACCGGCGTACCCTGCGCAACCGAAATATCAATACCGGTATGCTGACCAACTGTATTAAGGTAAGGATAGCTGGGATCATGCCAACCGTAAGTTATAGTACCGTTAACCGGTTTGATAAATGTATTTGCCGTACCACCGTCAGATTGGTCGTCGTCCGCGCTATTTCCCCCGGTAGCGATTGTAAAACTATAATTATCGGTCGGATCGCCGCTGATTAACGCTACTACTCTTGAAGTTTTCCCTTGGGCTTTAAAATCGCTGAAATAAATATCCATATTTTGATCTGCGATTAATTCGCCGGTCTTAACATGAACATCAAAGACTGCTTCTTCGCCGACTTTAATTATATAACCGCCTAAACTGATTTTATTGGCGCCGGCTACCGGCCGAGTTATAGTACTGCCGGCTGTTCTTTGCGTATCGCGATCCACAATTTTTAAATTGCTATAACCCAAACTATAAGTTAATTCCTGATCAGCCGCGTTAATCGTTATCGATTGAAGCCTTAAATCTTCAATTCCGGTATTTTTTACTTTAAATCCGGCCACAACATTATCATCAACTCCTCTGGTGACATAACCTTCGGTAACTTTGGTAATTTCCGCGGAAGCCGGCCCGAAGGCAGTTTTACGGCTATTAACATTTAAATTATTAACCACGGCCGGTATTAAGGAATTATTATTAACCGCGGCTATATTGCTAATTGCCAATTGAATTTCCGAGGCTTTAAGATCGGTTTCCGTATCGGCATATATTTTAATTTCCGCTCTTGTGCCTGACTTTAAAATATATTTAAAACTTCCTACGGCCAATTCGCTGGAATAAGGGTTAGCAATCGTTTTAACTTTGGTTGAACCGATATAGAATTTTAAATTGCTAAAACCATTATCAAAAGAAATAACGCCTGAGCTATCGGTACCGCGGGAAATTGTCATATCGGTTATTTTAGTATCGCCGCCGGACGCGCCTTCGATAATAAAGCTGGCTATCTTAATATTTTTTTGTCCTTTAGTAAAGGTCTGGTCGCCAAGTTCGTTATTAGGATAAAGATAAAGATTGGATTTGCTGACAATTAATTTAGCGCCGGCGATATTTTCCGCATCGGTGAACAAAGCGCCGCCGTCAATGCGATAGCTAAGATTATTAAATATTACTTTATAATAACCGCCGTTTGGCGCATTGTCTGGTATTTCAGCCACTAAAGTAACAATTAAATTCTTTTTTGCGGTTAAATTCAAACCGTTTAAGCCGACATTAACCGCGCCGTTATTAAATGTGCTGCCGTTAAAATAACCGTAGACTTCACCGCTATTATAATTAACCAAATATACGGTTTCGGTTAAACCCGGCATAGTACTGCTTTTTTCCAAGCTGAAGTTCATGCTGCTTAATCTAATATTTTGGTTGGTATTTCTGACTTCAAAATTGCCGATAATCACGCCCGTCTCTTTGGTGAAAACTTTATTATTTGCTTTTAAATCTTTAGCCACAACGCCAATCGTTTTTCTTTTGATAGTGATAATTTCATCAAGATTGGTTATATTCACATACAAATTAAAATTTCCTTGCGAGCTTGAAACTTTGGCTTTATCAAGGTTAAAATTAACCGTGCTGTTTCCGCCGTTTATAACATCGGCTAAAATAGTAAAGGTTTCATCACCGCTTTTTCTGATTTTATAATCATTTAATCTAAAAATTAATTCTCTTTCATTAGTCATTGAGGGCGAGACCGAAACAATCTGGCCGGCCTTATTTTTCAGTTTGAAATTATTAAGGCTTGGCGCACCGGAGTCGCCATAATTGGCAAATTTTAATTCTTGAATAAAAACATCGGCTCGGCCGGAAGTCTCGGCTATATTGAATTTGCCGACATTTTTTTCCGTTGTGCCGATAAGCGCTTGGTTGTTATTAATACTTAGAGATTGTTCGCTAACAGCAACTTTTTCCAAAATATTTTTGCCATTAAGAAGCTTAAATGTTTCACCAATCAAAGGAAAAACTCCGGTAGCTTGAGAGTCTGCGATATTTGACGCCTGATTAATAGCGACCGCAAGGGTATGATTAAGAATATCGGCCGTACTATCGTTAAAATTTATATAAACTTTTATTTTTTTAATTTCACCCGGCTTAACAATAATTGATTGGCTATTCAGATTAAAGACAGCCTGTTTGTTATTCGGATACGAAATAATCGGATATGGGATATCGCTTTCGTTAGTTAAATAAATTTCCTTAATTATATCCTGGTTAAAAACACCTTTTAAATCCAAAACTAATCTTGTAATTTCAGCCGGCGCTCTGTCGGCTTTTATGCTAAAAACAGCCAATAAATTATCTTGAGTGTTTACGACTAAATAATCGGCTTTCGGGCTGGAACTATCTAAGCCAATCTGCAGAAGATTGCCGCTATAATTTCCTATCGCACCGGCAGCTTTAAATCCAGTAGTTTCATATTCATTTAAATCAGCCTGAGCGATTGTTATAATATCCGACCATTTAAAGCCAGAATTAACAAACTGCTGAGCTGATTCTATGAGAGCTTTCCGGCCCTCTGAAATATAATAAACAGCCTTGCTATTGCCGGATTTAACCAGGCTAACTTCGGGCCATTTATTTAATTCTGAATTGCTAATGACTTTAATATCGCTCCACTTATTGCCATAAGCTAAAAAAGCTTTGGCGTTGACATAGGCTTTTTTTACTCCGCGGGCATGGTCTAAATAATATACCGTAGGATTATCCGCAGTTTTAACTTGTTTAATTTCAGGATTAACGCCAAAAGCCGCATCAACGTTTTGCCCGTTAATAGCCAAATAGCCGATAGTAATTAAGGTAATAATGGATAATATAAATTTAACTGCCAAAAGAATGGCTAATAATCTATATTTTTTAGATTTACCTGGGTTGAAGATTAAATTTTTAGCTAATTTTAGAGTATTAAACATAAAAAATAGTGAATAAATTTACATAACTTATTACTATATCATATATTCACTATTATGTCAAATACCAACAAAAAACCCTCTTCTACGAAAGGAGGGTTTGTTAATTGAACTATTTTTAAATAGTGTGGCAATTAAATTCGGTTAATTTTTATCATTAACTCAAACCAACATCATCAATTACCACAAGCTTTCTTCCGTCTAAAATACCATAGAGAAATATATCGGTAATATCGCGGCGGTATTTAAATTCATGATAATCAAAAACTGTAAAATTAATTTCTTTCCCTAATTCAACTTCTAATTCCCTGATTAGTTTCACCAACTTAATTTTATTAATTTTACCCACAATCAGTATGTCAATCAACGTATTGGGATTATTGACAAAAATACCGGTCAATACCAATAATTTTACTTTGCCGATTGAGTTAAGTTTTCTCACAAAATCTTTCTCGTATAAAATCTGAGCTTTAACGATTAAGGCCTTAATCTCGTCGAACAAAACAAAATTAGGATTAGCTCGAAAATATTTTTTTTCCTGGCCGCCGGCTATTTCCTTTTTTCCTTTCCCCTCCTCTTCATTTTTCATATCTGACGTTAAAATGCCAAACTTCTCAAGATTTTCCAATTCCCGCCGGACAGAATTAAGCTGAAGTTTTAAATCACGCGACAATTGCCTAATAAAAAACTTCTCCGCGGGATTTAAGAGAAATAACTTCAATATTTTAACTCGTGAATTTGATCCGAATAATTTTTCCAGCATATTAAAATCGATATAATTTATAAAAAACCGCCTAATTTACAAAATTCCCTTTTCTTTAATTTTATTGTATAATAAACTTACCATTTAGTCAAAGCTAATATTTTTTATTATTAGTTTATTTTTGTTTATATTATGAATTATAAAATAGCTCAATTTATTCTAACTCCAAACCAGCGCCATGAATTAATTCATGAAATTTATATTGCTCAACCGGACGCCAATAAAGAGGCTTTGGCCGGAAAACTTTTCGCCTTGATTGAAATTGAATCAAAAAAAGCCGATAGCCTTAAAATTATTAATTTTTTGATTAACACTCTAAATCATAATTATTATCAAAACGAAAAAATGATCTTGCGCGAGCGAGTTTCCAGCATTAAAATTGAACATATATTTGAATCGGCTTTAGCCAAGACTAATAAAAAACTGGCAGAATTTTTGCAAAGTGAAAAAATCAAACTAAACCCCAGCTTGTCAAATATCACAATCGGCGTAATCTATAATGACAGTTTGCATTTTTCAAATTTAGGAAAAAATAAAGCTCTGCTCGTATATATAAGTAAAACCGAAGATAGCTCGAAATATAAATTAGCTGACATTACCGAGCAAACAAATAAAGGTGAAGCGAAGAAACCTTCAAATTTAATAAAATTATTTTCCAACGTAACGAGCGGCTCTCTGCCGCGCGGCGGCTATTTTATATTTTCAAGCGAAACATTTTCCGAATACCTTTCAGCCAAACAAATTATCAATATCATAACTACCCTGCCTCCGGCTAGCGCGGCCGAACAAATTAAAAATACTCTTAGTAAAATCAATGCTTATGTGCCTTTTCTGGGAATTATCATAAAAAATACTACCGGGGCGGAAATGCCAGAAACAAAAATTAAAATGCCGGTAACCTCAACTATGGTTTCAATCGAAAACTTAACCGCCACGGAAGAGCAAACCGAAAAATTGCTCACACCCTCCGGCTTAATCAACGCTAAAAAATGGTCATCTTTTTTTGATAATCTAACCGGACGCTTTAATTTGGGTCAAACAAATAAAATCAGCGGCAAAACGTTTTTGCTTAAAGATAAAATTTTCTCCGGCAAAAAAACAAGCTGGGTTTCTATTAAAAAAATCTTTAGTATTTTACAAAAATATTTGACTCACCTATTTAGTTTGTTTGTTTATATTTTTAAAATATTGACGAATAAAGAAAAGCTTATAGAATTTTTTAATCAATTAAAATCAAACTCAAAAAATTTAAATCTAAAAATTAAAACTGTTTTATTTAAACTATTTATCTGGTACAAAAATCTTAATAAAATTAACAAAGTTCTGTTATCAGCCTTTCTGATTTGCTTAATAATTTTTTCCTCAAATCTGGCTTGGAAAAGCATAAAAAATAAAGAAGTAAAAAATCAAGCCGCTATTAGTGATTTGGTTACGTCTATCGAACAGAAGCAAAATCAAATTGATGCCAGCCTGTTATATAACAATGAGCCAGGAGCAAAAAAATTGCTTGAAGAAGTAAAAGAACTATTGGCTGGCTTGCCCCAAAAAAACCAAGAGCAAAAAGACCAATACAATGTATTTATTGCTAAATTCAGGGTGCAAACCGAAAAGATAAGCCGTGTTATCCGCGCTGACGCCGTTGAAGTAGCTAATTTTATCAACCTAAATTCTGACGCTAAACCGACTAATATTACACTTATCCAAGAAAAAATCTTTGCCGCTGATGCCGCGCAAAAAACCATCTATAGTATTGATTTAAAAAGCAAGCTGACTACGGCCATTAATCTGGCTGACCAGAATATAAGCAAGCTGGATTTCCCCGATACTGACAAAAATAATAATATCTCTTATTTTAATACCGGCAGTATCATTATTTTCGACCCTAAAACTGAAAAATTATCAGCTTTGGAAATTGATTATCCGGCAAAGCCTCAAAAAATAATTGATTTTAAGCAATATAATAACAGATACTATCTTGCCGACACGATTAACGGGCAAATCTACCGCTTTTCAAAAAGCGGTTCCAAACTAAACGGCGCAATAGGTTGGCTAAACACACAGGAAGATTTAGTTAGCGTTACCAGTCTTGATATAGACGGCGATGTTTATCTTTTAAAAAACAACGGACAAATTTCTAAATACAGTAAAGGCAAAAAACAAGAATTTTTCATTTCTCCTATTGAGCCGGATTTCAGCCAAGCAGTTAAACTCACCATTTCCGAAGAGTTAGATTTTCTTTATATTTTTGAGCCATCCGGAAAAAGGTTGGTTGTATTTAAGAAAAATGGCGATTTTGTCAATCAATATACTAGCGATAAATTCAACAATCTAAAAGATTTTCAAATAGATGAAAAAAATAAAATAATATATTTTTTGGATGGCACTTTAGTTTATTCAATAGAGGCCGTCCATTTAAATAAATAATTGCTTATAAATCTTTATAAAAAAACGCTCCGCAAAATACGGAGCGTTTTATATTAAATTACTATTTGAGCTTTTCGCGCTTATTTCAAAGTAACCTTGGCGCCGGCTTCTTCTAATCTTTTTTTCATAGCTTCGGCATCTTCCTTTTTAACGCCTTCTTTCAGCATTTTAGGGGCGCCGTCGACTAAATCTTTAGCGTCTTTTAAGCCCATTTCGGTTAATTCGCGGACTGCCTTAATAACCGCGATTTTGTTTGATCCGCCTTCGGTTAATTCAACGTCAAAACTAGTTTTTTCTTCCACCTCGGCCGCAGCGGCAACCGGACCGGCCATCATCATAGCTGGAGCGGCGGCGGAAACGCCGAATTTATCTTCCAGAATCTTAACCAATTCGGCTAAATCCAAAACCGACATTTTTTCGATAGTCTCCACTAAGGATTTAAATTTATCAGGAACTGCTATCGGTTCCTCTTTTTTTATTTCTTCTGTCATAGATTTTTCTTAATTATTAATATGTTATTAAAATATTATTTTTTATCGCCTATCGCTTTTAATACCCCGACGAAATTTCTAATATTGCCGGCCAAAACATTAACGAATCCGGAAACCGGAGCGTTGATTGAACCGACAATTTTAGCGTATAGCTCTTGCTTGGACGGTAAAATAGCCAAATTTGAAACTTCGTTAGCGCCGATATATTTATTTTCTAAAATTCCGCCGATAAATTCAATTTTCCCCTCTTTATCTTTTTCTTTTTTGAATTGTCCGACTATCTTAGCCGGAGACACTTCATCGCTATAGCCGAAAATTGCGGCTACTTGCCCTTCAAATTTTTTTATGTCCAAACCCGCAATAGTTTTATCTTTTAAAGCTAATCCGAATAAAGTTTTTTTAGCTACATAATACTCGTTATTTTCTTGGCGTAATTTATTTCTCAAATCTTCATTTTCCTTAACGGTTAAACCACTGTATTTAGTGAAAATAATCGATTTTGCTTTAGCGATTTTATCGGTTAATTCTTTTAAAATTGTTCTTTTTTGTTCTTTTGTCTTAGGCATATTTTATAAATTTTAGTTATAAATTAAAAAAATCTGCTTAAAATGCAGACTAAAACATTAGCTAATATTAGCTTTGTCTCGGCAGGATTTATCCATAGCTTAGGTACCTGCTGTCTGCGACTATTTATATTTACTTAATTAGTTTAACATTTTCTTATTTTATGTCAAGTCTTTTCATCTTTATCTTTCTTTGCTAAATATATATTTTTGCCAAAAAAACATAATTAAAAATATTATTATTAGCTGGATTACGTCAATTGCTGACAAAAAACCTTTATCCATGTAAATTAACAAGCCTAATAGTATCGGTGTTAAAAATACAATAATATCCGATAATAATTTATGAAAAATATTCAGACGAAGCACAATATCGGTATTGCCTTCGTTTTTTCTCTTTTTTATTTCCAGTCTGCTAATTTTTAATTTAATTAAGAATAAAATTCCAAAAAACGACAAAGGTACCATTGATTTTAGAAATAATGTAAAAACCGCAAAATTATCACCGGCAATGAAATAAAAAACACAAAACGCTATTAATAATATTAAAAAAATTAAATTTAAAAAATCAAATATTAAATCCTTAGACGACATAAAATTACTTTAAATATTTATACTTATTTATATTATGCTCTTCTAATGTTTTGCTGTAAATTGTCTTGCCGGTAGCGGGGTCGCTTAAAAAATAATTGTAACCGGTAAATTCCGGATAAATCGCTGCTTTAATGGCGTTGAGCCCGGGATTAGCGATAGGACCGGGCGGCAGACCGCGGTATTTATAAGTATTATAAAGCGAATCAACTTTCGTGTCTTCATAGCTGTATTGAGCTTTATTAACGCCTAAAATATAAGCTAACGTAGCGCAAGACTCTAACGCCTGACCGTTTTTAATCCGATCCCAAAAAATTCCGGAAACAATTTTCATGTCGTCAATTGATCTGACTTCCTTTTCAATTACCGAAGCCATGGTAATAATTTCATATATCGTCTTTTTTTGCCTTTTAATTTCTTCGACCATGTCGGCAGTAATTTTTTTATCGAAATTATCCAGCATTTTTAAAATAATCTCGTCGGCCTTTGTATCGTTGAATATTCTATAAGTATCCGGAAATAAATAACCTTCAAGCGTGGCTTTTTGCGGTGCGTCAGCCAAAAAACTTGATTTAGTGAAATCAAACTTCCATTGATCTAACGGCCACTCCGCTAAAGCTATAAAATCTTTAGCCGTAATCAAATTATTTTTTTCTAAATATGCGCCAATATCTTTAATATTCCAGCCTTCAATTATCCTGATAGATCTTTCCTGGCTTACCGCCGCTCCTATAGTTAATATCTTTATTATCTCTCTTGTGGTTAACTTCGGGCCGATTAAATATTCGCCGGCTTTAATATTATCTGAGCCAATTTCATGATTAAAATAAATAACTGATCTAACCAAATTTTCTTTTTTTAAATTTTCTGCGACTTGCTTTACAGCTTCTCCTTTTTTAACGACAAAATTTTGCTCTTTGCCGTTAGCGTCCACAGGCGAATTTAAATTTTGCCAATATAAAATACCGGCCACAAAAATGATTAAGGCGAATATAATTGCTTTTTTTAACATAAATTATTATTTAACTAACTTTTTTTTCGCGGCTTCGGCGATTAATGTTGAGCTTGACCTAATTTTTTTACCAAGGCCGTCAACTCTTTTTATGTTTAATTTTCGGCAGACATCGGTTTCCGAAGTTGGAATATTGCCATGTTTTCTATCGCCGCCTTGGGCGAAAATATCCGGTCTAACTTTTGCGAGTGATTTACAAACTGATGGATCACGATCTATTGATAAAAAAACTTTATCAACCCATTTAATGGCTGAGACTATTTTCATTCTATCTGTCTGATTTAAAAAAGGCACGCTGCCTTTGAGCTTGA
>CAZGKM010000014.1:28118-33910 GCA_964526325.1 uncultured Gammaproteobacteria bacterium
ACTATTTTCATTCTATCTGTCTGATTTAAAAAAGGCACGCTGCCTTTGAGCTTGACCTGATGATCGTTATTAATTATCACTACCAAAATATCGCCTAATTTTTTGGCCTTTTCCATCATCTCTAAATGGCCGACATGCAGAGGATTAAAATAGCCGCTAACGGCTACGGTAATTTTTTTTCTCATAATTTTGTTTATTTATTCTCTGCCTATCGGCAGAAAAATTTTTGTTATTAATTTTTAATAAGCGGCACAAAAATAAATCCGGGAAATTCTTTTTTCTTTAATTTATTTTCTCCTATTTTATCTATCATTAAAATTGACTGCGTTTGGAATTTTTTACCAATCGGCATAACCAATCGTCCGCCGACCTTAAGCTCTTTAATCAATTCATCGGGTATTTCCTCGGCCGTGGCCGACACTAATATTTTATCAAATGGCGAGAATTCAGGCAAACCGTTATAACCGTCTGAACAAATAATTTGCACAGTATCGTTTTTTATAAAATTATATTTACTGACATTAATAATCGCGAAATCAATAAGCTGATTAATTATTTCGAGGCTATAAATTTTTCCGCGTGCTCCGACTATTTCGGCAAGCAACGCCGTGGTCCAGCCGGAACCGGCGCCAACATCCAAAATTTTTTCGCCTAGTCGTGGCTGTAATTTTTCAAGCATAAAAGCTACAGTCGCCGGCTGCGAAATAGTTTGTCCATAACCAATAGCAATTGGAGCGTTAATTTCGGCTTGATTTAAATCTTCCGGTCTAATAAAATCTTTTCTGTTTATTGACTTAAAAGCCGAAATAATTTCATTAGTTTTTAGATAACCATTTTTTATTAAATCATTTAACAATGACATATAAAAAATTATTGCTACATTAAACCTTTAAGCAATAAATAACTTCGATTAATAATTAAAGTTTAATATATTTATAGTTAAAATATAAATAATTTTTTTATTTTAAAATTTTATTATTTTAATTTTCTGCAAATTTTTTAGTATTCCATAAGCACTAAACGCATTTAATCTTTTAAGATTAATTCTAATGCCGTTTACCGTTAAGTTTATATTGCGTTCAAGCTTTACTGATCTACAATTTAAAATAATAATTACAAACCAATTTATTATTATTTAAAGTTACTAATATAAAGTCTTGCATTTCTTCTCATTCTATGCTATAATTATATTATAGTCAAAAAAGTAGACTAAAAAACAAAAATAAATATAAAATATAAATGGTTAAGAAGATAAACGGTCGGCTGTTTGTTAATTTAGCCGAATCGAAAAATGAAAATAAAAAACATTTTAGGCCAAATATAAGGTTATCTCTATTAAGCATGCTGATAGGGATTTTTTTATTGCCTAATCTGGCTTATTTATCGGTTATTACTCCTGAAGAAATAATCGCGTTAACTAACAAAGAAAGAGAAGCGGTCGGACTTAACGCCTTAACCGCCAACCAGCTATTAACTCAAGCCGCCATAGTAAAGGGCAAAACAATCTTAGAATCCCAAACTTTTAAACATACAATTGATAATAAAAAATTTTCTTCTTGGATCCGCGATGCCGGTTATAACTATTCATATGTAGGTGAAAACTTAGCTATTGATTTCATTACCAGCCAAGGAGTGGTAGAAGCTTGGAATAATTCTCCGATGCATAAAAAAAATCTTTTAAATCCCTATTACCAAGAAATCGGTATTTCCGTACTTGAAGGAGAATTCAATGGCCAGAACACAGCAGTAGTTGTACAAATATTCGGAACTCCTCCTATCGGCTCGGTTCAACCATTATCGTTGGATCCGGGTCTAAGCTATATTAATTCAAATATGAATTTTTTAGAAACAGATTTTGATGGATACCGATTAACATATTCTGAAAATTTATTAACCCATTCAATTCTTAATCAAAAATTACTGCCTACATTCGATAGTAAATTAGTTTTACCGGCTGAAAATAATCTGAACACCGGATCGTACAAATTTATTGCACAGCTTAAATCTTATGCATCAGCTAATAATATTTTAATAATTTTTGCTTCTTTAACATTAATTCACATCTTAGTATTTTTATACTACTATTATTTTTTAAAAATTAATAAACTCGCATCTATATAATATGATACAAATTTTAATAGCTCCGCTGGCCGCCTCCCTGATCGCTCAGTTCGGAAAACTTTTCGTAAAATCAAACAATTTAAAATTCGACTGGCAATCGTTTTCTTCTTATTCCGGCATGCCGTCAAGCCATGCCGCTATGATTATTTCTTTATCTACAAGCGTTGGTTTAACGCAAAGTTTTTATTCTCCCCTATTTTTCGTCTGTGTAATTTTAAGTTTTTTTATTATCCGCGATGCCTTAGGACTAAGAAATTATATCGGCCGGCACGGACAAATTTTAAATAATATATTAAACGATTTAAAAAATAATAAAATTATTTTAAAAGAAAATTATCCTGTTTTACCGGAAAAAATCGGACACACGCCGGCGCAAATTATTGCCGGCGCAACGCTAGGATTTTTAATCAGTCTGATCGTATATTATATTTTTTAATTGGCTAACTATCTTAATAAAAAACCGCCTCTCAAAATGAGAGGCGGTTTTTTATTTATGCCTAAATGCAAACCCTCAATAAAATTCTTATTAACTATTGTTTTTGATATGTATAAATATATAAATTATAAACACTATCACAACCCCTACAAACACCCGATGCATCGTTTGAACATGCTGACCATGACCATATCGCCCTAAAAGACGCTCCATAATCCGTACTGGTAATAAACGTAGATGAATTTGGTATTGAACTTATTCCTCCGGTGTAACTATCTTTCATAACACCACAATCTTCATATGTAGGGCTAAATATTACCATGTTAAATCGAGAAGACGGCCAAGAACCAATAAGAGCACGAGAATAATATAACCGTAATGCCGGAACTTCATTATATACAAATTGGCATAAAGAAGTATCGGCTAGACACGAGCTATTGCAACTCAAACTTCCTGCGCTAAAGCCGAAGCTAGAACAGGTCACACTAAAACTGCTTCCATCGCACTGTTCAGTCCCATTAACCACCCCGTCCCCGCACCAGCCGCCTGACCATCTACAATTGTTACAGACCCATTGGTTAGTAGCGCTGGTACCGGTACCGCCAGAGCCTTCGCATTCTTCTGCTCCATTAACCACCCCATCACCGCACCATATATTGGCCAAAACATGGATAGTAAAAATTTTCGTGGCCACTACCTGGCAGCCGTTAGCGGTTGTGGCTTTGACCGTAACGGTTTTATCTCCAGGGTCGGCAGTGTTATTGGTGGGCGTGCCTTGGATAGAGCCGGTATTGGGATTAATGGTCAGCCAGGCCGGACTATTGACTAAGCTGTAAGTTACGGGCGTAGGCGTAGTTGCACTGGCCTGGGCGTTGAATTGCACCGGACCGTAATACAAAGGCAAAGTAGCTCCGGTCGGATAGACGTAGATTGTGTCATTGGCAATAGACAGGTTGACCGCAAAATTCTCATTCACTACCGGCACAGTGAAATTTTTGGCGGTTTCGGCCGAATAAGGAGAGATTGTTTCGTTGTAGAATTGATCTCTGGCCGTGACGGTAAAAACATAATCGCCTGCCGGCACGGTTGGTATGCCGGTAATCTTGCCGCTGTCATCGGCCGACAATCCGGCCGGCAGATTGGTAATGATGAATTTATCGACATTATGCAAATCCGGGTCAATGGCCAGCATTTGGTATGTATAGCTACCGGCGCAACCGATAATAGGAGGCAGAATCTGGTCGGGAAAAGTTGGCGGATTATTGGTTATGGTAATTTTGAAGTTTAAAGGAGAGGAAACTGCGTTATATTTGTCAGTAGCAGTAATAGTTATATTATTATATTCCTTAGTCTGGTCAACCAGCGTCCCGCTAATAACGGCGTCATGATTATTGACGGCCGTGACCGCGCCCAAACCATTGGGTTGATTGCCGCCGATAGTAAAAGTAAGAGGATAATGCACAGCGCCGTCAGGGTCGGAAGCCTGAACGGTAAAAGAAAAGGGGCGGCCGATGGTTATGGTTTGGTCGAATATCGGACTAATTGTTGGCGGCTGGTTGGTAACATGAATAATGAAAGTTATGGGCGCTGATTGGCCGCGGTAATAATCAATGGCCGTAACGGTTATATTGTAATCTTTAAATTCGCCAATAACAATGCCGGAAATTTTGTTGTCATGGCCGTTAATTAAAACAGTATCGGTTAAACCGTCGGGCAGACCGGTAATTTCATAAGTTAGCGGGTATTGGCTGTCGGCTTCATTGGCTAAAATGGTAAAAGTCAGGTCCTCGCCCACGACTACCGTTTGGTCGGCTACCGGCTGGATTAGCGGCAGATTGGCGTTAGTGACGTTAATGGTGAAATTCTGAGTAGCGGCCAAGCCGCCCGACCTGATGGTTATGGCCACCAGACAATCCCCGGCCACGCCGGCCTTATCGGCGGTGATTTTCCTTTGCGTGGGTACGACTGTTGACAGTAAACGCAAATTACTCCATAAATCACAGCCAGAAACCACGGCCATGGACCAGGTCAGGCCGTCGCGATCCGCCTGAATAAAGCCTTGGTAGTTTTTACCCGAATAGGCTTTAGGCAGATTAGAGCCGGTAAAAAACGGGGTTTGCCCGGGAATTGACACGGTGGGATTGGTGTTAGGGTCGACTTCCGAGCAAGCGCCTTGGGCAATGTTTACATAGTCTGATTCCATATTGGCGCACAGGCCGTAGCTTAAACCGTCGCCCGAGGCGCTATAGGCATAGGTCAGGCTGCCCGACGGCAAAGCGGTCGGTATGGTGCCGTCAAATTTTTTATTCTTATCGTCCCAACAGGTGCCGGGATCAAAATTAGCATTGCTGCAGGCACCCAGTTTATTAATAGGGTCAAGAGGCGGAATAATGCCCAGTAGCTTGCCTAGAGTCTCCCGCCAGCTCGGCCAGACCGACAGAGTCTGATTAGGCAGATACGAGCCGGCTGACATGGTGGGAAATTTGCTGTTTTTATTCTTGTAGTTATCCAGGGCGATATTCATGTCGGCCAAATCAGACAAACGCTTGGTATCGCGGATAACCCTGGCTTTTTCACTTAAACAATATTCGTTGGTTGGGCAGTCTTCGGATTTAGAGCAATTTTTTTCCGCGGTTTTAGAGCAATTGCCTGATTGATTGATATTAATATTGAATTTCCAATGGGACAGTATCTGACCGAAAATATCCACTGTGGCATCGGTTGCTTCTTGGTTATATGAAATAATGTAGATATTGGTGTAAAAATTATCATCAACAACATTGGCCGCGTTAACGTAGACCGTACGGCCGTCCCTGACGGCTTCATAGCCGTCAACGGTCAGGGCTTGAGGCGAACCTTGGAGCTTGATATTCTTTTTATACCAAGTTAAAGGAGAATAATGGTCAGGATTGGGCAGAGCACGGATAGCGATAGCGTCAGGGCTTGCCCCGAGCGCCGGCAATGTGGAAAGAGAGGCGGCTCGGAAGCTATTAGAGGCAAATAAAAACAGACCTGATAATATTAAAATCCATATTATTACTAGCTTAATAATTTTGATTTTATAAAAATAAAACATTAAAAATTTTTTCACTATTATTTATTCTTTTTAAAATCCGCAAGAGCATATTTACTTCTCTTTAATTATTTGCACTATTTATATTTACATTCGGGCCGCTTGGGGTAGTCGTGCTAATTGCATTCATTCCGTCTAAA
The DNA here is from genome assembly GCA_964526325.1 of uncultured Gammaproteobacteria bacterium. Lineage (GTDB taxonomy): Bacteria > Patescibacteriota > Patescibacteriia > Patescibacteriales > GWC2-42-12 > JACPHD01. Next base: position 33,889 of record CAZGKM010000014.1, read on the forward strand.
ATTTTAAGGCAATCAATCTTAT
>CAZGKM010000015.1:0-22387 GCA_964526325.1 uncultured Gammaproteobacteria bacterium
CTAATGAGCCGGTTATTGAAGCGGACAAAATAAGAATTAAGAGCATTATAACGCCAATCATAGGGTTATCGTCTTGGCCGAAAATATTTTTAGAATTGCTCATGAATAAAACTACTAAGGACACATAAGCCAGTACGCCCAAAGAATGCGCCGCACCGTAAAAAAATAATTTTTTGTTCTCCGGGTTGTTTGATTTAAAAATATTCATACTTTTTTGTTAATTATCAACGCTTTCTAAAAAAATCTTTTTTTCAAAACCGCCTCGTTTAATTTTACGCTCATTTTTTAACTTCATAATTTCTTCTTTATCAAGGCCGTAATTATCAATAATAGCATCAATAATTTCATAAATATCGCCGATTTCTTTCATTAAATCTTTCTTGTCAGTCATAGCTCCGGCCGCCTCTTTAGCTTCTTCTTCTAATTTTTTAAGCAATTCTTTTAAATATTCTTCCTGCTCTAAAATTCTGATTATCGGCTCGGCTTTATCTTTTTTTATAATTTCCGGAATATTGTCGCGCACTAATTTGTTATATATTATCTTCCCCATATTTATTTTCTAAATTTATCATGCTAATTATGGCGACGAACAACAAAAACATAACGGCTAGATCATTTTTAAAATACGGAACATCCACGAGACCATGGACAACCACGACGACCATAGCACCAATTAATCCAATCACAATATATTTGTCTGTCATTGCGAGCGACTGTTTTTTTCTGTCATTCCGGGCTCCCGCCCGCCTCGCAAGCAAGGCGTTGCGGGCGCGGTGACCCGGAATCCAGGTTCCCGCATCGTTCATGTTTCTGGATTGCGGGTCGGAGCCCGCAATGACAAAATTAATATTATTTCCTCGCAATGACAAAGTATGAAGACCCATCCAAAAGTATTTTCCAATTATCCAAATAAATAACAATAACCCGGCTATTCCCAGTTCCGACCAAAAATTCAAAAAAATATTATGCGGGTACAAATAAATTTCCAACGGCTGCCAATGGGCGGTGCGATAAGCTTCGTTAAATACCAGTTTACGCTGGGCGTCAGGATCGCTAAAATCTTTAAAAAATATACCTTCGGTATGGTACGGCTCTACCGCTGACTGGAAATTAGCCAAACCGGCGCCGGTTAAAAGACGGCCGTCCTTAAGCATTTTTATGGTATCCGCCCAGCCGGCTTTCCTAATCTGGCCGGATAAATTAGTTAGAGTAATATTACTAATCGTTAAATCTCTGGCCGGCCGATAAGCTGCTATGCCGGCCGTAGCTATAATTATCAGCGCAATCGTCACCCATCTAATTTTTTTATTCGCCAATACCCCGAATATAATAAAACCGGCCGCCGCGCCGAGCAAGGCGCCTTTTGATTTAGCGAAATAAATGGCTAAAATAGATAAAATAATCGTTAAAAAAATAAAAATTATCATCATTATGTCATTGAGATGGACAATCTCTTTCTTGTCATTCCCGCGTAGGCGGGAATCCAGATTTTTTCTTGCCGGACCTTGAATAACAGAAAATAGCCACCCCGTCATAACCAAAACAATCGGCCCTAAATACAGTCCAACCGCGTTAGGATAGCCGAAAAACGACACTACCCGCCGCGTTTCCGAAGCCGCCCAAAGAGGATTAGCGATTAACTGTCCGGTTATTTTTTGATAAACCGCCAAAGCGCTAACGGCTAAGGCGCTAACGGCCAACGCCCATAAAATTTTATTTCTGCCTTTTTCACCTTTCAAAATATTTAACACTACGATAAAGAGCATCACCGGTTCAAAAAAATAGGCTTTAAAAATTCCGAATGCGCTTATGCTAAAGCCGGAAACGGCCACAGCCGTAAAAGCAACCAATAACAATAAAACAATCTCCCAATCAAACGGATACCGATTATTAATTTTCAATTTGCAATTTTCAATTTTCAATAAATGTCCGATTTTCAATTTTAAATTTTCAATTATATATCTATAACTTTTAAAAAGCCAAACTAAAAATACCAGCCAGATCATTACTTCTAGTATTGTTAACGGCAGACCGAAAACGCTAAACCTGATTAAATATGCGGGCATGGCCGCAATTAAAAACATAACCGCCAGGTCAAGGCGGCGCCAAGCAAATAATAAAAATAAAATTGTAAATAGAAAAATTAAATAAAGCATATTCTTTTGTTATTTCAATTTATCCCCCCTTGCAAAGGGGGATTTAGGGGATTTAAACCTCCCCTGCCCCTCCTTTATAAGGAGGGCTTTAAATTCGCAATAACAATCAAATTACATTATAAATAAATACAGTCCCAGACAAACCATGATAGTTCCGATTAATTTCTGAAGCAGCACGCCACCGCCCAACTGCTCATTTAACATTTTCGGAAATTTATTGGAAATTAATACGATTATGACAAATAAAAACAGATATTGAACGCCCTGCAAGGCGTTAACGATCGCCACATTGCCTAAGCTGATGGCCCAATTAATCATTATGAAAGCGGCCGCGGCCAAAAGCCTGATTATTAAAAAGAAAAATAAATTTTTAGGAGTTTTTGCACCTTTCTGCTGTTCAAAAATTATATATCGCCAATCGGGAACAAACAGCATTAAAATTACGCCGACGAAAGACCCTAGGCGCGACCAGACGAAACTGCCGATAAACGGCTGACTCATATAAATATATTTCATTAAAACATAATAGGCGGCGAAAAAAACCGCGGCTGCCACCGAATTGATAAGCAAGCGGCTGGTCGGTTGTGCGCTGGCCGGCACTTCGCCGAAAATATCGCCGACAACTTCCCTGAATCTGGTTGTTACTTTTTGATAGACATAGACTTTAGTATGTTTAATGGAAATTAAAACGCCGCCGCAAATTAAAATAAAAAAAGCCAATAGCTGCTGCTCCGATAAAGTTTCACCCAAAAAAACAAAAGACAAAATAAAACTGAAAATCGGCACCAAAGCGCCAACGATCGGTACAACGCGCGAAGCTTCGCTTTGATGCAAGGCTTTATACCAAAAAACCAAAGTTACCAAAAACAAAAAACCGGCCAGTAAATCAAGGGTCATTTCCTGCGAATTAGGCATCCAGGGCCAGAAAAATAATAAGCAGACATTAAATATGCTCCAGATTCCCACATAAAAAGTATAAGCGATTGATGAATGAATTTTTTTGGATAATAAAAATTTATCCGCTATATAAACACCGGCATTAATAAAATACGCACCCATGGCCACGAAAATCCACATAAATTAATTAATAATTTAAAATGTATTTTTATATTAAGCTCTGCCGAAATAATTCGGCGCTTCTTTTTCCATAGTTATGCCATGCGGATGCGATTCGCTCAAACCGGCCGAAGAAATATAATAAAAATCCGCTTTGGCTTGAAGTTCATTTATATCTGCCGCGCCCGTATAGCCCAAGCCGCTGCGCAATCCGCCTAAAATTTGAAAAATAATTTTTGCTACCTCGCCTTTATACGGCACTACGGCTTCAACTCCCTCGGGCACTAGCTTGTCTTTGCTGGTTTCTTTTTGGCTGTATCTTTCTCTTGACGACCGGCTGGCTTGCATGGCGGCGAGCGATCCCATGCCGCGATATTGCTTAACCGGCATGCCGTTTCTTATAAAAACTTCGCCCGGCGTTTCGGCCGTGCCGGCAAACATTTTTCCGAGCATTACCGAGTCGGCGCCGGCGGCTAAGGCTACCGTAATATCGCCGGAATATTCAATACCGCCGTCGGCGCAAACCGTTACGCCCGAACCTCTTAAGGCGCGCGCGCAATTATACACGGCCGTAACCTGGGGACAGCCAATACCCGCAACCACGCGTGTAGTGCAGATTGATCCGGGTCCTTGGCCGACTTTAATGCCGTCGGCGCCGGCCTTAGCCAGTCTGACGGCTGATTCGGCTTCCGAAACATTGCCAACCGCAATATCAATTTTAGAATATTTTTTCTTAAGCTGCTTTAAAGTTTCTAAGACCGCGCGAGAATCGCCATGCGCCGTATCAATAACCAAAACATCAACGCCGCGTTCGCTTAATAATTCGGCCCTGGCCAAAGCGTCTTGCCCGACGCCGATAGCCGCGCCAACCCTTAAATTGCCGTTGGCATCAATATTGTAAAAAGGCGAACCGCCGGTAATAATGCGCTTAACATCGGAGTAAACATACATGCCGGTTAATTTTCTTTGCTTATCGATTAAGGGCAGAATTTTTTTCTTGGTTTTTTGCATTATGACAAAAGATTGCTTTAAGGAAATACCGCTCTCGGCCGTAACTAAATTTTTCGCCTTAGTCATAATTTGCCCGACTTTTAAATTATGGTTAGAGCAAAATTCTATATCGTTGCCGGAAATAAGCCCGGTCAAACGGCCGCGGGCGTCAATAACCGGAAAACTGCGGAAAGGATAATTTTTTTCTTCTATCATCTTTAAAATTTCCCTGATAGTTTGATTGGTCTCTAAACAAATAGGCTTTTCAATTAAGCCGTTTAAATAAAACTTTACCCGCGAAACTTCTTTAGCCTGATCTTTGGGTTTTAGCGCGCGATGAATTATGCCTAAGCCGCCGCTCATAGCTAGAGCGATAGCCATGGCATGCTCGGTTATCATATCCATAGGCGAACTTACGAGCGGACAATTCAAAGGAACTCGGCGAGAAAATTTACCGGCGATACTAACGTCGTTTGGCGCTATTTCCGAATGGGAAGTTTTTAACCGTACGTCGCCATAAGACAAGGCTAAGCCTAAGGCCTCGATTTTTTCAAAAAATTTATCTTTTTTAAATACTAAATTTTGCTTTACCATATATTTATTTTAATCTACCCTAACCTCGTTATTTTTGCAAATCTCGGCATAAACTTTAACACTTGGCCGCGCCACGCGCTTAAAAGTCTTCCGGTCAACAGCGTATAGGCCGAATTTCGGCCAATAGCCTTCCGCCCATTCAAAATTATCCAAAAGCGACCAATAAAAATAACCGCGCACATCAACCCCTTCGCCAATGGCTTTATGGACATAAAATAAATGGTCTTTTATAAAGCTCGGCCTTAATTCATCATCAGCATCGGCAATGCCGTTTTCTAAAATATAAATCGGTTTTTTATATTTTTTGTAATTTTTTAAAACAATGTATATTCCTTCGGGATATATTTCCCAGCCTCGTTCAGTAATTTTTTCATTCAAATTTTTCATGAAAGGCGGATGCCAAATTAAACGGTTATGATGATACCAATTTATTCCCAGATAATCAAAATAGCCCTTTACTCTATTTATATACCAATCATTGCGTAAATAATTGGCAATCTTTATCATTAATATCTCAATCGGATTATATTTATTCGCCGCGGTATAAGCGCCGGTAGTCATGGTGAGACTAACTTGGGCTTGAGGATATTTATTATGAATAATTTTATAGCAATTTTTATGGACAGCGACAAAATTGTTAAAAACTTTAAATAAAGCCGGACTGAATTTTTTATTTGGCAAAAATTTGCCGTCGAGATAGCCGTGGCCTATTATCATGAGCGGTTCATTTAAAGTCACCCAAAAATCAACCAAATCGCCAAGCTCATGAACGATAAGCTTCGCATATCTGTTAAAATACTCTCTAATTTTTTTATTTTCCCAGCCGCCCGCCTTAAGCAGCCAAGCCGGGTTAGTCCAATGCCAAAGAGTTAAAACAACTTTGAAATTATTTTCTTTGAGTGTTTTTAAAATTAAGCGGTAATGTTCAATCGCTTTGATGTCAAACTTTCCGTCTTCAGGCTCAATCCGCGCCCATTCAATCCCCAGGCGATAAGCTTGGCAGTTCAGCTCTTTCAGGCATTCTATGTCTTGATTAAATAATTCATACGATTTGCAAGCTTGACCGCAGATGTAATTATCACGGTTAAACATTTCCGGGAATTTTTCCTGTTGCCAAGGCTGCCAATAAGCTCCGGCCTGCTTGGCTAACCGATCGGCATTTTTTTCTTCCCACCGGCTCCAATCATTAATAATCCCGCCTTCAATCTGATAAGCTGAAGTTGAAGCTCCCCAAAGAAAACCGGCTGGAAATTTTAGTACTTTGCTTGGCATATAATTACATTATAGCATTTAATTCTTAATTTTGGGCACCGCTTCATACTTTATTTTTAATACATTACACTTTTTTGTTGACTTTAGGCTAATTTTATTGTACTATTACAAAATAATTTTACCCCGTTAAATCCCCACGGGACGCCAAGCGTATTTAACGGGGTTAATAAAATTTTTCATGAACATTACTGAATTAGCCAGAATTTTAAGAGTTCCTACCCAGGAGCTGCGTGATAAGCTGCCGCTTATTGGTTTTGATATTGGCCAAAAAGCCATTAAAGTGGACGGTAAAATCGCCCAGCGGATTATTAACGAATGGCCGATTTTAATCAAGCAGCTGGCAGCCAAAGAACAGGCGTCTAAAAAAGAAGAGGCCGTTAATACCATTTTAACCACCCAAACAAAAGAAACAAAAATACCCGCTTTTATTTCGGTTAGGGATTTTTCCAGCCTAACAGGCACTCCGGTAAATAAAATTTTATCCGAATTGATGAAAAACGGCATTTTCAGCTCGCTTAACGAAAAAATTGATTTTGATACCGCGGCTATTATCGGCCAAGACTTAGGGCTAAATATAGTGCCGGCCGAGGAAAGCGAAGTAAAAAATGAAAATGACGCCGGAACATTAGAGCAAGTTTTAAGCCAAGAAAAACAAGCCGATCTGATATCCAGAGCGCCGATTGTCGTAGTTATGGGGCATGTTGATCACGGCAAAACAAAATTACTGGACGCCATCAGGCAAACCGACGTAGTGGCGGGCGAAGCCGGCGGCATTACCCAACATATCGGCGCCTACCAGATAATCCACCAAAACAAGGCTATCACTTTCATAGATACTCCGGGGCATGAAGCTTTTACGGCCATGAGAAACCGCGGCGCGCGCATCGCCGACATCGCCATTTTGGTCGTGGCCGCCGACGACGGCGTTAAGCCGCAAACGGTTGAAGCTTTCCGTATTATTGAAACCGCGAAAATACCGTTCGTTGTAGCCATCAATAAAATCGATAAGCCGGAAGCAAATATTGATATGGTTAAGCGTGAATTAGGCGAACAGCTTAATATCGTTCCCGAAGATTGGGGAGGCAAAACCATTTGCCTGCCGATTTCAGCCAAAAACAACCTTGGTATTAGCGAACTTTTAGACATGCTGCTCTTAACCGCGGAAATGGAAGAAAAAAATATTAAAGCCAATCCTAAAGCGACCGCTTCAGGCACGATTATTGAATCCCATATTGACCGCGGCCAAGGTCCGGTCGCTACGGTTTTAATCCAAAACGGCTGCCTGCAAGTCGGCGACCCGATGACTTTTAACGGGATGTTTTATGGCAAAGTCAGAGCTTTAGAAGATTATACGGGAAAAAATATAAAAGAAGCGCTGCCTTCTATGCCGGCAAAAATAATCGGTTTAAAAATGGCTCCAGCCATCGGCGATATTATGCAGATTGGCCAAGGCGAAAAAATTAAGGCCAGAAAAACCTTCTCTCTTAGCAATGAAAACAATAAAACCGAAGAAAAAAAAGCGACTGATAACGTTAAAAATATTAACCTGATTATTAAAAGCGATGTTTTGGGTTCGGGCGAAGCCATTGAAGGATCGCTGGCTAAAATCGACCAGGAAGAGGTAAAAATTAATATCATAAGTAAAGGCTTAGGCAATATTACCGAAGGCGACGTTGCTCGAGCCCAAGACAACAAGGCTAGAATTTTAGGCTTTAACGTTAAAGTTACTCCTTTAGCGCAAGAATTAGCCAGGGAAAAAAATGTTGAAATTAAAGGCTATAAAATAATTTATGAATTAATTAATGACCTTAAGGCCGAAGCGGAAAGTTTAATTGAGTCGAAAATGATTAGAGTTGATTTGGGCAGAATGAAAGTTCTGGCAATTTTCAGAACCGAAAAATCAAGCCAAATCGTCGGCGGACGGATTATAGACGGAAAAGTTGAAGCTAATTCCTCGATTGAAGTTACACGCGATAAAATAATCTTAGCCGAGGGAAAATTGGCTAAACTGCAAATCGCCAAACAAGACGTTAACATCGTTGACGTTAATCAGGAATGCGGTATAAATTTTGAGGGGAAACCGATAATTAAAGAAGGCGACATACTGCAATTTTATAAAATGGAAAAAGAAAAAAAATAGTATATTTATGCCCAGGAGAATAGAGCAACTCAATGAACAACTAAAAAAAGAATTGGCCAACCTGATAATAAAAGAGGTGGCCCTAAACAACGGCCTGATAACCGTTTGTTTTGTTAATTGCTCAACCGATTTAAAACACGCTAAAATAGCCATTTCTGTTTTACCGGATAAATTCGGCCCGTCGGTTTTAAAAAAAATGGGGAAGCTTTCCGGTCTTTTTAGCCGAGAATTAAAAAATAAACTAAAAATAAGGCAAATCCCGAGATTCCATTGGCTGCTTGATACGACCGAAAGACGAGCAGCCGAAATTGAAGAAGTTATTAAAAAGATAAAAGAAGAAGAACTTTAAAAATGACAAATTAATTAATTTTTGACATTTGGATTTAAAATTTTATTTGTCATTCGTCATTGGAAATTTGTCATTTATGAATCTTATGGATACTCAACTATTCCAAAAAGCCTATAATTTAATAAAGCAATCGCAAAATATTCTAATCGTAACCCATGAACAGCCGGATGGCGACGCTTTGGCTTCGGCCTGCTTAATAGCAGAGATTTTAATTCAGCTTAACATAAAATATCGGCTTTACTCCTATAGCCAAATCAACCAGCAATATAATTTTTTGCCTCATTTAGAAGATTTAAAAAATTCTTACGAAAAATTTGATTTTGATTTAATTATCGCTTTGGATTGCGGCAGTGTTGAGCGGACAAAACTGGATAAAGAAATTTTAAGCCGGAAGCCCAACCAACTGGTCATGGAAATCGACCATCACCAAAAAATAAAAGACTACGCCGACCTGGAAATCCGCGACTCGGCCGCGGCCGCAACGACGGAAATATTATATTATTTTCTTAAAGCCAATAAAATAAAAATAAATAAAAATATGGCCAGCTGCATATTAACCGGCATTCTAACCGATACGGGAAATTTTCTCTACCCCTCAACTTCTCCGGAAACCGTTAATATCGCCTCGGAAATGCTGACTAGAGGAGCAAAACTTCCGCAAATTCTGGAAAATACCTGGCGCAACAAATCAATCTCTTCCATGAAAACTTGGGGTAAAGCCATGTCGCGCTTAAAAATAAACCCGCGATATAATCTCGGTTTTACTGTTTTGGAAAACGAAGATGTGCCCGCGGAAGTAACCGAAGAAGAGCTTGAAGGCATGTCCGGATTTTTAAGCAACTTAAACGCGGTCAACGGCATATTGCTTTTGCGCGAATTGCCTGACGGCAGAATTAAGGGCAGCTTGCGCACTTCTAATCCTAAAGTTGATATTTCTAAATTGGCGCGCGCGCTAGGCGGCGGCGGGCATATCAAAGCGGCCGGATTTACGATTGAAGGAAAACTTAAAAAAACCGAAACCGGCTGGAAAATAGTCTAAATTAATTTTCAAACCCCAATGACCAATTTTCAATTCACCCCGTTAAACCCGGTAAAACCGGTGCGAAGCAATTTAACGGGGTGAATGACCAATTATTAAATTTTAAATTGAAAATTATTTTAAAAATTGAGAATTGAAAATTGAGAATTTGATAATATTGACTTTAGGCGATAAAACAATTAAAATTAATATTATTTTAAAACTATTAACTAACATTTAATATTGAACTATATGGCATTGATTCCAACAGTGATTGAAAAATCCGGTCAAATTGAACGAGCCTATGACATTTATTCCCGCCTGCTAAAAGACCGAATTATTTTTTTAGGTGAGCCGATTAACGACCATACGGCCAATATAATTATCGCCCAGTTTTTATTTTTAGACGCCGAAAGCAAAGGTAAAGACATAAAGTTTTATATCAATACGCCCGGCGGTTCCGTAACCGCGGGCATGGCTATCTACGACACCATGCAATACGTTAAGTCCGACGTTTCTACGATTTGCGTCGGGCTGGCCGCTTCTATGGGCGCGGTTCTGCTTGCGGCCGGCGCCAAAGGCAAGAGGTTTACTCTGCCTAATTCGGAAATCCTGATTCACCAGGTTATGGGTGGCTTTGAAGGCCAGGCTTCTGATATAAAAATCCATTCCGAACATATCTTAAAAGTCAGGGAAAAACTCAATAAAATTTTAGCCAAGCATACGGGCCAGCCGATTTCCATGATTGAAAAAGACACTGACCGCGATCATTTTATGAGCGCGGACGAAGCGGTTAAATACAACATAGTTGATAAGGTGATTGTAAAATAGCATTATCTCCTCTGGTAAAGGAAAAACTATCTGTCATTGCGAGAAGCTCATACTCGGGCGACGAAGCAATCTCATTCTTAATTTTAAAAACACGCTTATTTATGAATTAAGCGTGTTTTTTACTGCCTGTAGCGATGAAAATTATTATTCTAGAGTTTTTAAAGTCTTTTTCCCGCCATTTATAACCCGCAATTTACTTTTTTTCTCCTCTGCTTCCGGAAGGACTTTGTTTGAACCCTGTTCATGCGTTCCATGTGCTTCTCCTAGCGGTCGCATGTTATCATCAATAGCTGCCTTTTTGTCATCGTCAATTTTACCTAAAGGTCTTTTTTCTGGATTAACTTCATCCAAAATTTCCATTAATCCTCCGGGAATCATTTCATTATTATTTCCCATATATTTTTTCCTCCTCCTTTTATATTGAATTATTTTAAAATTATTTTTTTGATTTACTTCTATAGTAATAGAACCAAAAAACAAGCGGTCTGTCAATGTTTGAAAAATAAAAGGAGCCAAGCTTGCGCCAGGCTCCTTAAACCAAAACCATTTTCTCCTTTTTTCCCCCAAATACTTCCCCTTAATAAAGGGGGTAAGGGGGATTTTAGGGGCTCTATTGTTCATAGCCTCTAACTCCGATGACCAGCCCCTTTTCGTCATCGGAATCAATTGTTATTAGTCGCCCGGACGAGGCAACTATGTCTTCAATGGTTTGACCCATTGAAAGCAAGTCGCCGCCAGGCTCCAAACGGAATTCCTGGTCAAGAAATCTGACCGGTCGTCCGTCCTGGAGCGCCCGAATAATCCGGGCGACTATCTCGGCTCTGAACCAAAGAAAAACTTCTTCCTCGGTTCCGGCCGTATAATCCACCTTCCACTGATCCCCATGCCGGATCAGAGAGGTGAACATTCCTGCGGGATCCATACTCGCCGGCATCTCCCGCGTTCTGCCGGCGAACAGGCCGGTGAGGAGGGTGATTCTTATCATATCGCCCTCCTAATCTCCACCGTTGTCTCTCGGGCGGAAATCCGTTTCGCCCCGGGCTTCTGCAGCCCAGAGCATATTGCCACCTCCCTCACGGAAGTACAACCCCGTGAGGGCGTGATCCCGGTGGACCGCCATCACGGTGACGGATTCACTACCGTCACCAAGATTCAGCTCGACCCGATATGCAGGTCGATAAACCTCCTCGCCCCGAATGGAGGTTTTGTAGAAGTCCGGATACTCTCGGACTTCTTTCACAGCAATCTCAATCGGATTTTCGTCCGACTGCGACTGCCGCGTGAACCTGACGTTCCGGAGGAGCTCCGGAACACCCTCAAGGAGGATACCCTCTCCTTGAGGCACTTCACCTCCATAATCCGGGGTGAAATAGAAACAGTCTCCTTGCCGGGCATGGAACCCCGGCGCGGGAAAAAAACTTCCCTCGCGGCGAAGCGCTCGCCGCCAGGGTGACCAAGCACCGTTGTAGAACTCGGTACCGAAGGACCATCGACCAACCTGAAAAAACACTTCTAAGGCTCGATCGTTCTCTGGTCCAAAATCCCAACAGGTCAATCCAGGGTTGCCTCCAAGTGCTGACACATAAAACGGGTGACTTGAGACTTCATCACCCTCTGCTAACTGTAGTCTCCAGGCCGTAGAATAATGACCTTTAACAATGGAGAGACTTTCTCTATCCTTGGAAGCCACAACAATCTCCTCCGCCCAAAGACGGTCCCGCTGGAGGTGCGGGAAAAAATCCATTATCGCCTTGGGTATTACTTGCCCGGCGAGAATAAACTCAGCGATCCTGGCGATCGCCGAGCAGGACGCATCTCCGATCTCATGTCGGAGAGATACTACTTCCTGCTGAAAATACCTAGTCTTCTGGGTAACAACCCCAGAAGATGCATTATACATTCCGCGGATATGAAATAACAATCCGCGGAAATCAGTTACTTCCTTAATTTTCGCCCGGTGGTGCCGAACGGTTTCTAAACAAAAATTATTCCATACGGTTTCCCGCGCGGAATCCGACGCCCAACTACCTTTCCCCGCGTCCAGAACGCGGACCTGCTCTGTATATTTTTCCATTTTTTCTCCTCCTTTTCTGGTCTCTTGGGTTGAATTTGCCAAACATGTTTCGGTTTCCTTAAGCGTGAATGCCAAATCGTCAGCCTTTTATAATGTGCGGCTTACTTCACTTTAGAGTCGATTACTTGGCAGAACCCGACTTCGTATTTTTTTCTTCTGAACCCACCATTTATATGATGAATTCGGAAGAGTGGCGGAAACTTAACCAATAGTTTCCGCCAAACCTTTAAACCACTTCACTCTAGATTGACCGCCATCTTGAGTTGGTAAAGGAGCTTTCTAATTTTCTCGAGAAGAGAAGGGAAAAGCACAAAAACCTTTAAAAAGAGCGGGCTAGTCGGCGAGCGCCAGCTCAGCCAGCCGGAGGATGCCCTCCTTGCTAACTGCGCCGGCGATAAACCGGCCGGGGTGACAGAAAACTGCGTCCGCCACTCCGGTAAGCTCGGCCAGCTCGACGCCCCGCTTCCCGGCCCAGGGCTCGGGCAGTTCTCGCCGTTTGGCGAAACTACCAAGCTCCGGGGGGATAGCCTGGATGCGCCAGTCGCCCGTCTCCGACGGGAAACAGACGAACAGCGCGGCCGACTCGGTCACCACCACCTCCTGCCATGGACAGAAAGTAGCGAGGACGATGAGCCGGGGGTCGGTGGCCTCGGCAATAGCCTGGCGAACCAGACTCTTGGCCTTGACCACCCCGGCGGCGCGAGCGATTACCCGGTCGAGAATGGTCCCAGCGAACTCAACCGCGCGCCCGAAGGCACCGTCAAAGTCCGGAGTCTCATCCCAACCCGGGTTCATCGCCGAAACCGCAGCGGAAATAGTGTAGGGAATTACCTCTTTCACCGTCTCCGCGCCATTCAGGGCGAACCCGCAGTCCGCCGCGTCCACCGGCTGGACGAGGATATCCTCGACCAGCCGAGCGACCTCGGCGTCGCCAGCGATCTCGGTCCCGTAGTGTTTCCACACGAGACCGAAACCCGCGAACGGCACGCCGTTATCGCGCGTGCCAGCCCCGCCCCGCTGATGGTGGTCGTATGTCGCCTTTTCAGGCGCATACTCACCTCCAACGTCGACCCTAAGGTCGACGGCGGCCAAAACTTCCGGCCGCCGTGACCGTACTACCTCCACCTTCGCGATGCGCTGCAATGCAGCCACCGCGAAAGCGTCGTCCGCATGAAAGACGCCGTCATGGACGGCAATTCTTAACTTTTCCATTTTTCCTCCTTTCTCCCTTTTTCGCTTGCGGAAATGGCAAACCGCAAACAGGGAAATTAAAATTTTTTCCGGCCAGTGTAGCTCCCGACCATTCCGACTATCGGAACCGGGCCTTAACCGGAAATTTTTTTCTTCAACTGAAACAAACTGAAAGCAGTTATAATTACTCTTCAACTTCCAGTTTGTTTCAGTTGAATTATCTAATTGTTAAAGTACTCTTATTTTTCTTCGTCTGAAACTATTAGTCTTTTCTAACAGTCTCGGGTAAAGAGAGGAATTTAAACCAGGCGATTCCTCAACACCTGACTGCCTAACGCCGCAGTCTTGCGCCAGCTCTGCTTCCGGACGGCTCACCACTAACGCAGGTGACTCGCTTTGTCGTTTTGCTCGACCTACAAAGTTAGGCCGAAACTTTCCGGTTTATCCGTTATTGCCCAGAAAGATTTTTTCCCGTTTATTTTTCATCGGCTAGGCGGGAGTCCGATTAGCCGGTAAGCCTAAGGGCTTACCGGCGGCGGTTACGACGAGGCGAGAACGCACGCCACAAGAGCCAAATTAAAGCTCCTGTAACGACGATCTCGGCTGCTCTGTCCACCCCAAGAAAAAGGGGCAGAATTAAAACAGCCGAGGCAACTACAATCGCACCAATGTGCCGGTTAAGGAACCCTTGCAGGCCCCCAACCAAACCTTGAAAGATTTCTCTTCCAAGAGCGCCCAGACCGAGCGCCACTATGGTCACGACCGCGGCGTTGCCTGCCTGCCAGCCGCCGATCCAATTGCCTAAAAAGGCAATCAAACCAGCAACTGCCGCCGCCGCCCAAACCTGCCAAAGATTCGGGCGAAAGCGAACCGCCAATCCCCCTAAAAAAGCGGGGAGCAGGAACAATAGTACTCTCCCCATGGTATTACCTCCTTTCTGGGGCATTTGAGGAAAATTATTTCTCCTGTTTTAAATTAATAAACCTTTAATCCAAAATAGGAAAAACAATTCTCCCGATTGTAATGTGCAAAAAAAGCTTTCCCGATTTATTCTCTATAGCTTTAGCGAAAGAGGAAGGAAAGCTTTTGGCAGAACTTTTCATTAAACAACCACGACAAATAATTGCTTAAGAAAAGTCTTGCAAGAAACCTTCCTTTAAAATTTGTCGTGTTCGATTTTAGTTTAAAGAACTTTGCTTAAGGCCCTCCTTCGCTGAAGCTTCGGCGGGCAAGCCGCCCGAGTTAGCTAACTAATGTATTTTAGCTAACCCGGGAGACCTTATTTAATAATTATTGCTCTTAAGTGTCCAAGCATGGATGATGCTTATTGCAATTACCGATTATTCCATGATTAGGAGATAATTAGTAATTTCAAGCAAATTCCCGAGTGCAAGAATGGTTTAGTTTCTTGCCTCTCGGCCGATCTGCCTGCCTCGCTTTTCGCGAGAGCCTAACGGTTGATAGAAACTCCGGAGAAGGGCCATATCGCGGACCAAGCATGGGTGCTCGCGATCTGACCAATCAATCTCTCGGACCAGCTTCGGATAATTACGTCGCCATAATTATTTTCCGCCTATTTCTACCGTAGCGACTAAGGAGGAATACTTAGCAAATGCCTATTCTCCATAGATAATGGTTTTCTCTTTGAAAACCACGCATCTGATAAGCTTTTTCCATCCTATAGTTGTTATTTAAAGAGCTTTTATGAGGTTATTTAACCGTAATCCTCTTCGGCTTTATCAAGCCTTTTCTTAGCTTGATTTTACAGTATAGCATATGTTTAAATACTTGTCAATACCATTTGACTATAATTATGTCAAATATATTACATTATGCCTTATTTTAGCTTAAATTAATTATTACTAATTATCATATTTTTTATCAATTTTACTTGACAATATAAATAGATGTGATATAATTAAAATATTAATAATCAAAAGTTAAATCCCCCTTACCCCCTTTATTAAAGGGGGCGGGAAACATACTTATGTATAAAGATATTCTTACTCAAATCAGCTTATCTCCTAATGAAGCCGTAGTTTATGAATATTTATTGAAAAACGGCGAATCAGCGGCCGGGCAAATTATAAAAAACACCCCGATTAAACGCGGAGTGATTTATAATGCTTTAGAAGAATTGATTAACAAAAGCCTGGTTACCAAAAAAATGAAAAATAAAATCGCCTTTTTCTCGCCCAACCATCCGGTTAAATTAAGAGAATATACTGAACAGCGGGAACAGGAAATAGCTAAAGCTAAAAATAGTTTGGAAGCTAATTTGCCGGCTTTGATTTCTGATTTTAATTTAGTGTCCGGTCGGCCGGGAGTTAGATATTTTGAAGGATTGGAAGGCGTTAAAAAAGTTCTTTGGGATTCTCTAAAAACCAAAGGGGAAATATTAACTTATGGCAATATGGAAGCTATTATTACTTATATTGATAAAATAAACCAAAAATATGTTGAAACTAGAGACCGTTTAAAAATAAAAAAACGAGGTATTGTGCTTGACTCGCCTTTTGCCCGTGAACATTTAAAAAATTATCACAGGCAAACTACGGACATGAGGTTTATAAACTATAAAAAATATAATTTTTCCCCGATTGTGGAAATTTACGATAATAAAGTTTCTTATGTTACCTTAACCGACGATAGAAAAATCGGCGTTATAATAGAAGACAAAAATATTAATCAGCTTCATAAATCATTATTTGAGTTTACCTGGGCGCGCGCTAAAACTTTTAATCAATTAGGGGATCTTTCTAAAGCGCAATAAACCGCCTGGCTTTTTTTCGCGTCTTCATAAAAATATCTGGTAACCGCATAGCCGTTATTAACCAGATCTTCAATAGACGCAAGCATTTCTTCAGGGGTATTAAATTTAAAAATTACTTTATTCTCCGGGCGAGCTGTATTGCAGCCACCAAAATCTTTTTCATATTGCTTTATAATTTCGCCTTTCTTATAATCCTTGTCTCGATAATAATATTTTTTATTTTCATCTCGGCGGTGAATATTAAAAACCGAGTATTTTGAACCGCCGTAATTTTTTAGCACTTTAGTAGCTATAAAACCTTCATCTTCTATATATTTTGAACAAATCAAGGTCTCCGGGTCGCTATCGGCTTCAATATTGCAACCGGCGCCTTCATCTTTTAAACTTTTTTCCATCAACGCTGTGCCGATTTTTGATCCTTGCATAACCGGGTTAACGTTGAACGAGCCGAAATATTTATCGCCATCCGGTTTATCGTCAAAACGGTAAAAAGCTATCAATTGTCCATCTTGCAAAATTTTATATATTCTTACGTTATCGCCACCGTTTTTTAATTTATCTATAAAACCCGGCAATAATTTGTCGCGAAACTCCGGTTTATGTTTATAGTTTTCTTCGTAGATATAGAGCATCTGCACGATTTCATCAATTGATTTCCTTTCTTCATTGCTAAAATCTTTTATAGCCTTAGTTATTTCGCGTTTAAGGGCGCTAGCCGGCATGGCTAAATTATTACTGGTTTTTAATTCTTTTTCCACGACCGCCATTGCTCTTGGGCTAAATGCCATTTGCGCGGCCGTTACCTGCTCAATATTAACTCCCTCGATATCTTCTAATTTAACATCTAGTGACTTAAGAACACTGACGGTTAAAATTAAATCTTTTTTATATTTTTCTAATTTTTTCAGGATTTCCGTTTCATTAACTTCTTTTCCTTTTTGAACCAGCTCATTAAAATTCCCCAAACATTCCTTAGCTTTTAATAGAATACTATTGGTTACATTATTTAAATCAGCGTCATTAATATTAACTTCTTTTTTGAATAAACCGGCCAACTCTTTTTTGTTTTTATTAGTTAAGTCAATAAGCTCTTGATATTTATTTAAAATGGCTTCTGGAGTGGATTGCTCTAAATTATTACTATCTTCAGTTTGTTTTTTACCATAAATAATCTGATCCATTTTATTCTCTAAAACCCCTTGAAGTTTTAATAATTTATATATTTTTTTTACATATGGTTCAAATTTTTTTCTAGCTTCGGCCTGTTCGGCAATAAATATATTATCCGCATCGCTCTTTGAATGACCGCGATTTAAAAGCAATTGATAACTAATAGATTCACTTGAAGGAGTGATGTAAATTGATTCCAATTCTTCTATTCTTTCTTTTAACCTATTCGCATCAAATTTTTTATGCTTTTCTTCCAAATCTATGGCAGTCTCATATTCTTTTATTGTTCCCGCCGCTTCTGGTTTAATCGGATTTTCGAATTGATCATCAAGATAATCTAGATAATCATTAATCTCGTCTTTACTCATTTTGCCAGCTAAATCCTTGCTTATTTTTTCTTTATCTTCCTGATGGATTATGCCAGTCCAAGATTTATCTATTTCTTGATACTTTGTATTCAATTGTTGAGCAATATTTTTAAAATCTTCCAATATTCTCGCCTGCGCTATCTGCTCTCTTACTAATTCTTCGATCAACTCTTTAATCAAAGCTTGCTTATCGTTTTCCGGCGTGTCTTTTAGTTTTTCTTCAGCATCAACTAATAGCTGGCTGGCTCGTTTTAATATGGCGTTTACTACTTCATTCTTATTAACCTGCTTCTCAAAAAATATTTCGTTATATAAACGACTCATCTCTTCGGCCGCTTGTTCGGTTTTGTCGGTTAATTGAGCATATTCGGAGAATAAAACAGAAGCAACATCCAATTGTTTCTCTAACAATTTGCCTATATTCAATATTTTCTGATGATTATTAATATTTTGCTCACAGCTCAAAAATACTTTTAATCCTTCAAGGCCGTATTGTTTGCCGAACTCCAGCAACTTTGTTTTATTTTCTGGACCCAGCTCATACATTGCTCCACATAACCATTGCTGTTCACGCCAACTTAAATTATGAATGCCTATTTTGCATTCTTTAGAAAAATCATCAGATGTTTTTTTTAAATTTTCATAACTACCGATATAACGTATTCTTTCATTATATTCATCAATTTTTTCACCCTCTTTTGGTGGATTATCAACTAAAGGGCTCCAATGATTAATTCGTTTTTTAACTTCCTCGCTTTTAACTATTGCTAGACTAGTGATCTTTTTTTCCGGCAAATTACCTTTTCGATCTATTATCTCTTGTCTATTTTTTTTCTTCTCTTCCTCATTTAAAAGATTTAAGGTAAATAGCAAAGTATCTAGGCCTTGATAACTTTTTATTATTCCTAATTTTTCGTTATCCAAAACTACAACTTTAATATTCTCTGTCGGTATTGATTTTCCTTCAAAAATAAAATTTTCTTTGCCAATATAATATCTAATACTTTTCATAGGAACATAGCTGTTTTTTTTATTAAAACCAGTGAATTCTCTTCTTAATAAATTACCGCTTTTATCGTTTGTTTTTATTTTAAAATCACTTAATTTGATTAAATCTTTATTTACTAAATTCTGGCATTTGTTAAGTAAAAATTCATGCGGGCTAGAAGTAATATCTGTGCCCTTACTTGGTGCTCCGCCGAACCCGCCGATATTTGCTTTAATCCAGTCAACTGAAGGACGAACATATTTTTGTTGTGTTTTATCGTAAACTTGCAAAGCTCCATTTTTATTTCTCTCTCCTTGATAATCCTTGAAAATTTTTGTAAATAAAGCGAACTCATCGGCGCCTATTTCTTCACCGTTTTTTAGTTTTATTTTATACTGCCAATTAATTTGCCTTGCCCTGGACGAATCACGCAAATCCCAATAATTTAAGTAATAATCGTCTTTATTGACATTTTTTAAATCCAGAGCATTATTTATGCTATCTGGAATATTAAACAAAGGTTTAGTCTCTATCTCTTCTCCTTTTCCTTTCTGCGCGATAAAATCTTCTTTAGAAACTATCGGCATGTCACCAAGCTGTTCAAATAATATTTTATAACTACCTTGTACCTTTTTGCCGTCAATATTTCCGAGATGCTTATGTTGTAATTTATTTACTATAAAACCTGGGTTGAAAAATTTTTTTAAGTCAAAAATATTATAACCGTCAATATTTTCCAAAATTTTTTCTTGCTGCAAAAATTCAATTAATTTTTCTCTAACTGTATCATGTTGTTCAAAAATCTTATAAGGTGCAATTTTCTTTCCATCCTCTTTTATCTTAATAAAATCACTAATCAAAACTCCCTCTAAATCTCTAAATTTTTCATATACAATTTTTCTACTGCCATAAATAGACTTATCTCCGATTTTACCCCATCTGTGATCACGCGAAAACTCTTTGAAATTTCCGTCTTCCAATTTTTTCATATCTACAACCGTCATTCCTTCTTTTTCGATAATTATGCCTTCGCGCAACAAAAAATTATAAATTTTGTTTTTTATAAGATCTTCCTTTCCGCTATTAATAAATTCTTTTTGACTAACGTCTATTTTATCCTCCTTGCTAATTTCCTCATCATAAATCTGAACCTTTTGTTTAGGCTTTAATGTTTCCGATATTTCAACCTCCGGTTGATTATTGGTTTGTGTTTGATTAATAAAAGTTGAGTCCTTGATCATATGTTGACTTTACATACCTTAATCTTACCCCTTTTTATCCTATTTTTCAATCAATATTAATTTCCCGGCTGGCTCTTTTTTATTTTTACAAATATCCGTAATTTTGCTATAATACAATTAAATAGCAACCAAGATAATTATAAAAACAACATAAACTACGGCTTAACTGCTTAATTATTTAATAAAATATTAAAGTGTTTAACTGAAATATTAAAATTTATGCCGGAACAAAAACAAAAAACGCCTGACAAGGCGAATCAAATTATTTTCGTTTTAATTGCGCTTATCATCGGAATAGCTTTAGGTTTTGCTGGCGGCTACTACGGATTATCTTATTCTAAATCAGAGATTACGTCAGAGACTGCCAACTTAAAAACAAATTCAAATTCCGATTGCGAAGCCAAATTGGAAAAAGCCAAAAAACTCTTTCCTGTTGTTCCTGAAATGACATCGCTTTTCGGGACAATCAAAGAAATTAACGGCAATGTAATTACTTTGGAAACAACTTTTTTCAGTCCTTTTGAAGACTTGCCGCTAATCAGGAAAATAACCGTTAATGACGGCGTAAAAATCGTTAAATATGAACAAAAAGATCAAGCGCTTTACCAAAAAGAAACCGCGGATTATCAAAAAGCAATGTCCGAACAAACCGATACGGCCAAAGTCGCGAATCCGCCTATGCCGTTTGAAGAAAAAACAATCAACTTTTCCGACATTAAGACAGGAGATCAAATTATGGCCGAAGCCGGAGAAAATATCAAAACCAAAACTGAATTTGCAGCAACTAAAATAACTCTCCAAATATCACCAATAATCGGTGCCGGTGTTGCCGATTAATGTTTTATTAAAGTTTTCTGCCTGATGGATATCAATATTGCTTAAATTTTCTTGGTTTGTTATTATTAATAAAGATTATTATTTAATTTAAAACTATGAATCCCGTTAGATATTTACTATATCGCCGGGGTTTAACAAAACTATGGCAAACGAAATATCTAATCCCGTTAGAAATAAATTTCTAAGCGGGACTAACGGGATGAAAAAAGTTATTTTTTCGTCGCTGGCGGCCGTTATTGTTTTAACAGGCTGTACGACCGGTAATCTGAATTTAAACACTGATAAAAATGGCGCGGTAAACGTTCAAACGCCGGAAGGCAGCGTTAAAACCGACGCTAACGGCGGCGTAGAAGTCAAGTCCGAACAAGGCACTTTAAAAGCGGACGGCGATACGGTAAACATTAAAACACCCCAGGGCAATCTGCAGGTAGATAACCAAGGCGGAGTTAAAGCTGAAACTCCTGACGGCAGTGTTAATGTTAACGATCAAGGAGTAAATATTAATGACCCATCATTGACCGGCACGAAAATTGATGTTGATGCCAACGGCAATGTCAAAGTGGAAACTCCGGATATTGACGTAAACGCTGGTGAATAATAAATTATTGATTTTTATTTTTTATTATGTTAATATAGCAAATAACTCCTACGAAGGAGTTTTTTGCTATAATATAAATAAGTCAGTTTTCGCTCTCGTAGTGAAATGGATATCATACTTGGCTTCGGACCAAGGGTTTCGGGTTCGAATCCTGACGAGAGCACAGATAGATATAGGCGAATAGGTCGGGACAAGAGGTTAGCTCCGTTTTCTTTTTCGGCTCCGAGGATAGCACCGAGGCGCTTCAAATCCTCTCCGGGGCACAAAATGGTGGTGTAGCTCAGCTGGTTAGAGCGTAGCACTCATAACGCTAAGGTCGGTGGTTCAAGCCCACCCACCACCACAAATAGAATATTTGAAGTGGTAGATAACGCTAAGGTCGACCCCGTTTTCCTTTTAGGCTTCGAGATAAGCGCCGAGGAGCTTCAATCCCACCCGCCACCACTATTAGATTATTTAACGGGGCGAGTAACACCAAGGTCGAGAGTTCAAGCCTCTCCCCAGCCACTAAAATTCAAGCGCTGTTAGCTCAGCTGGTAGAGCAGGTCCCTCTTAAGGACAAGGTCGCAGGTTCGAATCCTGCACGGCGCACCAAACAAACAGGTCCCTCTTAAGGACAAGGTCGGCCCGGTTTTCTTTTTCGGCTTCGAGATAAGCGCCGCCCCTCTTTGGCACCGAGGAGTAGCTTCGAATCCTGCACGGCGCACAACAAAAAAACGAGATTTATTAATCTCGTTTTTT
>CAZGKM010000015.1:22487-24053 GCA_964526325.1 uncultured Gammaproteobacteria bacterium
TTCGAATCCTGCACGGCGCACAACAAAAAAACGAGATTTATTAATCTCGTTTTTTATTATTTTTCTAATTCTATTTTCCTTTAAGCGCGTCTTTTAAGGTTTTGCCGGTTTTAAATTTCGCCACCGTTACTTGAGGAATCTGAATGCGTTCGGATGGCTTCTGCGGATTAACGCCGCCGCGGGCATGGCGCGTTTTAGCCATAAAAGTGCCGAAGCCGGTTATAGTAACCTCATTGCCGGCTTTAAGCTCGGAAATAATCGTACCAACCAAAGCCTCGATCATATCTTCGGCCTGTTTTTTTGTCACCGCTACTTCGGCGGCAACTTTTTCTATTAAACCTGCTTTGTTCATAAATTTTAAATTAATTTATTATATTAATATATTTAGTTATGGCATTAATTTTTACCGCTTTGGCTGTTTTAGGGTCAATTTGCAAAAAAACAGCGTTAAAAATTGAACGTCCGCTTTCCGGAATTATATGCGGATTTTTAATCTGGGTTAAAAAAGTTTTAATGATGCCTTCTTTATCCACGCCGATAACGCCATCGGCTAATCCGGTCATGCCCACATCGGTTATTAACGCAGTGCCTAGCTCTGAAATCTGCGTATCAGCCGTCATAACATGAGTGTGGGTCCCTAGGATAGCGCTGACTCGGCCGTTAAGATAATGGAATAAAGCTATTTTTTCCGAAGTAGCTTCGGCGTGTATATCAACTATTATAGCAGATAGGTTATTATTGGCAAGATTAGATAAAATTTCATCAACCTGATGAAAAGGATTATCATGTTCCATGGGCATAAAAACCTGACCGACTAAATTAATCAATAATATTTTATAGCCGTTTTTTAGTTCGATAACGGTAAAGCCTTTACCAGGAGAATTTTTAGAATAATTTGCCGGCCTAAGCAGCGGCAAGTCGCTGTCATATACTTTAAGCGAGCCGGTATTGCCGAAACAGTGATCGCCGCCGGTAAAAGCATCGACGCCGGCCGCGAGCATTTCTTTTATCGTGGGCTCGGAAACGCCGTTGCCATGAGCTAAATTATCCGCGTTAACTATAACCAGATCTGGTTTTAGTTCTTTTTTTAATTCAGACAAAAGCTTCTCGACCGCCCGGCGGCCGATTTTACCGTTAACTTCGCCGATGAAGAGGATAGAAAGCATATAAATAGTTAAAAGTTAAAAAGTTATAAAGTAGAAAGTTATAAAATTAATAGAATTTGAAGTAGGCCGGTATTTTACTTTAAATTTTAAACTTTCAACTTTTAACTTACCTGGCATACTCTGTCACGCGCATTTCTCTAATGACATTAACTTTTATTTCGCCCGGATATTTTAATTCTTGTTCAATTTTTTGGGCAATTTCTTTAGCTAAATTAATCGCCGCTAAATCGTCGATTTTATCCGGCGTAACGAAAATTCTGACTTCGCGTCCGGCCTGGATAGCATAAGCTTTTTCAATGCCTTCAAACGAAGTGGCTATTTTTTCAAGCTCTTCAAGACGCTGAATGTATTGGTCAAAAGTATCCCTGCGAGCGCCAGGCCTTGCCGCGGAAATAGCGTC
>CAZGKM010000015.1:24153-32854 GCA_964526325.1 uncultured Gammaproteobacteria bacterium
TGTATTGGTCAAAAGTATCCCTGCGAGCGCCAGGCCTTGCCGCGGAAATAGCGTCAGCCACTTTAACGATAACGGAAATTAAACCATCGGGGCGGTCCTCATGATGAGTTAAAATTGGCGCGATTATATCCGGAGTTAAATTAAATTTCTTGCCGATATTGGCGCCGATCTCCGGATGCGTGCCCTGGACTTCGTGGTCAACCGCCTTACCGATATCATGAAGCAAGCCGCCCTTTTTAGCCAAAGTAACGTCAGCGCCTAATTCTTCGGCGAGTAACGCTGATAAATGAGAGACTTCCACCGAATGGCGCAAAGCGTTTTGGCCGTAGCTTGAGCGGTATTTTAACCGGCCGATAATTTGCACCAGTTTCGGGTCAAAACCGGTAACGCCGACTTCGTACATAGCCTCTTCGCCCGCCTTTTTTATGTCTAAAGCCAATTCTTCTTTGGCTTGCTTAATAGCGTCTTCAATTTTTGTCGGATGGATGCGGCCGTCTTTAATTAAATGGTCCAAAGTTCTTTTGGCGATATGGCGCCTGATTGGCGAAAAACCGGAAATAGTTATGGCGTTAGGCGTATCGTCAACGATAATTTCCACTCCGGTCAATTGCTCAATTACTTTTATATTCCGGCCTTCGCGGCCGATAATCCGGCCTTTCATTTCGTCGTTAGGCAAATCAACCGTGGTGGTAGTTATTTCCGTGGCGTAAGTTGAAGCCAGCCGCTGGATAGCGCCGGCCATTAGGTCGCGCGCTTTATCGTCTAGAGCATCCGATGATTCTTTTTCCAGCTTATTTATTCTAATAACCAGGTCGTTTTTAATGTCGCTTTCAATGTTTTTAAATAAAACTTGCTTGGCCTCTTCTTTAGATAAGCCGGCGATTTTTTCCAACTTAGCCAACTGCTCTTCTTTAATTTGCTTTATTTTTTCTTTAACCTCTTCAACCTTATTAACTCTGTCATAAAGCTGCTGCTGCTTGTCTTGAAGTTCCAATAATTTCTGCGAAAACACGGTTTCGCGTTTTTCCAGCCTGGATTGCAAGCCGTTTATCTCCCGGCGCCTTAACTCGTCTTCCTTTTTCGCTTCATCAATAATTTTTAAAGCCTTTTCCTGAGCTTCGAGTAGCAGTTCTTTTTGCTTGGCCTTTGTTTCATTCAAAATTTTTTCCGCGCGCGCTTCAGCGCTTGATACTTGAGCTAAACCGCGGCTTTTTCTTACAAAATAGCCAATAAAAAAACCGCCGGTCAATGCTAGAATTCCAATAATTAAGTAATACATAAAATGGCATTCCAGCGTCGGAGGTTTATGAGATGATTGCAGAATTACTTTTGCTAAAAATTTGTTCTTTTCTCTCAATGCTTCGTCAAGCTGGCGCGAAATGGTTTCCACCGTAGCTACTGCTACGGCTCAATCATTTCGCTTGCTTTCCTCGCCTTGAGTGAAAAGACCTAAATTTCGCTTAAAAGTAATTCTACAACCATCTCAATTTTTACAAATAAAACAAGACCAAACGTTTATTTTAGCTTGGGCAAAATATTGAGAACGCAATTTGATATTTTAGAGAAAAAGTTACGTGTCACAAAATTGATTGCTAATCTAAAGTAAAATTTAATCCTGCCTGAATTATCAGTAAACCCCGTTGAATATTCGCCAAGCGAATTTCACGGATCGAGCTGTCCGACTGCCGGAAATTATTTTTATTAATTTTACCCCGTCAAATAATTTTACTTTGGGTAAAATTAGCGCAGTGCGCTATTTGACCGGGTGAACATTTTTTAGCTTAACATAAGACGAATAATTTGGCAAGGATTTGGCAAATATAAATAATTTAAAACAATTTAATAAATAATAAAAATTTATCGAAAAAATTACTTAAAATAATTGAGCAACAAAACTAAAATAGATCCTTTTAATAAAATTGTCACGATAACACCCAGTAAAATCCAAATCGCAAAAGGAAATTTTTTATATATTTCTATTTCATTTAAATTATTTTCCGCGCACCATCTCCTGACCTGTTCAATCTGTTCTGATGACATACCGCCTCCGGTTATCATTCCTATTTTAGGCATAACTTTTTCATCTACCCCTAAAATCATAGATGTTTTCAATTCATTTATATTTATTTTTTGTCTAGTAGTAATTTTTAAATAATTTCCCACGATAAATCTTATAGACATAAAAATTACCATAAACCAAACAGTTGTCTTTAATGAAACAAATAGATTGGCTAAAAACGGTTTTGTGCCGATAGTAATACAATCAATTGCTGCTAATACTATAAATAGCAAAATAAATACAATATAAATCTTTTTATTTTTAAAATATTTCATTAATATATAATTGGCAGCTATAAAAATTAAAAACGTAAAAATACTATTTTTCAAAAATGACGGCAAATAAGGGTTTGCTAAAGAAAGAAGCCGGTTTATAACAATAAATACCAATACTAAACTTAAAATAGATCTTATGAAAATACCATTTTTTTTAGAATCTATTTTTACCGCTTGTTTCCATGAAATATTATTGCTAAAGTTAATATTTGTTATTTTTTTTATATTAAAATAAATTGCTTTAATTAAAATAAAAATGAAA
Source organism: uncultured Gammaproteobacteria bacterium (assembly GCA_964526325.1). Lineage (GTDB taxonomy): Bacteria > Patescibacteriota > Patescibacteriia > Patescibacteriales > GWC2-42-12 > JACPHD01. The sequence continues at coordinate 26,750 of CAZGKM010000015.1, forward strand.
ATAGGCATAAAAATATTAGTCAGCAAAGAAAAGGATGGAAAAAGCGGCAAATACGACTTCCAATAGTATTTTAATGGCAATAAAAATGAAAACAAAAAAAATAATTTAGCATCTCCGGCGGCTAATAAGCCGTATCTCCAGAGAAAAAAGCTTACCAACAAAGATAATAAAGTATTTAATAATATTTTCCCGGAATATTCTAAGGGATTTTTTAGCGGTGTTATAAAGTCTTTAGCATACTCCAGAAAGGGGTGATGATTGTTTATTAATAAATTTACAAATTCCGACCATAAAAATAAAATAAGCAAAGTCGTGGCTCCATAAATAAAGCCTATGACAATCCATTTATTTTTTATTTTATTGCAATGAAAATCTTCCCAAGAGGTTATAACTCCCAATATTATAATAATCGGCAAAAGTAGATAATCAGTAAACTCCATATATTTATTTTAATGACTTTATGGGATTATGTTTATTTTTTTTATTTAGAACAACTCTATATTTATTTTTAATCGGCTTAAATTCTTCGTCGCCGATACTTTTTAGATATTGTTTGGGTATCCCGAGACAATGCTTTTTATATAAACAAGAACTGCATTTTAATATAAAGGTTGTCTCATCTTCCGGTAAAGTCCGCCAAGTATTCGGCCAAATATTTTCAGGCAAAACACAAAGAGGAAAATGGTAAAATCTAATATTATTAATTTTTTTATCAAAATAAATTTTTTTCAAATAAGGAAAAACTTGTTTGTATGTAACTTTCAACAGCTTAAAATTCTCTAAAGCCATAGCTTCTATTTCCCAAAAAATTAATATTACCCTATCTATTGTCGGAAAATCATTATAAATAAAATCCAAGAATTTATTTATATTTTTATATGTTAAACTATTAATAACATGCCTTACTCCAACTATTTGGCCGTTTTTTTTGTATTTTAATAAATGTTTCAACCCCTCTCTTGATTGTTTAAAACTCCCATTGCTTCTAGCAATAGCATCATGAATTATATTGTTATGCCCGCACAAAGAGATATCAATCTCAAAATTATTGTTTATCTCTATCACCTTTTTAGTAAAATCGCGATAATAAAATCTGCGGCCATTACTTAAAAGCAAAACTCTAGTTTTCGGAAAATTAACCTTTAAATATTTTAAAATTTCTAAAAACTGCGGGTGAAGCGTCGGTTCTCCTCCCGATAAATAAATCGTATCTGAAGAATTTATTTCATATCGATATTTATCAAATCTGCCAATAATAGATTGATAATCATAATTAAAACTGCCGTCACGGGCAGGCCACGGTTTTTTTGGATTTGTGCACATTAAACATCTATTATTACATTTGTTCCAAACGCATATATCCATATTATTTTATGGGTTTTAATTCGGTATCACCATAATTTTTTAAATACTCAACCCAAATACCTTCACATTTATCAAATAAGCTGCACTGGCGGCATTTTTCCGTTTTATGCCTGCCTGCTATCGATCTATTGCTCTCAACGCTAAAATTAACAAAATCCTGAGCTATATGTTCAGTTTGAAAAGTTTTAACTTCTTTCAATTCACTAACTTGATTTAAATAGTCTTGAAAATAGCAAAGCGGCACGTATCTTATATCCCAATGTTGCGCTTTATCTTTCCCAATATCTAAACATTTTCTAACATAAGGCGCTATTTTAGAAATTTTCGGCATTATTTTATAAAAATTATTTTTTGCTCCTCCGCAATTCGGATCAACAAAAATAAATTCACAATTTTTTAATCCCAGCCCGCTTATAAATTTACCTATTTGCGGCAATTTTTTATAATTTTGTTTTACTATTGTAGTATTTGACCCAATATTGGCAAAACCTAATTTTTTAAAATTTTTAATTCCTTTCATTAACTGAGCAAAGCTTCCTGGAGCCAAAGTCAAGCTGTCATGCAATTTATTGTTATGGCCATGGATAGAAAAAATAATATTGGTCAGACCGGCTTCAATATATTGTTTAGCTATATTATAATAAGAAAAAATTCTGCCGTTAGTTGCCATAGCAATAGTGTCGAATTTTAAACTTTTAGCATATTTTATCAATTCCAAACCATCATTTCTTATAGTTATCTCTCCGCCTATAAACTCTAAATATGTAGCGCCTCTTTCCTTCGACGCTTTTATTTCTTTGAAAATAGTTTCTGTGTCGCTATTTTTCATGTTTCTTTTTTTTGAATTTACACAAAAAATACATTGATTATTACATTGATAACCTGCAAAAATAACTGTTTTTTTTATTTTAGTCGAATTCATTTATTATAATTTAAATTCGCCAGATCCATATAATTTTGTATATGTTAAAGGTATTCCTGCGCACTTCTTGACATACGAACATTTTTCGCAAAGCGCAATCCTTCGTTTATCAGGATTTTCTTCTAGACAAGGAAATGCCAAATTTCTATATTCCTTACTAAAAACACAAGCGGGATATTCAACGAAAAAAAACTTAACTTTATTTTCATATTTTTTATATATCTCAATCAATTCCGGCACAACATCCCTTAATTTTGCAACCACCTTTTTTGAATTAACGATTGATTTATTTATTGGCATAATGTGGCCGACATTCATTTCTCTTATCCCTAATTTATAATAAAAGTCAACTATTTTTTCTAAATATTTATAATTTTTTTGGGTTACCATTATATTCAAAAGCATGCTAAAATCTTTATCGGCATATTTTAAAATATTTTTTATTCCTGCTAAAGTTTGGTTAAAACTACCCGGAACTTTCGTATGCCAATCATGCATGGACGACGTTATGCCCATCACCGTTACGCCTATCTGATTAAGGCCTGAACCAAGAACCGACTTAGCATACGGCGCATAAGAAAACATTCTGCCGTTGCTTGTTAAGCCTATAGTTTTAAAACCGATTACTTTTGCCAAATTAATAATCTTTGTTATATCCTTCCTTAACGTAGGCTCTCTGCCCATAATATTTAAAAAATCATACTTTTTTCTTATTAATTTAAGTTCCGAATTTATTTGATCTAGGTCTTTAAATAAAAATTTCCGATCTTTTTCAAAACAAAAAATACAATTGTTATTGCATTTGTCTCCGGCGTATAAAAACGGACTTTCTCCGACATGATAATACTGCTGATTGCCAAAATTTCTAATCATATAAATGATGCATTGATATTAATTTCTTAATTTCGGAATCTTTTTTGATATTATAATAAGGCCGCGCTATTCCTGGACAGACATAATAATGCTTACATTTTTCACAAATATTCGGCTTAATTTTATATTTATCCTCATAAATAATTCTTCCTTTTTTTATTTTCTTAAAAATGCGTGTCGGCTTTTCATCAGAACATTTTTGGTGGATATCTTCATACTTTACTTTTGGCGAAATAAAAAGTACGTTTCTCATCTTAAAAAAAGCTGGATTAAAAATGCAAAGGGGTAAATCAAAAATATGAATTTTTTCAAACAGAGAAAAAACCCCTTGCATTTTTTCCATGCAAGCTTTTAATTCAAGCAAACCTAAATGCAGACCCTTATACGATTCAATTCCTATTCCGTCAGGCAATAATTCAAGCAAATGCCATTCTCTCACTTTTAAATCGTTGAAATATTTCCCAATCTCTTGCAAATATTTATAATTAATCCTTGAGACAACCGTATTTACAACGGTTTTTACCTCTGGATATTTAATAATATTTTTTAACCCTGTTATAGTTTGATCAAAAGATCCTGGCGTTCTGGTTACGCCATTATGCAATAGCGAATTATGTCCATAAATTGAAAAAGCAACGTAAGTCAACCCGGCCTTAACTAATTTTTCGGTAATATTATCATATGATAATAACCGCCCATTTGTTGTAATGGCAATATGTTTAAACCCGATTTTTTTTGCATATTGAATCAACTTCTCTATATCCGTTCTTATGGTTGGCTCACCGCCTATAAATTCAATCCTTCGGTAACCATTATTATAGCTATTTTTTATTTTTTTCAATAATTCCTCGGTCGATTGATTAAAATTTCTATTTAGCGATGCTGAACAAAAAATACAATTATTATTACAGCTAAAACCAACTACAAGCAAAAGAATTTTACCGCTTGCTGGATTAATTTTAGGCCTAAGCTCTCCTAATCCGTATTTTTCCGCATATGCCTTCCATAAACCGGCGCATTTATCGTTATAAGCGCATTCCGTGCAAGACGTACTCTTTATTTTAGTTTTATTATGATATTCCTTGGTTGCTAGCTGAAATTGAGTATTCTGATTGGAATCTATAACTCCCAAATTTTCCGGTTGGTCTAAAACTTGTTGGCTGATTAAAAGATGCTCGTATCCTTTAAGAAAACACAATGGCACCGTACCGCAGGTAGTTGTTAAAAAATTAATTTTATATCTTTCGCACAAAGCTAAAGCTTTTAATAAATAAGGTTCAACGCTTGATAATTTCGGATAAATCTTCATATTATCTCGAGCGGCGCCGGCAGGATAGATGAAAGAAAAAGTTATATTTTTTATGTCGGGAAATTTTTTATTTATAAATTCAACAAAATCCGGCAAATATTTATAATTATGCACGGCAATAATTGTATAAATTGATAAATTCTTAAAACCGCATTCTATCAGATTAGCGATGCCTTTTAATGTTTTTTTATAAGTATCTTTTGAGCCGGTTAATTTTTCTGAAATTTCTTTCTTATGAGAATGGAGTGAAACCGAAAATGAAAAATTAAAATTTTCTGTTGTTTTTATTTTTAAAAAATCTTTGACATTTTTTTTGCATGACAATAAAACCCCGTTAGTTAAAATCTGGACGGTTCTATATTTTAATTTTTTTGCATAATCAACTAATTTAACCAAATCTTTTCTGAGAGTTGGTTCTCCGCCATCGAAAAAAAGCTCATCATAACCTTCCTTTCTTTTATTAGATAAAATCTTCAAGGCCTCTTGACGGTTGATATGTGTTATTGGTTTTTCCTTTCCCAGACGTACGCAAAAAATACAATTCTGATTACATTCATGCAAACTGGCAAAATATAATCTTTTCATAATATGATTATTTTTATGCTATAAACATAATAATTTTTTTATTAATACTATCATTGTCAATATATAATTTTGAATTAAGATCCTTTTTAAAAATAAAAACTGCAAACTAAACCTAAAATTTATGTACTACTTTTATTTATTATTAGCAAATAAATTATTAAGCCATAAATACTTAAATAAAAAACCTGTACCCTTAACCGGTTTATCGTTTCTTATGCAAAAGCTGCCGGATTATTAATTATAGTATAGAGAATTAACCTTTGCCATATCTCTATTTAATAACAGGTCTGAATTCGCTCCAACCGAATATTTCCGGATATTCCCTCCATGGACCTTCGCAAATATTATCATATTTACATTTACAGCAATCGGGTCCCTTGGCCTTACCCTTTTCTTTGCGATATTTTGAGTAATTTTTTACCGTGAAATCAACATCATATATTGACGATTGCGGAATATACTTTTCCGCGATGTAATCTTCGTATCCTGACATAAAACAATAAGGTATCGCTTCGGTCATTACTGTTTTTCCATCTTTGATGCCAATGTTTAGGCCTTTTTTAACATATTTTATTATTTCGCTCTTTTTCGGAACAATCCAGTCCTTATTTTTATCCGCCTGGCCGGTAATATGGATAAAGGCAAATTGAAAATGATCAACATCTAGTCTCGTGAGAAGTTTAGCCGTTTGTGGAAGATATTTATAATTAACAGAAGTGACTACGGAATTAATCATTACGTATTGATTTAATTTTTTTAAATTTTTTATGCCATTGATAGTTTGTTCAAAACTTCCATCGGCTCCTGTCAAAAAGTCATGGATCTTGGCATTTGGTCCATGTACTGATGGAGAAAAATGAGTAGCGCCTGCATTTATTGTTTTGATGCAAAAATCTTTATAAGCAAATAAGCGGCCGTTTGTCTGTATTTGAATCCATCGAAAACCTATGTCTTTAGCTATTTCCACTAACTCAATGAAGTCTGGGTGCATGCATGGTTCTCCTCCAGTAAAAACTACCTCTCTTTTTTTTTGGTCAAATGCTTCTTTTAA
>CAZGKM010000016.1:0-20314 GCA_964526325.1 uncultured Gammaproteobacteria bacterium
GGCGGAGCCTATAAAGCCAAAGGCAGAAAATTAAATTTATTCGGCGTGGTTTTTTTAGGCGCCATAACCGCGGTCGGGGGAGGTACGGTGCGCGATTTAATCATCGGCCGGACGCCATTATTTTATCTTAAAGATTCTAATTATCTTTTAATCTGCTTATTGGCCGGGCTGGCTACCTATTTATTGCCGAACTTTTTTAAAAAGACTTATTCCATTTTCCGTTTAATCGACTCAATCGGTTTGGCGGTTTTCGTAATCATCGGAGCTTCTATCTGCCACTCTTTTTTATTTAAGGGCGCAGTTATGCCGACTCTTTTATCGTCTCTGGCCTGTGTATTTTTAGGCATGCTGACCGGTTTCGGCGGCGGAGTTTTACGCGATGCGATTATGGGCGATACGCCTTTCGCTTTAAAGCCCGGGTCAAATTATGTTTCCAGCGCTTTTTTCGGAGCTTCCATTTATTATTTCTTAATGTTTTTTGATAATGAAGCGGCGGTTATCATATCAATCATCACTACCTTAATTCTGCGTGAAATCGTTTCGGAATACGGGATATATAAAAAGTTAATCGTTAAAAAATCTTTTTTTAATAAAATTTGGGGTAAATAACATGGATAATTCAAACGGCCTGGAAAAATATAAGGAAGCGCTAAAGAAGAATAAAGAAGTTTATTTGCGCGTTAAGGCGCGCCCGGGCGCGGCTAAAACCGGTGTTAAAGATATTATGGCGGATCAGACTTTAAAAATAGACATAGCGGCGCCGGCCGTTAAGGGCAAAGCGAATCAAGAACTAATAAAATTTTTAGCCGGACAATTTGCAATAAATAAAAATAATGTTAAGATAATCAGCGGAGCGGGGGAAAGGATAAAGCTAGTAAAGATAGTAAGATAGTACAATTAAAAAATTATATGTCATTGCGAGGAGCCCGTAATCGGGCGACGAAGCAATCTCTGGTTAATGTCCGAGTACGTGAGATTGCTTCACTCCCTCCGGTCGTTCGCAATGACAATATCGCATATATGCCGGATAAAACAAATCAAAATAATATTCCGACTCATGTCGGTATAATCATGGACGGTAACCGGCGTTGGGCGAAGGAAAGAAATCTGCCGACTTTTGAGGGTCATCTAATAGGCTATGAAAAAATGAAGCAGTCGCCGGAGTGGTTTTTTTCTCGGGGCGTTAAAATTTTATCGTTTTACGCTTTTTCCACGGAAAATTGGAACCGCCAGCCGGCAGAAGTAAATTATTTAATGAAGTTACTCGAAAATGCTGTTGAAAATAATTTGCGCGAGCTTGCCAAAAAAAATTGCTATAAGATATTAATCAGCGGCCGCATTGAAGAATTGCCGGCAGACTTGCCGGCTAAATGCCTTGAAATAATGCAAGAGACTAAAGCCAATAACCGCGGAATTATTAATGTCTGCTTGAATTACGGCGGCCGGGCGGAAATAGTTGACGCGGTGCGTAAAATGATAAAAAATAAGGTTGAACTCGAGCAGGTGCACGAAGGCATGATAAAAAAATATTTATACAGCCCTGATTTGCCGGATCCGGATATAATCGTGCGCACTTCGGGCGAACAGAGGCTGTCAGGTTTTTTGACTTGGCAGTCGGTTTACAGCGAAATATTTTTCATGAAAAAATATTGGCCGGATTTTGAAGAGTCGGACGCGGAGGTTGTTTTAAAGGAATATGGAGAAAGAAAAAGGAGATTCGGGGCTAATTAGAAATTTTAAATTAAAATCTCTTCTTATTTTAAGGAAGGGTTTTTTTATTGAATTATGATCATTATTCTGCTAAACTTCTGTCATGAATAATCAAACTAAAAATACGCCTTTAGCCGACCGGATCAGGCCGGAAATATTGGAAGAATTATTAGGCCAGGATGAAATCATCGGCCAAGGAAAAATGCTAAGACAGGCCATAGAATCCGATAAAGCGCCGTCTATGATTTTTTGGGGGCCGCCCGGTTCCGGCAAAACAACTTTGGCTTATATTGTGGCTAAACATACAAAGGCCGAATTTATACGATTCAGCGCGGTAACCAGCGGAGTTAAAGATTTAAAAGAAGTGATTAAAAAAGCCAGAGAGAACGCCATTGAAGACAAAAAAACCATTTTATTTATTGATGAAATTCACCGTTGGAATAAGGCCCAGCAGGACGCGCTCTTACCGCATGTTGAACGCGGTACAATTACTTTAATCGGCGCTACCACGGAAAATCCCAGCTTTGAAGTGCGCGGCGCTTTATTATCCCGCTGCCGGGTTTTTGTTTTAAAGCAGTTGAAGGCCGAGCAAATTATGGAAATAATTAAAAGAGCGCTTAAAGACAAAGCAAAAGGCTTGGGCGGGCTGGAGGTAAAAATAAACGATGAAACCATAGGCTTATTGGCCCGCATGTCTAACGGCGATGCGCGTACGGCTTTAAACGTTTTAGAATATGCCGCGTCTATCTCTCTTAGTAAAGAGGGTAAGGCGGATTTAAATGAAATTACCGCCGATATCATAAAAGAAGTTTTTCAAAAGTCATATTTGCTTTACGACAAAGACGGGGAAGAGCATTATAATATTATTTCGGCTTTGCATAAATCTCTGCGCGGTTCGGATGCGGACGCGGCTTTATACTGGCTGGCCAGGATGCTTGAAGCCGGCGAAGATCCTTTATACGTGGCGCGGCGCTTAGTCCGTTTCGCTTCCGAGGATATCGGATTGGCTAATTCGCGCGCCTTAGAGCAGGCCGTAGCCGCTTATCAGGCCTGCCATTTTATCGGTTTGCCCGAATGCAATGTCATATTGGCGCAAGCCGTTGTTTATCTGGCCAAATGCGAAAAATCCAATGAATTATATACGGCTTATAACCAGGCGGCGCATGACGTAAATGAATTCGGCAATTTGCCGGTGCCGCTCCATATCCGCAACGCGCCGACAAAATTAATGAAAGATTTGAATTACGGTAAAGATTATAAATACAGCCCCGATTACGGCTATAAAGAAAAGCAGGAGTATTTGCCGGATAAATTAAAGAAGAGGAAATATTTGAAGTAGTTGAAAGTTATAAAGTAAAAAGTTAAAAGACTAAAAAATTATTTTTTTATTTTTATAACTTTTTACTTTTAAACTTTAAACTCATTTTTATGGACTACTCAAAAAAATCAATTGCTTTGCATAAAAAGCATAGGGGTAAAATTGAAATCAAGTCAAAGGTTAAGTTAAAAACCAGAGATGATTTATCGCTGGCTTATACTCCGGGCGTGGCCGCGGTATCTTCGGCTATTGGCAAAGACAAAAAATTATCTTGGCGTTTAACCAATCGCGCCAATCAGATAGCGATTGTTTCCGACGGCACGGCGGTTTTGGGTTTGGGCAATATAGGGCCGGAGGCGGCTATGCCGGTCATGGAAGGCAAGTCGGCGATTTTTAAAGAGCTGGCCGGCGTTGACGCCATACCGCTCTGTTTAAATGTTCAAGGCGTTGAAGAAATCATTAATTTTTGCCGGCAAATTGAACCGAGTTTCGGCGGCATAAATTTAGAGGATATTTCGGCTCCGCGCTGTTTTGAAATCTCGGAGCGGCTGGAGAAAGAATTATCCATTCCGGTTTTTCATGATGATCAGGACGGCACGGCCATCGCGGTTTTAGCCGCTTTGATCAACGCCTGCAAAGTAATGGATAAAACAATGAAAAAATTGAAAATTGTCATAAATGGCGCCGGCGCGGCCGGCTTGGCGGTGGCGCGCCTGCTTTTGGCGGTTGGCGTTGGCGATTTAATCATATTGGATAGCCAAGGCATAATTTACCACGGCAGAGAAAACTTGAATCAGGTTAAATGTAAATTTGCCTTAGAGACCAATAAGAAAAAAATTAATGGCGGCTTGGTTGACGCTTTGCCGGGAGCCGATGTTTTTATCGGGCTTTCTAAGGCGAATTTAGTGACCGAAGCAATGGTTAAATCCATGAATCCGGAGCCGATTGTTTTCGCCATGGCTAATCCCGTGCCGGAAATTATGCCTGATCTCGCTATAAAAGCCGGAGCGGGCTTAGTCGGCACGGGCCGATCAGATTTTCCCAATCAGATTAACAATGCTTTGGTTTTCCCGGGAATTTTCCGCGGGCTGTTAGATCATAAAGTTAAGCAAGTGACAACAAAAATAAAAATTAAAGCGGCCTTAGCTTTGGCCGGCGTTATTAAGCCGAATAAAAATCAGCTTTTGCCGTTAATTACTGATAAAAGAGTGGTAAAAGCCATAGCTAGGGCGGTAAAATAATATTTATAATTTCTATGTCTGATAATAAGCAAAAGCTGCTCCTCCATATTTGCTGCGTCGGCTGCGGCGTTTATGTCAGCCAGCTTCTAAAACAGGATTATGACGTAACGCTGTTTTTTTATAATCCGAATATCTGGCCGGAAGAGGAATATAAAAAAAGAGAAACAGAAACAGGGGAAATCGCCAAAAGATATAAGCTGGAACTGGTTAAGGGCGAATATGAGCATGACAAATGGCTTGAGGCGGTGCGCGGCCATGAAAAAGATCCGGAAAAAGGCGAACGCTGCTTAATTTGCTATAAATTCAGATTAGAGGCGGCCGCGGCTATGGCGAAAAAATTAAATTGTAAATATCTGGCCGCTACTTTAACTACCAGTCCGCATAAGGATGCTTCGGCGATTAATTTAATAGGCGAACAAGCGGCTTCCCGAAACGGCTTAAAATTTTTAAATAAAGATTTTAAAAAACAAGATGGTTTTAAAAAATCTTCGGCTTTATCCCGCGAACTCGGACTTTACCGGCAGAATTATTGCGGCTGCGAATTCAGCCGGCGCTAAATTAAATTCAGGTTGAAAAATATTAACTTTTAATGCTATAATTGCTCTATGGATATATCTTCTTATTTTAAACAAGCAATTGAAAGAAATGCATCCGATTTGCATCTGGCGGCCGGCAGTATTCCGGCTTTGCGTATTGGCGGCGAATTGGTCAAATTAAACCATGACGTGCTTGAAAATGATGAATTAAAGCGGGCGATAGCCTCGTTAATCAGTAAAAAAACCATGGAAAAATTTGAGCGCAAGCGCGAGCTGGATTTTTCCCAGGAATTTTTCGGTTCCCGCTTCAGGGTTAATTTGCATTACCAGGAAGGTAAAATCGGCTTAACCGCCAGGTTGGTGCTTAATACTATTCCCGGACCGGAAGAATTAGGCTTTGACGAAGTTATTTATAAGTTAACCCATATAAAGGACGGGTTGATTATAGTGACCGGACCGTCAGGCTCGGGAAAATCAACTACTTTGGCCTGCATGGTAAATATTATCAATAAAGAAAGGCGGGCCAATATTATAACGATTGAAGATCCGATAGAATTTTTATTCAAAGAAGAGCAAAGCATTATTGAGCAGAGAGAATTAGGCCATGACACCATGAGTTTTGCCTCAGCATTAAAATATGCATTGCGCCAAGATCCTAACGTAATCATGCTGGGAGAAATGAGAGATATGGAAACGACTTCCGCGGCTTTGACCGCGGCTGAAACCGGCCATTTGGTTATTTCCACCCTGCATACTTCAACCGCTGATGAAACCATCGGCCGGATAGTTGATATTTTTCCGGCGCACCAGCAGCAGCAGATTTTAAATCAATTGGCTTCAACTTTGCGGGCGGTTATCGCCCAGCAATTATTGCCTAAATTAGGCGGCGGGCGGATAGTCGCGCGCGAAATCATGATTCATAATTCGGCCATCGCCAATTTAATAAGGTCAAACCAAATGGGCCAGCTCTACTCGGTTATCCAGACCAGCCAGAAAGAAGGCATGATAACCATGAATAAGGCGATTGACAAATTATTGCAAGACAACCTGATAAGTAAAGATGTGGCGCATAACAGCAAGCGAGATCTTGGCACCAAAGTTTCTTATTATTAAAGCTTTAAAAACTTTTTCAGAAAAAGTTTTTAATATTTTCAAAAAATATAACGAATCAAGTTAAAATTTAATAGCGAGCAAAGCTCTACGGCCGTTAAATTTTAACTTGATAAATAATTTTATGCTACCAGAAAAATGGCAAGAAATAGTCGGCAACATTAAAGACAATTTTGCAGTTGAGGAAAACGGCAAGGAGCATCTTGAAGCTGAAGGCGGCGCGGATGTCGAGTATATAGTATTTAACGGCCCGTTAGGCAGGATAAGATTAGAGTTTGTGTCCAAGCCCGTAATTTTGGATAAAAAAACCAAATATTCAAACCGCATCGGCTCAGAGACTGTAGTGGACTATATTTACAGCGCGGATGAAAAATCCCATAAATTAAAAGCTTATAAATGGGACGAGGCTTTAAACGATTGGCTTGAAATGGAAGCTAATAAATTTGCTTCATAAAACACATATATGACTAAAAATATAAAAATTCTTATTTTTTCATTGTTAATTCTTTTTTTATTGGTTTTATATTTAATTTTTACTTCGGGATCGATTAAGGAAACGAGCGTCCCGGCCGACACCGCGGAGCAGATAAAAAAAGATGATATGGTTTTGCTGGAAAACGATTACAAATCAAAAACCAAAGAATTTTTCGGTGCTTACGAAAATTTAATAAAAGATAATAATTTTACCGAAGAAAATGTTACTGAATTGAAGAATAAGCTGCTGAATTTAATGGTGCCGGTTAAATTTAAAGAGTTGCATATTCAATTTGTTTTAGCTTTGACTAAAATGGAAAATTATTTCAGGCAAAAAGATGAGCAGGAAAAAAGCGATAGTTTGCGGGCGGTAAATCAGTTAAAGGCTGATTATAGTTGGCTGAACGATTAATTTCTTATTTATACCGCGCTAAATTGCTGTTAGGAAAAGTAAAATATTAGGCATATTGAATATAAATAAAATATGGTGAGTGATAATCCAGTAAAAAATTTTAGTAGAGTAAAATTAAATCGTTTTTTTCCTTTATTTGTGCCGTTGTTAATTTATGCTTTGGATGAAATGTATTTTTTTTATCCCAAGTTAATTTATCTAGCTCTTGTTTTCATAAATTTGTTGATATTTTTTGCGGTTTGGCAGTTTTGCTCGGCGAGCCAAGTCGATAAAGAGTGGTGGAATTATTTAATATTGCCGGCCGTCATGTCCAGCGTTGTTATGGCCTATTCGGTTTTTTTAAGTTCCAAAACGGTTATCCAGCTGTTGTTCGCTCTTAATTTGGTTTTTTTATATTTATACTTGCGCCATATTTACTATTATCTTTTAAGCCCGAGCCAATATGAAATTTTCAGCATAGAGAATATTTCTTCTTACGTCAGCTGGTTAAGTTTCTTTCTTCTTTCGGCTACAATCTACGGACTGCAATCATTTTTAAATTTGCCGATTTTCCGTTTAGTGTTAATTGTATTGGCCGTAGCCGCTTTAATCGTTTATCAGATTATTTGGGTAAATAAGATAGATTTTAAAAAGGGTTTACCTTATATTTTAATTATTTGTTTGATTTTGGTGGAATTATGCTGGGCAATTTCCTTTTTGCCTTTTAATTACAACATTTCCGGGCTTTGCCTGGCTATCTGTTTTTATGCGATTATCGGCCTGGTTAAAAATTACTTGCTTGACAAATTGAACGCAGCCAGAGTAAAAATGTATTTAATCCTAGGACTGGTTAGTTTATTATTAATATTATTTACGGCCAGGTGGATTTAATGCTTTTAAAACTTTTTTAAAAAAAGTTTTTAATATTTTCAAAAAATATAATGTATCAAATAATTTATAAAAAATAGCCATGGAACATATAAAAGAATTTTTTAAAAAACATAAGTTTGTTTTTTTAACGGTAATGGTTTTAATTTTAGGAATTGGCGGCGGCGTAGTCGGCGATATAGTTGTCAAATCTTATTTTTTTGATGCATCATATAATCTTTCTTCATTCGGTAATTTTGATTTTTCCCAGGGCAAATTCCGGGATCAGGGCATCGTAATCAGCAATGCTAAAAACGTCATTGTGCAGCAGGATGTAAAGATTGAAGAAACTATTAATTCGGTTGGCGCTAGTTTAATCGGAATTTACAAAAAGCAAAAACCCGCTAAATCCAGCAATATTTTTTCTTTGAATAATTTTTATGAAATAAGCGCGGCGGCCGGGCAGGGCTTTATTTTAACCTCGGACGGCTGGATAGTTACTACTTTAGTGTTGGATAAAGTTTATGCCGATTACGTTGTTATTACTAAGGATAAAAAAATATACCAAATTGATATTGCCATAAGCGATAACCTTACCGGCTTTAATTTCATTCATGTTGCGGCCAGAGATTTACCGGTAAAAAAATTTGCCGCTGATCAGGATGTTAAGAGGGGCAATTTAACCGTTAATGTGAATTGGCTGGGATCAAGCTGGGTTTCTTCCATCTTGGGGTTTAAGGAAAAAAGCGGATTAGTAAAATCAAGCGATAATTTTTCAACCAAGCTGGTCTTAAATAACGATGTACCGCAGGAATTCAGAGGCTCAATGATTTTTAATTTGGCCGGCGACGCTTTAGGCCTGGTTGACGCCAAGGGAGAAATTGAACCTATGGCTCATCTGCAGACGGTAGTTAGCGGCTTATTTAAAAATAAAACCATAATCAGGCCAAGTCTGGGAATTAATTACATTAATTTAGCTTTGCTTGTTGCCGTTGATGAGCAAAATAATTATTGGCACAAAGGCGCGATTATTTATAAAGATCAAAAGGGAGTTGCGGTTAAAAAGAGCGGTCCGGCGGATAAGGCCGGCCTAAAAGAGGGTGATATTATAATTTCGATTGATAATATTAGCCTTGATAAAGACAATGATTTAGCCGATATTATCCAGAGCCGCGCGGCCGGAGATAAGATTAATTTAGTAATTATGCGCGACGGCTTACAAAAGGAAGTCGTGGTTATTTTAGAAGAGCAAAAACAGTAAAAAAGACATAAATTACAACTTGTTTAGCCCGGGCTAGACAGGTTTTTATTTTAAACTTTTTATGTTATAATAGTGAGTATTGGATATTATATTTATGATTGTGTGAAATTTAATAAATTTACACAAATAATTTGGGTTTTACTCTTTAGAGTATGAACCCGTGTTGAAAATAAAACGGGCGATCAAGCGGGAGAATAATATAATTATATATGTTGGTAAAAAGATTTAATTTAGTCAATATTTCTAACGGAGTGAAAATAAAATCTATTAGAAATATAAAAAATTTGGCGGATAAGGCTGTATTATTGCGCGCTGATTTAAATGTGCCGATTAAAAACGGTCTGATTAAGAGCGATTATAAAATTGTAGCGATTTTACCCACTATCCGCTATTTATTAAGGCATAATTCAAAGATAATTATTATTACACATATAGGCAAAGATAATACGGCTAAACCGGTAGCCGGAAGATTGGCCAGGCTGTTGGGCAGAAAAATATTGTTTATTAATGAAAGCGCCGGCGAAAAAGTTAAGCAGGCCACGGCCAAGATGATGCCTAAAGATATTATCTTTCTGGAAAATTTGCGTTTTAACCACGGGGAAGAAAAAAATGATAAAAAATTCGCTAAGCTGCTGGCCGAGCCGGCTGATATTTATGTTAATGACGCTTTTGCTTCGAGCCACCGCGAACATGCTTCGCTTAGCGCGATTAAAAAATATCTGCCGTCTTACGCCGGACTGCTTTTGGAGAAGGAAATTTTAAATTTGAATAAAATTTTAAAGCCTAGAGAGCCTCTGATTTCCATAATCGGCGGAGCTAAAATCCAGACCAAAATTTTATTAATAAAAAAATTAGCCAAAAAATCTAATAGGATTTTAATCGGCGGAGCTTTGGCTAATAATTTTATCGCCGCTCATGGTTTTAAAATCGGTAAGTCTATAGCCGATAAGGCCAGTATAAAAATAGCGGCCGAGTTGGCTAAAAAATATAAAAATATTATTTTGCCTGTTGACGTTATAGTCGCTAAAAAAATAAACAATAAAAATATTGAAGTTAAACCGGTTAATCAAGTCGTTAAAGATGATATTATCCTCGATATCGGGCCGCGGACGGTTAAGCTTTTCGTAAGTTTTATCAGGCATGCCAATACTATAGTTTGGAACGGCCCTTTGGGATATTTTGAGAATAAGCATTTTAAGCATGGAACTTTATCTATCGCCCGTTTTGTGGCTGCTCGTTCTGCCGGTTATGCTTTTGGCGCGGTTGGCGGCGGAGAAACTATCGAGGCTTTAAAAATGGCGAAGATGGAAGATCATGTAGATTGGGTTTCAACCGGCGGGGGAGCCATGCTAACCTATCTGGGCGGTGAACCCATGCCCGGTCTTAAAGGTATTGTTAAATAATTAAATAATTAAATATAAATTTATGATTCCCAACAAAATCGTTACAATTTTTATCGGCGTATTTTTAACGCTAGGCACAATTTATCTGGGTATTTTAAGCTGGAATTCCATTAAGGCTCACGATTATATCGGCATTAGCCCGAAGGAAAGCCATTCGATTTCTATTACGGGAGAGGGAAAAGTCACCAGCGTGCCTGATGTAGCTAAAATTCAGCTTGGCTATAGCGTGGAAAAAAAGACCGTTGCCGATGCGCAAAAGGAAAATACCGCGAAAATGAACGCCGTGATCGATAAGCTAAAAAAAGATTTTAAAATTGATGAGAAAGATATTAAGACGGTTAATTATTTTATTTCGCCGCAATACAATTGGAATGATGGCAGGCAATCTTTGCGCGGTTATTTGGTTAGCCAGGATTTAGGCGTTAAAGTAAGAGAGATGGATAAGGTCAGCCAAATTTTAGACATGGCTGGATCGGTTGGATTAAATCAAATTGGCAATTTAAGTTTTGAAATAGATAATCCGGAGGAGTTAAAGCAACAGGCGCGTGAAAAAGCTTTAGCGCAAGCTAAAGAAAAAGCCGAGGCTTTAGCTAAGATAGTCGGAGTGAAACTTGGCAATATTATATCTTTTAGCGAATCATCAAGCGACAGCCAGCCAATGCCTTATTACTCCTTGGAAAAAGCCGCCTCGGGCATGGGTGGCGGTGCGGCGCCTTCGGTTGAGGCCGGCAGTAATGAAATTACGGTATTCGCCACGGTGCAATACGAAATATTATAAAAAATTAATTTGTCATTGCGAGAAGCGTTAGTGACGAAGCAATCTCTGGTTAAAATCCGGATAAGTGAGATTGCTTCGCCTGCCTGCCGGCAGACAGGCTCCCTACGATCGCTCGCAATAACATAATGGCGTATGCCTAAAATAAAAAAAATAACGGCTCGTGAAATTTTGGATTCGCGCGGTAATCCAACCGTTGAAGCCAGTATTATATTGGATAGCGGGGTAGTAAAGGCCAGCGTGCCTTCAGGCGCTTCTACGGGCGTGCATGAGGCTATTGAGCTGCGCGATGGCGATAAAAATAGGTATGGCGGCTTAGGGGTTTTAACGGCCGTAAAAAACGTAGAAAAGATAATTGCGCCAAAGCTAGTCGGAGTTGAAGTGGCCAGTCAGGAAAAAATCGATGATTTAATGATAAAATTGGACGGCACAAAAAATAAAAGCAAGTTGGGCGCTAACGCCATTTTATCCGTGTCGCTTGCTTGCGCTCGCGCCGGAGCTTTTGCTCTGGATATGGAATTATATGAATATATAAGCAAGAGTTATGCTTTGGGCGCAAGTGATTTTGTCATGCCAACGCCTTGTTTTAATATTTTCAATGGCGGGAAACATGCTGATACAAATTTAGATTTTCAGGAATTTATGATTATTCCGGTGCTTGATACGAGCTTAAAGGAAAAAGTTAGAATCGGCGCGGAAATTTTTCATTCTTTGGGCCAGGTTTTGAAAAAGGCCGGTTTTGACACGGATGTCGGCAATGAAGGAGGTTATGCGCCTGATATTGTTTCTTCTATCCAGGCCATTGAATTAATCATGGCCGCGGCCATTAAAGCCGGGTTTAAGCCGGGAAGCCAGATTGCTTTAGGCGTAGACGTTGGCTCGTCGCAGCTTTATAATAAAGCGGACGGCAAATATATTTTTAAATTAGACCGGTCCAGTTATACCGCGGCCACATTAACCGGTTTATATTATGAGTGGTTCAGAAAATACCCGATTATTTATATTGAAGATGGTTTAGCTGAAGATGATTGGGCCGGCTGGCAAAAATTAAATAAAGAATTGGGTTCAAATATTATGCTGGTTGGCGACGATTTATATGTAACCAATCTTGAGCGTTTAAGAAAAGGGTTAAAAGAACATGCGGCTAATGCTATTTTAATAAAGCCTAACCAGGTCGGGACATTAACCGAAACTATCAATTGTATTAAGTTGGCTAAAAAGCATAATTATAAAATTATCGTGTCTCATCGCAGCGGTGAGACAACCGATGATTTTATCGCTGACTTAGCCGTAGCGGCCGGAGCCGATTATATTAAAGCCGGTTCTCTCGCTCGCGGCGAGAGGATAGCAAAGTATAACAGGCTGATGGAAATTGAAGAAAATTTGAAATAATTTTTGAATTTTTAATTTTGTAATTTTATAAATAATTTTTTAATATCTAAATTTTTAATATTAAAAATTAGAATATTATTTAAAAATTACTTGTCCTGCCTCGCAATGCGAGGGCAGGGAAAAATTATAAAATTAATTTTTTTGTATTTAGTATGCCCAAACAAGAAAAATCAAATAAACATGCAAAAAAAAACTTACCTATGATTCTAGTCATTCTGGACGGCTGGGGCCTTACTTCGCCAAGCGAAGGCAATGCTATTTCTTTATCAAAGACTCCGACCATGGATGGTTTAATGAAAAAGTATCCAAACACGAAGATTTATGCCCATGGCAAATACGTCGGACTGCCTGCGTTTCAGTCGGGCAATAGCGAAGCCGGCCATATGAATATCGGCGCCGGCCGCATAGTCGAGCAGGATGCGGTAAAAATTTCCAAGAGCATTAATGACGGCACATTTTTTAAAAATACGGCTTTTGCCGATGCTTTATGGCATGCCAGAAAACATAAAAGCAAAATTCATTTAATGGGCATGATTTCTAACGGCATGAGCGCTCATACCGACCCGGACCATTTATTGGCTTTATTAACGTATTTAAAAAATAATGGTGTAAAAGAAATTTATCTGCATTTATTTACCGACGGTAGAGATTCGCCGAAATATGCTTCGTTAAAATTAATCACGGATATTCAAAAAGTATTTAAAAATGGCGAAGCTATCGCTACTGTTATGGGCAGATTTTACGCCATGGACAGAAAAAAATCTTGGGAAAGAACCGAAAAAGCTTATGATTCATTAGTAAATGGAATTGGTAAAAAAGCGATTAGCGCCCAAGCGGCAATAACCGAAAGTTATAATAGAGGCGAAAGCGATGAATTTGTCGAACCGTATGTTATTACCAAAGAAGGCAAGCCGCTGCCAAGAATAGAAAACGGCGATAGCGTTATATTTTTTAATTTAAGATCTGACCGGGCCAGGCAGTTAGCCAAATTTTTTGTGCAAAAAGATCTTCACGGCCCCATTAAATCAAGTTTTTCCAGAAAAAAATTTCTTAAAGATTTATTATTCGTAGCCATGACTGATTTCGGCCCGGATTTAGACAGTATTTTAACCGCTTTCCCGTCGAGCGATTTAAAAAAAACTTTGCCTATGCAGCTGGCTGATTTAAGGCAGTTATATATTGCGGAAACGGAAAAATATGCCCATGTGACTTATTTTTTTAACGGCGGTTATGCCAATCCGGTTAATGGCGAAGCCAGGCAGGTTATTACTTCACCTGACGTAAAATCATATGACGCTACTCCGGCCATGAGCTCAAACGACTTAACTAAAGAGATATTGAATAATCTAGATAAAAGAAAATATGATTTTACGGTTTTAAATTTTGCCGCTCCCGACATGATAGGGCATACCGGTAATTTGGCGGCCGGCATAGAATGCTGCCATGAGGTTGATAAATATTTGGGAGACATCGTTAAAGCTTATTTGCGGATCGGCGGTACCGTTCTTGTAACCGCTGACCATGGCAATATCGAGGAGATGATTAATTTAAAGACCGGAGAAATAGACACCGAGCATTCAAGCAACCAAGTGCCTTTTATGGTTATAAACAAAAATCTGGCAAATAAAGTAAAATTAAGGAACGGCGGAGTATTGGCTGATATAGCTCCCACAATTTTAAAATTATTAGGTTTAAATAAACCCGAGGAAATGACCGGGCAAAGTTTAATTAAATAAAAATATAATTCAATGGCAAATAAAAATCAATCAAAGCGGCCTAAGCCTGTAGTTCTAATGATATTGGACGGCTGGGGCATAGCCAGCCCTTATACCGGTAATGCTATCAGCCAGGCCAATACGCCGAATATAAAAAATTATATAGCTAAATATCCTGCCATGGCTTTAGTGGCTTCAGGCGAAGGCGTTGGCTTACCTTGGGGAGAATCGGGCAATAGCGAAGTCGGCCATTTGAATTTAGGTTTAGGCAGAATCCTGTATCAAAATCTTCCCAGAATCAATAAATCCATCGCCGACCGAAGCTTTTATAAAAATAAAATTTTACTCAAGGCGATTGAACATGTAAAAAATAAAAATTCAAAACTGCATTTGCTCGGTTTAGCCTCTAACGGTTGCGTCCATTCTTCGTTAGAACATCTCCAGGCTTTAATTGCTTTAATGGAGGAAAACGGGGTCAATGAATTTTACGTTCATGCAATTTTAGACGGCAGAGATACGCCGTTTAACTCGGGCTTGAATTTTATAAAAGAAGTAGAGGCGTCTTTATCCGGCACAAAAGGAAAGATTGCTTCTCTGCATGGGAGATTTTATGCCATGGATCGCGACAATCATTGGGATAGAACAGCTAAATCATATGATGTTATGGCTAAGGGGCAGGGGAAAAAGCATGAATCCGTTGAAACAGCGATTTCAGAAAGTTATGCGAAAAAGATATACGATGAAGAATTCATGCCAACAGTTATAACTAAAGACGGTAAGCCTGTAGCTAAAATTGAAGATAATGATGCGGTGATATTTTTTAACTATCGGCCCGACCGAGCGCGTCAGCTTACAAAAGCTTTCGTTTTGCCAGGTTTTGAAAAATTTAAGCGTGAAAAATATTTGAATATTCTTTTTGCCACTTTCGCCGAATATGAAAAAAATTTGCCGGTAGAAGTGGTTTTCCCTCCGGAAGTTTTAAAAAATACTTTAGGCGAAGTTTTGTCCCAGGCCGGACTAAAACAATTAAGAATCGCGGAAACGGAAAAATATGCCCATGTAACTTATTTTTTTAACGGCGGCCGCGAGATAAAGTCCGAGGGCGAGGATCAGACGCTGGTTTCGTCTCCGGCCGTTTCAAGTTATGATCTTAAGCCGGAGATGTCGGCTTTAGAAGTAACCGATAAGGTAATTAAAGCGGTTGAACAGGATGATTATGATTTTATTTTAATCAATTTCGCCAATACCGATATGGTCGGGCATACGGGTAATTTAAACGCTACTATCAAGGCCGTCGAAGTAGTTGATAAATGCGTTGGCAGAATAGTTAATTCTGTTTTAAGTAAAAACGGCCTGTTATTTATTACCGCTGATCATGGCAATGCCGAAGGATTATTCAATATGCAAACCGGCATGATAGATAAAGAACATTCAGCCAACCCGGTGCCTTTTTTAATTATTAGCAAAGAGTATGAAGGCAAAAGCCTGTCTTTGCCCGACGCGCCCGGTGGCGATTTAAGCTTAATTCAACCCCAAGGCATGCTGTCCGATGTGGCGCCGACCGTTATTAAAGTAATGAATTTGGAAAAACCGCTGGAAATGACCGGCAGAAGCTTAGTATAAATAATTATCGTTATTCTGGAACATAGCCTGCCTATCGGCAGACAGGCGTTATGAAGCGATAGAATTTTGCAATATTGTTTGTCGCTTGGCCAGATGGCGGAGTCCTCTCTATTTAGATAAGCAAATATGTCTATTTTAGCCATTAATTCCGGCTCAACTTCGATTAAATATAAATTAATCGCTGACGATGAAACGGAAATAAAGCAAGGTTGTATTGAGAACGTGAAAGACCACGTCACAGCTCTAAAATTAACTTTAAGAGGAATCGGCGATTTGCGCGATTTAAATGCGGTTGGCCACCGCGTAGTTCATGGTGGCCATAAATTTTCCAAACCGCACTTAATCAACCGGGATAATTTTTCGGAATTAGAGCAGTTCAATAATCTGGCGCCTCTGCATAATCCATATAATTTAGCCGGCATTAAAGCGGCTATGGAATATTTGCCGCAAATTAAGCAAGTTGCGGTTTTTGATACGGCTTTTTATTCTGACATGCTGGAGATTTCAAGGCTTTATGCGTTACCAAAAGAAATAAGCGAAAATTATAAAATTTATCGTTATGGTTTTCACGGCACTTCGCATAAATATGTCATGCAAGAAAGCGTCAAATTGCTTAAAACCGAAATTAATAAAATTAATTTAATTAGCTGCCATTTGGGCGGCGGCTGGTCTATTACCGCCATAAAAAACGGTCAGCCGATTGATACTTCTATGGGGCTGACTCCGTTAGAGGGCTTAGTGATGATGACTAGGGCGGGAGATATTGACCCGGGAGTAATTTTTAAACTTTTAGAAGAAATGCCTGGAGAGATAAGCCATGATAAACTCGCCACGGTTTACGATTTATTGAATTCGCAGTCTGGCATTATGGGTTTGTCAGGCGTCAATAATTTTCAGGAATTGCTTAAAATGGTATCGCTTGGCAATAAAGAAGCTAATTTAGCTTTTGATTTATCTATTAATCGTTTAGTAAAATATATCGGCGCTTATTGGACCGAACTGGAAGGCAAGGCGCAGGCGATTGTTTTTACCGGAGCTATAGGGGCCGGCAACCCGATGACGCGCAATCAAGTAATGAAAAAAATTAAATGCTTGGGTAAATTGCCCATGCTAGCCATTAAAACCAACGAAGAGTTGATGATAGCCAGAGAAGTGAAGAAACTTATTAAATAAATTTTTAATTTTGCAATTTTATAAATAATTTTTTAATATTTAATTTTTAAAAATTTACTTGTTCCGGCTCGACCAGGGGAAAATTAGATATTATTTAAAAATTTAAAAATTATAAAATTAAGAATTTATTTTATGATGAAACGTTTGTTTAACGGAGAAATAAATAGTATTACCATAGCCGCTTTTTTAATTGGCGGATCTTCTTTGGTTAGCCGTTTGCTCGGAATTTTTCGTGATCGAATTTTAGCCGGCCAATTCGGCGCCGGCGATACTTTAGATATTTATTACGCGGCTTTTCGCATTCCTGATTTAATTTTTAATCTATTGGTTTTAGGCGCTTTGTCGGCCGGTTTTATACCTATTTTTACTTCCTTGATTAAAAGTCCGATAGAGAAAATAAAATCATTGCTCGGAGATGATTATAATGAAGCATGGCAGTTAGCCAGCAATATTTTAAATATTTTAGGCTTAAGTCTTTTGGTTTTATGCGGTTTTGGCGTAATTTTTTCGCCGCAAATCATGAGCTTAATCACCCCCGGCTTTAGCCGCGAAAAGATGGATTTAACCGTAAGTTTAGCAAGAATTATGTTTTTATCACCGATATTTTTAGGTATTTCCAGTGTTTTTGGCGGTATTTTACAGTCGTTTAAAAGATTTTTTGCATATTCGTTGTCGCCGATTTTTTATAACATCGGAATAATTATCGGAGCGTTATATTTCGTGCCGCTTTGGGGTATTTATGGTTTGGCCTGGGGGGTGGTATTGGGAGCGTTTTTTCATATGGCAGTGCAGATTCCGGTTTTAGCGCGAATTGGTTTTAAATATAAATTTAAATTTGAAATTAAAAATCCCAGAATAATTAAAATTTGGCTGATGATGGTGCCGCGAACAATGAGTTTAGCTATTTCGCAATTGAATTTGTTGGTTATTACCATTATTGCTTCAACCATGGCCAGCGGGTCGCTCGCTATTTTTAATTTTGCCAATAATTTACAGTCTTTTCCCGTTGGTATTTTCGGCATTTCTTTTGCCATTGCCGCTTTTCCCGCTTTATCGGCTTCTGCTTTTGATAAAAAGAATTTAGTAAAAGATTTATCTTTGACGGTCAGGCAGATTTTATTTTTCATTATCCCATCCACGGTTCTTTTATTGGCTTTGCGCGCGCAAATTATCAGGGTTATTTTAGGCACGGGCAAATTTGACTGGCAGGACACTATTTTAACCATTAATACTTTAGGTTTTTTTGCGATATCTCTTTTTGCTCAAGCTTTAATTCCTCTTTTAATCCGTGTTTTTTATGCCAGGCGCGATTCTAAAACGCCGTTTATTATCGGTTTTTGCGCGGCTTTGGTCAATATTTTTTTATCAATTAAGCTTTCGCATAGTATGGGCGTGGCCGGGCTGGCTTTGGCTTTTTCCATAAGCAGCGTAATTAATTTAGTATTGCTTTGGGTTTGGCTGAATATTGAAATCGGCAGAATTGACGAGTTAAAAATTCTTATTTCAACCGTAAAATTTTCTTTAGCCGCTTTGGCTTGCGGTTTAGCGGTCCAGGGCGTAAAATTAGCAATCGGCACCAATATCGATATGACAAAATTTTTAGGCGTTTTAACCCAAGGGATAGCCGCCGGCTTAGCCGGTGTTTTAATTTATCTTTTAGTCTGCTTTATATTGAAAAGCGAAGAATTATTTAATTTTTGGTCGTCATTAAGGCGCCGTCTGGCTGGTGTTAAAAAAATTGACACTCCCGACCAAGGAGAAGCTAGAGGAATCTGATTAATTTTAATTTTTTAATAAATTAAAAATATTTAGTTTTGATTTGAAATTCGGTATTTTTTATTAAAAATTATTTGACATAATTTTTTTATGTCATATAATTAAATAACAATAATTAAAATTTATAAAATAAATAATTTTTGATAAAATAATATTTATAATTATTAGATTAGCTTTTATTTATGCTAAGCGATAAAAAATTCATAAACGGCGAAAACGGAAATAATAAAAAAAATAATGGCGAAAATATCGAATTAATTTCCAAAACCATTGAGCCGAAAAAATTTTTATTTATTTCTCTGGAAAGTTTAAGCGGAGATTTGGCCTGGAGCCTGGTTAAGGAAGGCCATCAAGTTAAGGCTTATATTAAAGCGAAAAGCGATATTGATGTTTATAACGGCTTTATTGAAAAGGTGGAATCTTGGGAAGATTATAAAGATTGGGCGGATGTAATTATTTTTGATGATGTTGGCTTCGGTCCGGTCGTTGAAAAATTAAGAAAGCAAGGCAAGCTGGTTATCGGCGGCAGTACCTATACTGATAGATTGGAAATTGACCGGGAATTCGGCCAAGCCGAAATGAAAAGTCATGGCATTAATATTTTGCCCAGCTGGCAGTTTAATAGTTACGAAGAAGCTATTAAATTTATTAAAACTAATCCCTCCCGCTATGTCTTTAAGCCAAGCGGTAATACGCCTTCAGGCGGTAAGGGGTTATTATTTTTAGGCCAGGAAGAAGACGGCAAGGATTTACTTGAACTTTTTGAACAAAACAAAGATGTTTGGCAGAAAAAAGCGCCATTATTTTTATTGCAAAAATATATTACTGGCGTGGAAGTGGCCGTGGGCGCATATTTTAACGGCCATGATTTTATTTATCCGATTAACGTAAATTTTGAGCATAAAAGAATATATCCCGGCAACATCGGGCCGTTCGCCGGTGAAATGGGCACTTTAATGTATTGGAGTTCGCCCAATAATTTATTCCGAGCTACTTTGGAAAAAATGCTGCCGGCTTTAAAGGAGTCCGGCTATATCGGATACGTTGATATAAATTGCATTGTCAACGGGCGGGGGATATATCCGCTTGAATTTACCACTCGTTTCGGTTACCCGACCATTCATATCCAGCAAGAAGGCATATTAACGCCCACCGGCGAATGGTTGTTTAAAATGGCCAAAGGCGAGAATTTTGAATTAAAAACCAAGCGCGGCTTTCAGATCGGCGTCAGAATTTTAGTGGAATCTTATTTTTCTAAAGATGAAAATTCGGATATTGTTAAACTTTATCATGATCTGGCTATTGCTTTTAAAAATTCTAATAATTTAGAAGGCGTGCATATTGAAGATATTAAAAACGAGAAAGGCATTTGGCGGGTGGCCGGAGTTTCCGGTTGTTTATTGGTGATTACGGGGAGCGGTACGACGGTTGAAGATGTTAGGCATTTGGTTTACGGCCGCGTAAAAAATATTATTATACCTAATATGATATACCGCACCGATATTGGCTCTAGATGGGCGGTGGATTCGGATCGCCTGCATACTTGGGG
>CAZGKM010000016.1:20414-31329 GCA_964526325.1 uncultured Gammaproteobacteria bacterium
GCACCGATATTGGCTCTAGATGGGCGGTGGATTCGGATCGCCTGCATACTTGGGGATACCTTAGATAATTTTTAATTATCAATTTCCAATTTTCAATAAATTATTTATTTTTAAATTTTGTTAATTTAACGATGAATGATGTTGTTGTAAAAAAATCCAAAATAAACGGGAAAGGCGTATTCGCGATGAGAAATTTTAAAAAAGGCGAAGTAGTAATGATATGGAAGCCAATAATTTTGGAAAGATCTGAATTGAAGAATTTTTCCGAGAGAGAAAAAGATTATATTGCTAGTGTAAAAGGAAAATTTCTTTTGATGCAATCACCGGAAAAATTTGTAAATCATTCTTGCAAGGCCAACACCTCGGTAAAAAATTTTTGTGATATTGCCAAAAGAAATATAAAAAAGGGAGAAGAAATAACGGGAAATTATAAAGAAACCGGAGGATTGAATAATTTTAGATGTGTCTGTGGAAGCAAAAAATGCCATAATGTTTAAGTCTTTTATATAATCGCCTCAACAATTTTTGTTCGCGGTTTTTTTATTTGACCAAACTATAAAAAATTAGTAGGATATAGGTGCAGGGACAGGGCATCGCACTGTCCTTTAGTAAATAAATTATGACCAATATTAGAAATTTTTGCATAATTGCTCATATCGACCACCCGGCCTACGCCAAGGCTTCGGCGGGCAAGACTCAAAATATTAATGAACGTAGATTTTTATGAATAATATTAGAAATTTTTGCATAATCGCTCATATCGACCATGGTAAATCCACTATGGCGGATCGCATGTTGGAAATTACCGGCACCATTGAAAAAAGAAAAATGAAGGATCAGATTTTGGATCGCATGGATTTAGAAAGAGAAAGAGGCATAACTATAAAATTGCAACCCGTAAAAATGGATTACGAGGGGTATGCTTTAAATTTAATCGATACTCCGGGTCATGTTGATTTTACTTATGAAGTATCGCGCAGTTTGGCGGCGGTTGAAGGCGCGGTATTATTGGTGGATGCGTCGCAGGGGATACAAGCGCAAACTTTGGCAAATTTATATTTAGCGTTAGAACAAAATTTAACAATTATCCCGGTAATCAATAAAATTGATTTGCCGGCAGCCAATATTGAAAAAACCAAAAAAGAAATTATTCAGCTTTTAGGTTGTAAAGCCGAGGAAATTATTTTAGCTTCAGGCAAAACCGGACAAGGAGTGCAAGAAGTTTTAAAGGCGGTTATAGACCATGTGCCGGCGCCGGTTATGCCGGAAGAAAATTCCGGCGAACAGGCTTTGCGCGCCTTGATTTTTGACTCGACTTACGATGAATACCGCGGCGTGGTAGCGTATATCAGAATTTTCGACGGTGTCATAAAAAAAGGCGATAAAATTATATTACTTGCCACTAAAGCTAAAAGCGAAGCATTGGACGTGGGAATTTTTAAACCGGAATATAAATCAACCGGAGAATTAAAAACCGGCGAAATCGGCTATATTGTAACCGGATTTAAAGATGTAAGCGAGTGCCGCGTAGGCGATACCGTAGCTTGGTTAAAATCAGAAAATAAAATTAAACCGCTTAAGGGCTATGACGAAGTAAAACCGATGGTGTTCGCCGGAGTTTTTCCGCGCGAAGGCAATGAATTTGATGAATTGCGAGAAGCAATTTCAAAATTAAAATTAAATGATGCCGCTTTAATCTATGAACCCGAGCATTCCGAGGCTTTAGGCTTTGGTTTTAGGTGCGGATTTTTAGGCTTGCTGCATCTGGAAATTTTTCAAGAGCGCTTAAGCCGGGAATATAATTTAAATTTAACGGTTACCATTCCCAGTGTGGCGTATAAAGTTTATAAGAAAAATGGCGATAACACGATTATTCGCAGTCCGCAAAAGTTGCCCAATCCCTCGGAAATAGATAAAATCGAAGAGCCGTGGGTTAGCCTTGATATTATCGCGCCTAAAGAATATATCGGAGCGATTTTGAATTTAGTGCAAGAAAAGCGGGGTGTTTATAAAAATACCGAATATATTGACGAGAGCAGAGTGATTTTGCATTATGAAATTCCCATGGCTGCGATTTTAACGGATTTTTATGATAAAATTAAAAGTGCCAGCTCCGGTTATGCCTCGATAAATTATGAATTCGCCGGTTATCGGCAGGCGGATGTTGTAAAAATGGATATTTTAGTGGCCGAAGACGCGGTTGAGGCTTTATCCATGATAGTTTATCGCGATGATGCTTTTAGGCGGGGGAAAGACGTGGTCAGTACTTTAAAAGAAACTTTGCCCAAGCAAATGTTTGCCGTTAAATTGCAAGCGGCTGTAGGCGGAAAAATTATTGCCGCCGAAAGAATTTCCGCTATGCGTAAAGACGTAACGGCAAAATTATACGGAGGCGATGTAACGCGTAAAAGAAAATTATTGGAAAAGCAGAAAAAAGGCAAAAAGAAAATGGAGGCTCATGGCAAGGGCAGGGTAGAAATACCGAGCGATACTTTCGTAAAACTGTTAAAGAGATAAATTTTTCATCGTAATAACAATCAATATATATATGAAAAAGAAACCTTTCCAGAAAATAATTTGGACAATAATAAGCGTCATGGTAATTTTTTCCATGCTGGCTTGGACGGTAGGCGCGTTTTTAAATTATTAGATTATGGCCAATAAATGGGAAATTAAACCTATTGTTGAAAATAATTTTATTAAAAAAAATTCTGAATATAATAAAATTATACTTCAGCTGCTTTTTAATAGGCGAATAACCAATAAACAAGATATCGAATTATTTTTTCAGCCAGAAAAAATGAGCTTATCCGATCCGTTTTTATTTAAAAATATGCCGGCGGCCGTAGCTTTAACGATTAAGCATATTAAAGAGCAGAATTTAATAGTGGTTTATGGCGATTATGATGCTGACGGAGTTACCGCCGCAGCCACGTTGATCGAAATTTTAAATATTTTTAAAGCAAAAACGAGCGTTTATATCCCTGGCAGAACCAGCGAAGGCTACGGCTTAAATAAAAAAGCAATTGACGCGTTAATAAAAATCGGAGCTAAATTAATTATTACGGTAGATAATGGCATCCGTAATAAAGAAGAAGTTGTTTATGCTAAAAGCCTTGGCTTGGATATAATAATTACCGATCATCATGAGCCGCCGCCGGATAAAAACGATTGGCCCGATTGTTTAATTATTAATCCAAAAGCTGAAGATTATTCTTATAAAAATTTAGCCGGCGTGGGAGTGGCTTTTAAATTCGCCCAAGGCCTGATTAAGCTTTCTAAATTAGATGAAGAATTAAAAAATAAATTAGCCGAAAAGGTTTTGGATTTGGTTGCTATCGGCACGGTAGCCGACATGGTAAGTTTGATCGGCGAAAACAGAATGCTGGTCAGCCAAGGTCTGAAAATAATAAACCGGCAAAAACGGCTTGGCATAGCCGAGTTAATAAAAACGGCGCAGACTAATGGAAATTCAAATAAAAAAATAAATTCATTTCATGTCGGTTGGCAAATTTCTCCGAGATTAAATTCGGCCGGACGGCTTGATTATGCTAATACGGCTTACGAGCTTTTAATTACCAAAGACAAAAACGAAGCGCAAATCATCGCTAAAAAATTGAACATAAAAAACGGTGAAAGGCAGAAGATAACCGAAGAAATAACCTCTTATTGCCGGGGAGTTGTTGAAGAAAAAATGGCTGGAGATAAAATTTTAATATTATGTTCGCCGAATATTGAAAAAAAGGGGGGGGATGTTTTTTGGCCGGAAGGAGTTGTTGGCTTAGTCGCCGGACGTTTATGCGAACAATATGCCAAGCCTGTTTTAGTGATAACTAAAGTAGAAAATGAAATAAAAGGTTCAGGCAGAAGCATTGATGAATTTAATATTATGGAAGCGATTGAGCGTTTAAGCCGATATTTAGAAAAATTTGGCGGGCATGCGGCGGCTTGCGGCTTTACATTAAAAAGTCCTGACGATTTAAAAAAATTCATAAAAGAAATGAAAAAAATTTCCAACCTGGCCTTAGCTGAAATTGAGCTGGTATCGAAAATTATGGCCGAGGCAGAAATTGATTTATTGGATATTAACGATGAATTATTAGAGTCTTTAGAAAAATTTGAACCTTTCGGCGAAGGCAACGAGCGGCCGAAATTTTTAAGCAAAGGTTTAGTCATAGCCGATAAAATAAATATGGGAATTAACGCTCAGCATATTAAATTCAGATTTGGCTCAATCTGGGCCGTGGCTTTTTCTCAAGCCGAAAATTTAAAAGATTTAAAAATAGGGGATAAGGTTGATGCGGTCTATTATTTGGAATTCAATGAATTTAACGGCCGGCGCACGGCGCAGATGAAGATTGTGGATATAAGGAATGCGATAGTTTAAATTTTTCATCTTACGATATTTATTATTATGCAATATAATAAACTGACAATTTATACCGATGGCGGAGCGCGCGGCAATCCCGGACCGGCCGGCATCGGCGCGGTTATTTTAGATGAGCAAGGCAATGCGGTTGAGGAAATTTCTGAATATATCGGCGAAGCTACCAACAATCAGGCTGAGTATAAAGCGTTAATCGCCGGTTTAGCCAAGGCTAAGGAATTAGGCGCATTAGAATTGGAAGTTTTTTTGGATTCTGAATTGGTCGTGAAGCAGCTAAATCGGGAATACAAAGTTAAAGATAAAAATCTTGCGCCTTTGTTTGTCCAAGCATATAATATTTCATTAAGTTTTAAAAAAATTGTTTTTAAGCATATTTTTAGAGAAGATAACGAATTAGCAGATAAATTAGTTAATCAAGCTTTGGATAAAGCCGGAAAATAATTTTATGCATAGCCCTGTCTGCCGGTAGATTAGTCTCGCCCCGCCACCTTTGGGCACATAGCTCAGTTGGTTAGAGCGCACGGTTCACATCCGTGAGGTCAAAGGTTCAAGTCCTTTTGTGCCCACAAAACAAAACCACCTATAGGTGGTTTTGTTATTTGACTTTTTCTTGATTTACTGTTAATATTTATCTATAATTTGTTCTTTATATTTCGCTAATATCAAGGCAAGCGGATGATTACCCCCCACCACTTTTTAAATTTATTAAAATTCATTATGTTTTATGTATATGTTTTGAGATCGCAGAAAGACAATAATTTATATATTGGTTATTCTTCTGACCTCAGAAGAAGGTTGGCTGAACATAATTCAGGAGAAAATAAGTCAACGAAAAACAGACTGCCGTTTACGCTCATTTATTATGAGGCATATTACTCGGATAAAGACGCCAGAATTCGTGAAAATAAATTAAAAAAATTTAAAAATTCTTATACTGAGTTGAAGAAAAGAATTTTTAATAGTTTGGCATAGATTTAAAAAGTGGTGGGGGGAGGAAAGTCCGGACTCCCACCTAAACTAAAGATTCGGCGGGCAAACCGAAAATGTTTTGCCTGTTGAGTATTCTGTTAGGCGTCGTGACAATGGATAACGTCCATCAAGAGCAATCTTAGGGAAAGTGCCACAGAGACAATACTAATTCCGCTTCGGCGGAATGAAAGGTGAAAAGTTACGCAGTGTTTAAGTTGTGTTAGGATATCCGAATAACTTAGGCTAGGCGTATTCTGCGCTGGTGACAGCGTTAGATGGTAAACCCTGTTTGGAGCAAGAGCAAACTACCACGCATTTAGCGGGGTAACGAAAAGTGGCTCGCTTGACCCTGGCGGCAACGCTAGGGCTAGATAGATGATCATTAGAGGGCCTGTTTGGAAAGTTCATTTCTACTGCAATTTCCAAATTTTGGTATAATTTTATTTAAAATTTTTTCGCCTATATTTATATATATAAGCTTAAAAATTTTAAAAAAATTCTATCCAAAATTTTAAAATTTCGTTGCGAAAGCAACTTTCCAAACAGGCCCTTAGACAGAATCCGGCTTATAGCTTGCCTTGATATTAGTGAAATATAACTCACATAACACGCAACTGCGTGTTATTTGCAAATTTTATGAAGCAAAGTGAATTATTTTTTTCATTTTTACTCGTACCATTGGATTTTTTAATGATTATTTTAGCCGGAACCTCGGCTTATTATTTGCGTTTTGCCAGCGTAGCAGCGGAAATTAGGCCGGTGATTTTTAGTTTGCCTTTCGGTGATTATTTTCAAATTTTATTGATAATCGCCTTGGCCTGGCTGGTCATATTCGCTTTAGCCGGTTTATACAGCATAAAAGGCTCTCGCCGTTTAACCGCTGAAGTTTACCGGGTAATTTTAGCTTGTTCAACCGGTCTGATGTTGATAGTAATTATGATTTTTGCTTTTAGAGAACTTTTTTCTTCTCGCTTCATAGTTTTAGCGGGTTGGCTTTTGGCTATAGTTTATATAAGTTTTGCCAGAATTATTATCAGATTGGTTCAAAGAATTTTATTAAGATATGGCATCGGCGTGCATAAAATTGTTTTGGTGGGCGATAGTAACACTACCGATGCTTTAATTCATGAATTTTCCAGCCGAAAAAATTCAGGTTATGAGGTTGTAAAGCGTTTAAAAAATTTCAGCTTAGAAGCAAGCGAGGATTTAGCCGAATTTTTACGAGCGTGCGAAGTTGATGAAATTATGCAGAGCGACCCAAATTTAAGCAAGGCCGAAGCGATAAGATTATTTGATTTTGCTGATGAGAATCATATAATTTTTAAATACGCCGCCGATTTGCTCGGAGCGAAAGTATTAAAGACCGAAGTTTCGGAAATTGCCGGCATCCCGGTCGTGGAAGTAAAAAAGACACCGCTTGAAGGCTGGGGCAGGATTATAAAAAGAATTTTTGATATTATCTTGTCTTTATTTTTTATAATCATTTTTAGCCCGGTGCTTATTATTGCGGCTATTATAATTAAACTTGATTCACGAGGCCCGATTATTTACAAAAATGAGCGGGTTTTAAAAAACGGCACCTTTAAATTATTTAAATTCAGATCAATGATTTATCAATATTGCGTGGGTGATGATTATGGCAATATTCAAGCTTTAGAATTAGAAAAAAAATTAATTGAAGAAAAAAGCATTAAAGCCGGGCCGGTTTATAAAATTGCCGATGATCCTCGCTTAACCGGGGTAGGTAAGTTTATCAGGCGTTGGAGCATTGATGAATTACCGCAATTTTTTAATGTTTTGCGCGGCGACATGAGTTTAGTCGGGCCGCGTCCGCATCAGCCCAGGGAAGTGGCTAAATACGAGCGCCACCATAAAAAAGTTTTATCGATTAAGCCCGGCATCACAGGCTTAGCGCAAATTTCCGGCCGGAGTGATTTAAGTTTTGAAGATGAGGTTAAATTAGATATTTATTATATTGAGAATTGGTCTTTGATATTTGATATCGCAATTTTACTTAGAACGCCTTTGGCCGTAATCAGGGGGAGAAAAGTTGAATAAGTTAGAATTAAGTATTTAGTATCAATTATAAAGTATAGGGCGTAATGGATAGCTGAAAGTTTGTTGCATTATACACTATACTTTATACATAATACTATTTCATGAAAGTTGCTTTAATCCATGATCATTTAGCTCAAGACGGTGGAGCGGAAAAAGTGCTAAAGATTTTAGCTGAAATATTTCCCGAGGCGCCGATTTTTACTTTGCTGTATGAAAAGAAAAACGCGGACAAATATTATAGTAATCGCAAGATAGAGACTTCTATTATTCAAAGACTTCCCGGCGGTATTTCGCATTATCAGTGGTATATGCCATTTATGCCTATGGCCGTGGAATTTTTTGATTTAAACGGTTATGACCTGGTAATTTCCGACTCCAGCTCATTCGCCAAAGGCGTTATTACTTCAAGCCATACTCTTCATATCTCTTATTGCCATACGCCGACACGCTATCTTTGGAGCGACACCCATCAGTATATCAAGGAATTAAAATATAATAAGTATTTCAAGAAAGTAATTTCTTTGGTATTAAATTATATCAGAATATGGGACAGACTGGCCGCCGACAGGGTTGATGAATATATCGCCAATTCTCGCTTTGTAGCCAAAAGAATAAAAAAATACTATAAAAGAAATTCAATCGTTATTTATCCGCCAGTGGAAACCGAAAAATTTAAAATTTCCTCGGAAGTAAGCGATTATTTTTTAATCGGCGGCCGACTGGCGCCTTATAAAAGAGTGGATTTAGTTGTTGAGGCATTTAAAAATAACGGCAAGAAATTAAAAATTTTCGGCGACGGAGTGGATTTGCCGCGGCTTAAAATAATGGCAAAAGGTAATTCTAATATAGAATTTTTGGGCTGGGTTGATGACGTAGCCAAGGCCGAGCTTTATAGCAAAGCGCTCGCCTTTATTTATCCTCAAGAAGAAGATTTTGGCATTACGGCGGTTGAGGCTCAAGCTTCAGGCAGGCCTGTAATAGCCTATAAGCGGGGCGGGGCTATGGAAACGGTTATTGATGGCGTAACCGGCTTATTTTTTAATGAACAAACATCCTCCAGCTTAGCTGAGGTTATTAATAATTTTGACAGTTCAAAATTCAATCCTGAAATCATAAAGCGGCATGCCGAACA
Source organism: uncultured Gammaproteobacteria bacterium (assembly GCA_964526325.1). Classification (GTDB taxonomy): domain Bacteria; phylum Patescibacteriota; class Patescibacteriia; order Patescibacteriales; family GWC2-42-12; genus JACPHD01. The sequence continues at coordinate 28,961 of CAZGKM010000016.1, forward strand.
ATTTTCCGTCGCAAAATTTAAAAAGGAAATTAATGAGTTTATAAATCGGGAATACGAGAAGTTTAGGTCCGATTTGTGCTAGTTAAATGAAATTTCCTATTTTTGGGTGATAATCAGAAAATAATTATGGCAAATAAATCATCAAATAAAAATTTGCATAAAGCAAGCCAAGCGAAGAAGGACGAGTTTTACACCCAGCTCGTTGATATTGAAAAAGAGTTAAAACACTACAAAGAGCAATTTCATGGCAAGGTTGTTTACTGTAATTGCGATGATCCGTTTGAGAGTAATTTTTTTAAATATTTCGCAGCCAATTTTAACGCGCTAAAGCTAAAGAAACTTATAACTACAAGCTATGTTAAATCGCCGATTGTCGGCGGGCAGTTGCCGCTGTTTGAAGTGGAAGGACTAAAACCATCCGGCAAAGAGCCGTTTAAAATTGAAATCAAAGAAGTGCCGGATAGCGATGGCGATGGCGCGGTAAACATAGACGATGTAGAGTATTTGTTGAAGCACGACAAAAATACCGCAACCCCGCTGCGCGGCAACGGTGATTTTCGCAGCGATGAGTGTATTGAACTGCTTAAGCAAGCCGATATTGTCGTAACCAATCCGCCGTTTTCTCTGTTTCGCGAATATGTGGCGCAAATTGTGGAGTATGATAAAAAGTATTTGATCATCGGCAACACAAATGCCCTGACCTATAAAGAGATCTTTAAGTTGGTCAAAGAAAACAATCTTCGTACTGGTTATACGAATTTTAATGTTGGAATGTTTTTTGTAGTGCCAGACGACTGGGAGCATTTTCATCATATAGACGAGAAAGGAAAAAAAATTGCGCGGGTCTCAACTTCATGTTGGTTTACGAATATGGAAGTGGAAAAACATAAACAAGAAATCACATTATACAAGAAATATAACTCTAAAGAATATCCAAAATACGATAACTATAATGCAATAAATGTAGATAAATATACTGATATTCCTTATAATTATAACGGATACATTGGTGTACCGATCACTTTTATTGATAAATATAATCCTGAACAATTTGAGATTATTGGTCTAGGTATATCTAATTCAGGGATAGAGATTGGAGTTAAGCCATACAAAGCGGAACATAAAAAATATAGGAAAGAGGTTCAAAAACGTGGCGCAGTTGATGGCGATTTATATATGATTACAAATGGAATTATAGACGTTCCTTATGCGCGAATTATTATAAAAAATAAGACAGCAAAGAAATAATTTTATAAATAATATGGAATTTACTACAGATAAAAAATATTTTTTTATATTAGGAGCAGGGGCCTCCGTTGATTATGGGTTGCCTGTATGGAAGGAATTAAATTATTTAATCAAAGCCAAAATTGAAAATGATAAAAATGAGCTATATAAATATAAAAAAGAGATATTAGATTGGTTAAATAAAATAGGTGATAATAAAAAATATAAAACAATTGATGAGTGCATAATGTTAGAATCAGCATCAAAAAATTATCATGATAATGGGCACGAAATAGAAAATGAGGTTTTCGGTATAATTAAAAATATTTTTAAAGAGGCATATAAGGATAATGATGAGGGGTGGATACGTAAACTAAATGAAAAAATTAAAAATAATGTGAATTTAAGCTTAGAAGATAAAATAGCTTTTATTAATTATAATTACGATGATGTTTTAGACAAAAATTTTCTCAATTTTGATTATTTGCCAATAAAACATAAATTATTTAATTATAAGAATAGATTAAGTGTATTATCCGAAGTAGAGATTAGCTGTCTTTATCCACACGGCTATTTTCCCTCAGAATATAATTCTTCCTATTTAGTCAAAAAAAAGGATACAATTAAAAGTGGAAGCGAGGAATTTATAGATGCCGTTTCTTGCTATGAGAGTAAGGGACATACTGTATCCAATTATAATCTTGCTCAAAAAATATCTTTATATATACTAGGATTAGGAAGTGGTTTTAAAATTAACTTAAATAATATCCATTTTAAAAATAGAATATTTGATATACACATAACGATCAAAGATAAAAAGTCAGAAGATCGAATAGTAAATTTATTGAGCGAGAAATTTAAAATAAACCTAACAGAAATAAAGATATATAATGATTGCTGCGATCTAGTTGATAACTGTTTTAATTAATTTGTTTAAGACAACTTAGTATAAATAAAATTAAAAATAGTTATATGGAAAATAACAGGTAAAAAGATAGTGATTATTGAGGATTAAAGAATTAGGCTAGTTCGGGATGAGGAAAACTAATAAAAATAATTTTATGAATAATTCTGATAAAAACAACCATAAAATATAAAATATGAGATTTGAAGAATTTAAAGCCGAACAGAAACCTAAAAAA
>CAZGKM010000017.1:0-13553 GCA_964526325.1 uncultured Gammaproteobacteria bacterium
TCAAGTAAAACATAATCAATCTCATATTTTTTCAATTCTTTATTCAAATCCGATTGTTTAATTTTTTCAAATTTACCAATCATCTTCTCAATATATTCATCCGGCACAAGCACGGATTTAGCTACTTCTTTTCCGGTTAATAATTGAATTATTTTTCTTCTTGCTTCTTCGTTCTGGTATTTCGCCATAAATTTTAAATGCCAGATGCCACTGCTATTATTTGCGATAAATTCTTTATCAATTTTTTTATCCGTAAAAATATTCTGCCTGGCCCACCTGTCCTCCACTTCGTCATCCGACATTAAATTCAAGCCGGCGTAGCTGTTTGAATAAAGATTGTTATGAGTATAAGCCGGCAGTAAATTGCAATAATTATCGCCTAAGCAATAAACAACCGAATTATTCGCCGTATTATCGTTAAACCAATCAAATACCTCCTTATAATCCTGCGTCTTTTTAAAAGTATTTAAATCTATCGGCTGATACATAGACATAGAACGCGGCAATTGCCGATAAATAAACGCGCCGTTAATTATTAAAAAAATAATAAATAAAATTCCTTTTATTAAAAAAGTTTTCTTATTATTTACCGGCAATATATTTATTGATTGATAATTTACGGCAAACGCCAAAAATACTAAAAGAATAGTCGGCGGAAAATAATGGCTGGAAAACCAGAGATAATTGCCGGTTATGATATTCTGCCAATTAAGTAATAAGATGCTAACTAGAGAAATAATTGAAAAATAAAAAATCTTTTCATTACTGTTTCTTTTACTAAAAATAAGCCAGATAATGGTTAAAATTAAAAGCCCGGCGCTAAAAAAAGCCGCCGGCCAATGGTTATTATATAACATCCCCATTCTTAGGGTAGTTTCATGATAAAACGGATTTTTTATCAATAACAGGATATTTTTAAGATACGGCAGGCAAACTATTGAAAAAACTATAACGAAAGGCAAGAGGCTATTCTTTAAATATATAAATTCTTTTTTTATAAACAACAATAATAAAATAAAACTATAAATTACCAGCATCGTCGTCCAGAAATACGGCTGGGTATAGACGGATAGGCCGGATATTAATCCCAGCAAAACGCTAAAAAATAAAATTTTATTGGCATTTTTATGGGAATATATTTTCCAGATAAAAATCAGCCCTAAAAACAAAAACAAAACGCTGAATTGCGGATTAACCGGACGGCTAAAATCTCTTAGCATCAGTAAATAAAAATAACCGGTAAATAATAAGCTTATATTTTTTTTGCCGGTTATTGAATAAATTAAATAATAAACAAGTAAAACGCCTAAAAAAATCAAAACAAAATCATTAATCAAAAAAATAAACGGCACGCTGACTTTAAATAATTTAGCCAAGTTGGCAAAAATATTTTCCGTTAAAGCCGGAGTTATATAAGGATCTTCTTTATGCTCTTTTAAGAATGCATTGCCCGTATTAATATTACCGTCATAAACCTCCCTGACTTTCGTTAAATAAAACTCCTGGTCATCAATCGTAATCGGATATATGCCCTTAAAATTTCCGGATATTTTTATAATCGGAACAATAGTCGGCAGAGAAATCAGAAACGCGAAAAAAACCGCCATTAAAACAGCTTGCCAATTATTAATAAATAGATTTTTTACGCGTTTTATAAATTCCGGCATAAATAATTTTATAAATACTCAAAATGGCCGATGGTTAGATAGAATGTTGACGGCATAAGTTTGCTCTCGCCCTTTAATCCTAAATCTTTAAAAGTTTTTTTATTGAACATTTCTTCGTCGCTAAAAGTCGTAGTCCTGCCGAAAAATTTATTAAGCGCGAACAGCCAGCGGAAATAAAAAATATCATAAGGCACTTCTATAAATACGCAATCTTTAGCGATTCTGCTCTGCTCGGCGATTAATTTTTTCTGCTCATCTTTATTATAATGCTCTAAAAAGCCTAGCGAATAAACCAAGTCAAATTTTTTATCGGCTAAATTGGATAAATTAAACGCATCGCCCAATAAAAATTCACAGCCGGCTGAATTTAAATTAGCGTATTTAACCGCTTCTTCCGAATAATCAACGCCGACGCATTCGCCGGCGCCCATTTTTTTTAGATGCGCTAAAGTCAAACCAGAGCCAGCGCCGATTTCGCATATGTTTTTACCCTTAATATCGTAATGCTTGGCGATAAACTTCGCGAAAGCTTTAGCAAAATAATATCTTCGTAAGAAATCCACAATTCTATTAAAAAACGCGGACTTATTCTTATTTTCCAGCCAATACTTATTCCAATAATTTTTATTTTCCATATTTAACAAAAGTGTATTTTATAATTTGCATGAGAAATAAAAAAAATTCCTTCATATTTAATTTTGAGGTGCTGTATTTTCTCATTCTAAAAGTGTAAGGAATCTCCTTGATTTTTTTATAATTGCCTTTCATTAATATTTCCAGTAATATTTTATACCCGCTAGTAGCTAAATTAATATTACTGATAACTTCTTTTCTTATAAAAAAATAACCGCTTAAAGAATCGTCAACTCCGGTCAGCCATCTGCCCAATTTAACTCCGAGATTGGAAACAAACCTTCTCCATAAAACCCATTCTTCAACCAGACTGCCCTTTTTAAATCTACTGCCAATCGTTATGTCAAAATTTTCCAAGGATAAAATAAGTTCATTCATAATCTTCGGATCATGGCTTAAATCGCCGTCCATTACCCCTAAATAATCTCTATCAGACCGTTTAAAACCCTCCCTAACGGCGCTACCCAGGCCTAATTTGCCTGATCGGTTGATTATCGTGATTGGGTAGCTTTTCGCTAATTCTTCGGCGACTTGCCCTGTTTTATCCGGAGAATTATCGTCTACTATTATTATTTCCAAATCAATTTTAGATTTGTCAATAACGGTAAAAATTTCCTTGATTAACAAGGGCAAATTTTTCGCCTCGTTGTAAGTTGGTATGACCAATGATAGCTTAATCATTTTTCAATATATTAATAATATTTTTGGCTTTTGCTTCCCAGCCGAAATTTTGCGCTTTTTTATAGGCCATCTCAACTTTACCGTCAATTTCAATTTTATTTTCTATATTTAGAATATAATTTATTTTATCGGCTAAATCTTTCGCGTCGCCGGCTTTAAAGCCGATAGCGCAATCTCCGATCACTTCTTCCGCTAAATCCAGCTTTGAATAAATAATCGGTTTTTTCGCCGCCATATATTCATACACTTTCATGGGAAAACCCCAGTTGCGGAAATGCGGCTCATCCGGATACGGTATAACCAGAACATCCATAACTTTCTCGTAAAAAGGTATTTTTTCAACCGGCTGCATGTCAATAAATACGCATCTGGCCAAAACGCCGAGCTCTTCGGCGTATTTTTCATACTCCTCGCTTTGCCCAGGTTTAGCGCCGACAAAAACCATTACTACGCCAATCGGCAGATTTTGCAAGGCGGTGATCATGGTCTTAATCCCCTTTTCCATACCCATAGTTTTAAATAAGCCGATATAGCCGGCTAATTTTTTATCTTCCGGCAGGCTTAATTCTCGTCGGCTTTTTTGAGAAGATTGAAAATTGGAAATATCAACCCCGCCATAAACCACGTTGATTTTACTCTCGTTAACGTCGGAACGGTTAATTATATGTTTTTTTAATTTTTCCGATGTCGTTATAAGGTGATCGGAATTTTTAGGTATGAATTTATCTTTAAAATTATCATACAGCATATGCCAATCCGAACAAATTTTAAATTTTAACCTAAGAATCTTTTTCCAAAAAATTAAAATTATCAGCAGATTGGCATCGCTTGAAAAATAGGCAATTTCGGAATTTTTTTCTTTTCGCGACAAAATAAACCATGGCAGCCAAAAAAAATAATAAATATACGGCAGCCAAAAATAAAACCAGGCCGATTTGCCCCATGTCCATAAATGCAAATTTATGGTTTTTACGTTTTTAAATTGTCCGGCTGATTTATTGCCGACAACCAAAAGATAGTCGCCGCCCAATAACTTAAAAAAATTATTGGCTAAATTTTCAACATAGACATTATCAGCCGATAAATGCGCGAATCTTTTTGCTGTTAAATGTATCAGTTTCATTTATTCGTCGTTAGATAATAATTTCATGTATTTTTTTCTGACATACATAAACAATATCATAATCGGAGAGCCAAAATCTCGTTTTTTCCACTTTCGCATGAACCACCAGCTAATTATTTTCTTTATCTTTGAATTCTCGTTTTTATAATTTAAACCGTAATGAACGCACGCAAACGCATAAGGCAGAGTTTTTTTATCATTTTTATCCAGCCAGGGATAATTAATCTTCGTGTCGAAAACATGCCCTTGGGGATTATCGCCTTTATCATAATAATTCGCCCACTCTTCAAAACTTTCAGGAAACTTAAGGCCGTATTTTTTTATTTCTTCGTATAAAGCTCCGCCCGGATAGGGCCGATATAGCTGGGGTCCGAGCAAATTAACGCCTCTGCCGTAAGAACTTAACTCCTCTATTAATTTATAAGTTTCCTCTCTTTCCGCAGCCGTCTCCGTGGGAATTCCTATTAAAAGAGAGCAGCTAGCGCCTATGCCATGCGCTACGCATTGTTTGACCGCGTTTTTTATCATTGACACGGTCTGGCCTTTTCTTAAATAATTAAGCACCCTTTGCGATCCGCTTTCTACGCCGAAACGAAGCTGTAAACAACCGGCTTGTTTCATTTTATCAAGAAGCTCATCGTCTATCTTCCCGGCCGCGAAATGGCTAACCCGCGAACTAGTATCCCAGCCGAATTTATATTTTTTTTCAAGTATATAATCTATTATGGCGCGCGCCTTATTAATATCCTGAAAAAAATCTTCATCGCGAAAATATATTTTTTTAGGCTTAAATTCCTTAATCACATAATCAAGATCGGCTTTTATTTTATCTAAAGGCACTCCTTCATAGGTGCAATTTCTAACGCTATTAACGCAAAAAGCGCATTTAAAAGAGCAATTAAATCCGGTTATGACTTGCGATCTTATTTTATATACCTCTTTAACGCTAGCCGGCAAAAATTCGTAAAAAAAATAATCTTTGGGCAAATCATAAGTTACCACCTCGTCGATTAAACCGCCATAATTCTGACCGGGGAAAAGCACCGGATGTATGCCGCCGATAATTACCCGGATATGAGGGAAATTGCTTTTTAGATGCTTAATTAACGGCAAAGTATAAGCTATCTGCATTGAAGAGACGGAAAAGCCGACTAAATCGCACTTAGCGGCGATTGTCTTGAATTTCTCCAGGAAATTACTTTCATTATTTTCATCAAGCATCCGCACCTCGCCGTCCGGAACCAAAGTTTTAAAATAACTGGCTACCGACCACGCGCCCCACATCACAAGACCGCGCAATAAATATTCGCCTGACCTTGTGTTGACTATCAATATCTTTTTTGCTCCATGCAAATCAAACATTTTTTCTAACGCATCTTGCCAAGAATAAACAATTCATGGTAAGGCGATTCAAATAAATTATAATTTTTAATTATTCTTAAGCCTGATTTTTCTATTTCTTTTTTTATTTTATTTATGGGAAAACCCTTTTTACCAATCTCCCAATAATGTTCGCCGTTAAACTCGTGTTTTTTAGGGATAAGCCCGGCTTTATAATGCCAGCCCAGTTTACCAAAATAAGGCAATCTTACTTCCAATGAAAAATGCCTGCCCCAATAAGGCAAGCTTATAACAACATATTTTTTAGATACTCGGCTCATTTCTTTAAGCGCCGCGGCGAATTTTTCAAAGGGCAAATGCTCTAAAACTTCAAAAGCGCACACCAAATCGAAAGAATCGTCGGCCATTTTCATGTTTTCTATATTGCCTATTATATCCGGCTTTAACTTACTATCTATATCAAAGCTTACGTAATCCAAATTCGCAATATTTTTTAAATAGTGCCCCGTAACTCCATCTCCTTTGCCAATCTCCAAAACGCTTTTCGGTTTTAAGGATAATATGGCATTTATTTGATGCCAATAAGAAGACCATCTTTCCATTTTTAAATAATTATTAAAATTGTAATGCGATATATCCATAAAAATTACTTTTTTATTATGATAATAACCGATTGCGACAGCCAGCTCGCCGGATATTTTAAAATAAAAGAATTATTAATCATTTCTTCAAGCCTGTCCGCTTTTTTCAATAAGGCAAAATTATTTTTCGGCAGCCATCTTTTAATAAATCCTTCGTAATAAACATATTCGTATTTTCCGCCCAATGAATTTAAACTATAGAATAAATACGGCAAAGATAAGCGATATTCAACGCCATTATTAACCGGCTCAATACTCCTGCCTAAAATTCGCATCTTTAACGAGACCGGCTCCCACAAAAAAAGACAGCCGTCTTTTTTCGTTACGCGCCAAGCTTCGTTTAAAACCGCTTTAGTATTATTGGCGTGATGCAAAGAGGCAAAAAACATCGTCCTGTCAAAAAATTCATCCGTAAACGGCAATTTTTCCATATCGCCGACAAAAATTTTATCATGCTTATTTCTTTCTCTTAATATATCTTCGCTTATATCAAGAGCGTAAATATCATCGGTAATATTATTGCTTCTTATAATATCGGCCCAAACGCCGGCTCCGCCGCCGATATCCAGAATCTTTTCACCGCGTTTAACAAATTCGGCGGATAAGCGCTTAAAAAAATCTGTTTTTACCATCTTGCCCGGCTGCAGAGCAAATTTTTTTCTTTCTTCCGAATTTTGATATTTTAAAATATTAGCCTGCTTAGAATCAACATTATAACTATTTTCTCCGTATAACAAAATAATTTTCTCTATTAAATTTTTTAATTCATGATCGGCCTCAACAATTTTTCTTAAATCAGCGCCTATTTTATTTTGCTCTTCGGCGCTTAAAGACACGACATATTTAATGCGATTAGCTAATTCTCGCCAATCTTTTTTTGGAAACATTAATTTATTTTTTAAATCGCCCAATACTTTTTCAAACGTCTCGTTGCAGGTTAAAACCGGAATACCGGAAGACATGGCTTCCAGTACGGCCTTATCCAACCCGCCCGTATGGCTCATGTTTACGAATAAATCGGCCGATTGCAGATAGCTAGCGATATCTTTATTGGGTATTGAACCGATAAAATTAATCTGTTCGTTTAGTTTTTTTTCGGCCACCAGGCAATGCAAATTTTCTAAATATTTTTTTTGCGAAAAATCGCCCGGCTTGCCTATTATCTTAACTTTAATTTTTTTATCCTGATGGCGATCGCGTAAATAATCAATGGCTAAAATTAATGTTTCATAATCTTTGCTTGGTGAAATACGCCCGATTGTAATAATATTTATTTCGTTGCTATTTTTTATTTTATCAGTTAGCAAATTGAACTTATCCGTATCAATGCCATGCCCAAGCACGTTTATTTTATGGCTCTCAAGGCGGAAACTATCCGGCGTCGGCGTAAAGACATAATTAGCCAATTTCTCGGCCAGCCTTAAGCCTGAACCGGCATTCCCATGTGCATACCATAAGCCTATTTTTTTCCCTAATAACCGCCAGATAACCGCGCCGAGAATAACGTAAATTTGATTCATGTGCACAAAAACAGAATCATAATTTTTTCGCTCTTGCCAAATGTATTTATAAAAATTAACCAGATATTTTATTTTTGATTCGCCGGTTTCTTTGCCCAGACTTAATACTCTTACATTTTCAGGTAAATTATATTCACCTTTTTTCAAACAAACTACAGTAATTTTTTCGCAATTTTTCGCAAACTCGGTAATCCAGCCATGGAAAAAACCAAGTACATCATCATTTATGTCAACTTTTTGAGTTAAAATTAATAATCTCATTTAATTCCAGCCAGCGCTTTTTGCCAGCTTAATTTATATAATTCAAATATATTTTCTTTACTCGGTAGATGGCTAACCGCTAATTTAGCGTTAGCGCCCAGCTTTTTCTTTAAATTTTCATCCTCAATTATTTTTAACATTGTCTCAGTCAGTTTTTCTTTATCGCCTATCGGTATAACCAGCCCGCTTTCGTTATTTATAATTAATTCTCCGGCCGAACCCATATCGGTCATTATAATGGGTAAACTATAGTTAGCCGCCTCAACGATTACTAAAGGCCAGCCTTCGGCATCGGACGTAAGCATAAAAACATCGGCCTGGCCGTAGTATTCTTTTAAATCGGCCTGCCATCCTAAAAACTTAATTTTAATATCAATTTTCAATTTTTTGCTTTCTTCTTTCAGCTCGGCCGAAAGCGGTCCGTCTCCGGCAATCCATAATTCCGTGTTTGGATATTTTTTTATTACTTCGGCCATGGCCTTAATCTGCAAACCGATATTTTTTACCGGTACCAGCCGTCCAACGGTGAGAAAAACGAATGCGTCAATGTCATTGCGAGTAGCCCCGTACTCGGGGCGACGCGGCAATCTCTGGTTAACTTCCGAGTACGTGAGATTGCTTCGACCGCCGATGCGGTCTCGCAATGACAAAGTGGAAGTAGTATCAACGTATATCGGCACTACGGTAATTTTTTCCTCTTTAACGCCGAATTCATCAATTAGCCGCTTTTTTAGCCTTTGGCTCACCGCTCTGACCACTCCGGCTCGCGATAAGACATATTTAGCCACTAATTTTCTCAAGCCTCCGTATTTTTCAAAACCATGAACCTGGATTTCCAAACCGACTTTAAACTTCTTTGATAAACATAAACCGATCAAAGCCAAATAATATTGATCCTGCACCGTTATAACATCATATTTTTCTTCTCGCAACAATTTATTTACTAAATAATAAATTTTAATAAATTGGCTGAATTTATTATCTCCGCCTGAACCGTAAGCCATTACCCCGTTAGAAATAACGCTTCTTCGCTCTACGGCATAATTTAACTCCCCACCAAAATTTCTAACGGGGTTAATTTTTTCCGATAATTCAATTTTTTCATTTTTTTTACTCGGCACGACAACCGTATATTTTTCAGCCAATGCGCCATATTCAACAACTCTTCGCGTTAAAGCCGAAGTTTTATTTAAAATTGAATTGTCCAGGCCGAGGCTAAGTATTTTCATAAAAAAATTACAATAAATGATACTTGTCATTGCGAGCGACTGAAAGGAACGAAGCAATCTCACGTATTCGGAAGTTAACCATAGATTGCTTCGTCGCTTAGGCGCTCCTCGCAATGACAGGATTTTACTTCGTTACAAACTTCTTCGCCAGCTTAAATTCTATGGGCCAAGCGAAAAATTTCAACTTCCATCTTAACTGGCATATTAAGATAAAAGCCAATTTAACAAGCTTTTGCGCTTTAACCGACGACCCAAGCGCGCTTTTAATGCTATGCGCCCCGAAACGGACATAAGCTTCCATGGATTCCACAAAATCCTTATCGCGCACCCAGGGAAAATTCTGTACGGTTAAATAGCTTAATTCATTGGTAATTAAATGGCTCCATTCTTCAAGGCTTTTAGGCTCTTCCCAGCCGCTAGCTACGCACTCTTTATATAATGTTGATCCGGGATAGGGCCGAAAAGCTTGCGGCCCCAGAATCTGCACTTTATCGCTTAATTTTATGAGCTTATCAATCAGGTTAAGCGTCATGAACATATCTTTCTTGGTTTCGCCGGGCAATCCGATCATAAATGAATATTGCGGAATAATATCATGGCGCAAGCACATTTTCGCCGAATTCAGAATTTCTTCGGGCGTAATGTCTTTTTTGATTTTTTTCAAAATTTCCGGACTGCCCGACTCGGCGCCGAACGAAAGCAGATAGCAGCCGGATAACTTTAGCTTAGCCATAAAATCATCGCCGATCATCCCCTCTTTAAGATAACCGGCCCTGATGGTCGTTTCCCAGGGTATGGTTAAATTTCGCTCTATCATGCCGTTAACTATCGTCCGGGCGCGATTCAGGTCAACAAAAAAATTTTCATCCCAAAATCTTAAAGGTTTGCCGCGAAAATACGGCTGATCTTTTATTATCCTTAAATCCTCTAAAACCTGACCCGCGGTTCTCGCGCGCCAATTATTTTTTAAAATAGCGTTAATGCAAAATGTACAACGATGCGGACAGCCGCGCGACGTTAAAGACGGTATCAAATATAATTTTTCCAAAACTTCCGGCGCGACCAGTTTCCAGTTAAATAACGGCATCAAATCCGGACGGCATAAGCTTCTTGGTTGATTGGCAATTATTTTTTCTCCCAGCTTATATACAATGCCGCTTATTTCGGTTAAATTCCTGCCGCCGGCAATTTCATAAAAAGTTTCTTCGCCTTCGCCGTAAGAAATTATGTCAATTAACTTATTTTTTATAGTCTCTTCCGGAAAAAAGGTCGGATGAGTTCCGCCCCAAATGATTTTACAGCTCGGTTTTATTTTTTTTATTATTTTACTGATATTTAAAGCGCCCGGAACCTGCGTCGTCATAACCGACAACCCGGCGTAATCGCTGTCTAAAATTTCTTTTTCTAAATTAGGCCAAAAATTTTTCTCTCTGGCGCCGTCAAGGATTTTTACCTTTACGCCCTTAGCGTCCAGATAAGAAGCTATGCTTAAAAGCCCGACTGAAACCGAACTGTCATAATTTTCTTTCGAAATATTGAACGGCGGATTGATTAGTAAAACTTTGGACACCCCGTTAGATATTTCTGTTTTATTATTTGCTTCCGTCATATTTAATCATAACAAATTTATATCTATCATTTAACAATGCTAAGTAAATATTTTTTATCTAACCGGGTAAATAAATCATTAAAATTACCGTTTAGTTATACTTCTGATTAAAACCGAAGTTTTCTCGATTACTTCGCTCCATTTGAATCTTTCTATCGTTTCCAAGCCTTTTTTAGAAAATTCTTTTTGCAGTTCCGGATCGTTAAGTAATTTGTTTATAGAAACCAGCCAATCGTCAAGTTTGTTATACGGCGCCAGAAAGCCGTTTACTCCGTCTTTAACTACTTCCATATTGCCGTCAATAGGCGTCGTAATTACCGGCAAGCCGGAACGCATGGCATTTAACACCGAATGGGGCAAGCCTTCATAATTCGTATTCAAAACAAAAATAGTAGAGCGGGCAAAAATTTTATGGCTCTCCTCTTCGCTTACCCGCCCGCGAAATATTATATTTTTAGAGAGCCCTAAATTACCGGCTAATTCTCTTAATACGGCTTCTTCCGGCCCATCGCCGAGTATTTTAAGAAGTATGTGCGGACGATTTTCTTTTAACTCTTTAACCGCCCGGATTAGCATGGCCACGCCTTTCCACGGCACCAGCCTTCCGGCATAAACCAGGGTCGGGTTTAAAGGAATCTCGCGCTTCGGCGGAGCGGGAAAAAAATCCACGGCATTATAAATTACGGTTATCTTTTCCTCCTTAACGCCGATATCTTTCGCTACTTTAGCCATAAAATCGCTAACCGCAATTACCGCGTCGGCGTTTATCAATATTCTTTTCCGCCGCGCCTTTAGCTTTTCTATCCGCTTATCATATTTAATTTTTTGAAAGTCCGTTATATAATCATTGGCCCAGCCGGCCGCCACCGCCATTTCCCAGGCGCTGTCGCCGGCAAAACGGATTATATATTTTTTGCCGGTGAATTTTTTTATCAAATAAGCGAAATAACCGACGCTATAAGTATCGGTAGCGTAGATAATATCCGTCCGGCGCGATAAAATCCATAAATGCCATAAATATTTTAAATAACGGAATATTTTATTTTGAAATCTTGAAATTCTATAAACTTGCCCCTGTTCGTTTCGATCAGCGTAGGTAATCGTCTGAATTTCAAAATCTAACCGAGACATAGAGCTCGCTAAAGCTTCAAGCATGGTCGCCGGTCCGCCGATATCCGGAGGATAAATCCCCGTAGCTATTAAAATTTTTATTTTTCCGGCTACGGATTTGCCTTGGCCGTTAAAAATAAAAAATTTATAAATCAAATAGCTTTCGCAGGCTATCAATCCGCTTATGATAAACTGCGCGCCCATATACCAAATTTTAAAACCATCGACAAAAATATACATGAGCCCGGTATTCAACGCGAGATTAGTTACGGCTACGGCCAAATAAACTCTCATCTGCTTATACATAACTTCTTTATCTTCGTCCCTAAAAGTCCAAAATTTCTGCAAAAAGAAACTGACGAAAAAAGCAATGCTAAAAGCCAGGCAGGCGGAAAATAAATACCAAATACCCAAAACATCGGTAAAAACATATAGCAAAATTAAATCAACCCCGGCGGCCGTACCGCCGGCAATCAAATATTTTATTATTTGCTTATATTTTAATAATAGATTTAACATATTACTGCATGCAGATATTTTTACGCATTATTTAATTTTTTAAAAAAAATTTTAAACTATCGCTGATAAAAAGCCAATAATAATTACTGGCAATATAAATTACAAATATAAAAACCGACCAAATTTTTTTTCTCTTAAAAAAATCCAGAGCGTTAATCAATATTAGAATAAATAGCGGTGCGGCGACAAAATATAATCTAGACGATACGAAACCCCAGCCAAGAAACATAAACGACGGAAGAATCAGGCATTTCAGCCAATATTTTTGCTCAAGACTAAATTGCTTAAATCGAGCAAGCCCAAAGGGAAATAAAATCCAGGCCGGCAGAAGCAAGGCGAATAAGCTTTTCCCGATATAATATGGATTATATTGGGATTCGTCGGGTATGCCGCCGGTAACGTACCAATCAAAATAAGTATAGTGATAAAAATAATAAATTATCAGCTGGCAAATGCCTTGGGTTAAAATCATAACTAAGGCAAAACGGGCAATATTTTTTAATTTATCTTTTTTATCCAATAGCGGATGAAAATACAATACAATCAAAAGAAAGGCTCCGGCTACGGCGCTGTATTCTTTCCATAATAAACCGATAGCGACAATAAAACTGGTTATATATATATTCAATTTTGTCGGGTTTCTATAAAAATATATCGCTCCGGCGAACCCAAGCAAAACGAAAAACTGCGACCCGGTTTCCGTAAATAAATTCAGCCCGTACTTAAGCATGGGGTAAGCGGAAATATATAATAAAGAGGCTAAAATCGCTTTTCGGCTATCGGTTAAAAAAGATTCAAAAAACAGATAAGCGGCCACAGCCATCAAGAGATAAAATATGATTGCTTCTATTAGCAAAGCTTTTTCCCAATCGCCATTAGTTAAATAAGATAACAAGCCGATGCCTAGAGGCGCCAGTGGCTTAAGAATTCTATTCGCGAAAACTTCCCCATTTTGCCCAATCAGCAGTTTCCCGGTTTCAACATAAGAATAAGAATCGGACGTACTTGTTAGCGGGAAAAAATTTACCCTTATAACCACGTTAAATAAAGCTATTATTAATATTATCAAAATGGCTTTCCAGTGTTTGCTGAAATATATTTTAAGCCGGCTGGCGTAAATCATAAATAGTTTTTCAAAATATTAATAATTCATATCCGGTTAATTTAAAGGCTATCTTCTTACGCCGAATCTGATAATATGCCATACCGCCGCCAAACC
>CAZGKM010000017.1:13653-30505 GCA_964526325.1 uncultured Gammaproteobacteria bacterium
TTAAAGGCTATCTTCTTACGCCGAATCTGATAATATGCCATACCGCCGCCAAACCATCTTTCCAGCCGATTTTTTTTCCTTCTTCATAAGTTCGGCCGGCATAAGCTATGCCGACTTCATAAATTCGCAATTTATTTTTCCCGGCCAACATAGTAATCTCCGGCTCAATGCCAAAACGATCGGAAATTAAGCTCGGCAAAATTTTATTTAAAGCCGCTCGTGAATAAACTTTATAGCCTGTTTCCATATCGCTTAGGTTTAAATTACTGAACATATTGGATAAAAAAGTCAAGCAACGGTTGCCCATATAATGCCAAAAATATAGAACCCGATGCGCCTCGGAGCCGATTAGCCGGGAGCCGTAAACCACATCGGCCTTGCCTTCCATTATCGGCTTGATTAATTTCTCGTACTCTTTAGGGTCGTATTCCAAATCGGCGTCCTGAATTAAAATTATATCCCCGCTCGCCTCTTTAAAGCCTAAGCGAACGGCCGCTCCTTTGCCCGAATTTTTTTCATGATAAAATATTTTATATTTTTCCGTTGGCAAATTTTTAAGTATTTCGCGAGTACCGTCGGTTGAAAAATCGTCGATTAAAATAATTTCTTTTTCCAAAGACAAAGGAACCTCATTAATTCGCTTTAGAATTTCTAAAACGGTATTCTTTTCATTAAAGACAGGAATAACGATTGATAATTTTTGCATAAAATTGTAGTTATGTTATCGGGAATCTGCCCCTTTAATTTAACCTCCCCTGCCCCTTATTTCAAGGGAGAACTTGTTATGTTATTAAAAATACTTTCGATTTTTTTAGCAATCAAATCCCAGTTATATTTTTCTATCACCAATTCTTTGGCGTTTATTTTTATTTTTTCGGTCAATTCTTTATTCTCCAGATATGCTTTTATTTTTTCAGCTATGCTTTTAGGGTCGCGAACTTCACAAAATAGGCCGGTTTCGTTGTCGCGTAAAAAATCAACTATGCCGCCGACCGGCGTAGCGATTACCGGCAGGCCGGCCGCCATGGCTTCTAAAAATGAATTTCCCAGGCCCTCGGAAAGAGACGGCCTGATGAAAATATCGGAAATTTTTAAATATTTCGGCAAGTCTTTATGGTTAATTTGACCTAAAAATATAATTCTATTTTCCAGTTTTAAATTTTTAGCTAATAATTTCAAGCTATTTTCATCCGGGCCGGTGCCTAAAATCAGCAGCTTAATATTTTCCGGCAGAAATTCAAGCGCTTTAATAATATCGTCAACCGCATTTTTTTCAACTAATCTCGAGGTAGTAATAATAAATTTATCTTTCTCGCGCTCGCCTAATTTACTTTTTAAAGCCATTAAATCTTCTATTTTATAATCTTCGCTAAATTGTTTAATATCAACTCCGTTCGGCACGATTTCTATCGGCGCTGTCGCCCCTTGATTTAATGCAAAATTTTTTAAATATCGGCTGATAGCGGTAATAAAATCAGCGGCGGTAAACATTTTTTTGTAATACGCTCCGAGCCATCTGGCGCGCGAATAAATATGCTCCGGCGTATCGCCTTCTTGCAGGGTTAACAAATACGGAATATTAAAATTTTTCTTTTTGAATATTAAAGCGGCCAGTCCGCCGAAAGAAGCCATAATCGCCCAAATCAAATCATATTTTTTTATCTTATTGAGTTTTAGCGCCAATTTAAACCCGAGCCAAGGCAGTAAAAATTTATCAAATTTATAACCTAAGCCGACCCGATAAACCGTAATCCGACCGATTTTTTCTTGCTTGGCAAGCCCTTTTTCCAGTCTCGCGGCAATCAAATCAAAGTCAAAACCGGCCAATCGGTCGGTTAATTCTTTTACCGCTATTTCGGCGCCGCCGACTAAAGGCAAATAGGCGGTGGAAAATATTAAAACTTTTTTCATCCCTGTATTTTGTCATTCCCGCGACCTGCCCCGTGAAATACTTCGCATATTTCACCGGGGAGGCGGGAATCTAGAACTGTTTACTAATTAATGCATTTCTGGATCCCCGTTTTCACGGGGATGACAATAATAATATTATTTTTTAAAATATTCTATAGTCTTTTTAAGCCCTGGCTCCAGCTTAATTTCCGGCTGCCAATTTAACTTTTCTTTGGCCAATTTTATATCCGGCCGTCGCTTTCTCGGGTCGTCTTTAGGCAAAGGCTTATAGACTATTTTTGATTTTGAACCGGTCAGAGCAATAATCTTTTCCGCGATTTTCTTTACCGTTAATTCAACCGGATTGCCGAGATTAACCGGTCCGGTAAAATTTTCTTTATTCATAAGCTTTATTAAGCCGTCAACTAAATCGGAAACATAGCAAAAAGATCTTGTCTGAGAGCCGTCGCCGTAAACCGTTATATCTTTACCTGCAAGCGCCTGCATAATAAAATTTGAAACAACCCGGCCGTCGTTCGCCGCCATGTTCGGGCCGTAAGTGTTAAAAATTCTGGCTAAGTGAATTTTTAAATTATATTTGCGGTAATAATCAAAAAATAAAGTTTCGGCTACGCGTTTGCCTTCGTCGTAGCAGGCTCTCGGGCCGATCGGATTAACATTGCCCCAATAACTTTCCTTTTGCGGATGTTTTGCCGGATCGCCGTAAACTTCCGAGGTTGAAGCTTGCAAAATGCTGGCCTCGTGCAATTTAGCTAAACCCAGTATATTGATAACGCCGATAGTGTTGGCCTTAATCGTTCTGATTGAATTAAATTGATAATGAATCGGCGAAGCCGGACAAGCCAGATTATAAACCTGGTCGATTTTTTGATCAATAAAAAAAGGCTCGATTATATCATGCTGAATAAAAGTAAAATTCTTAGCGGCGACTAAAGGTTCGATATTCTTTTTACTGCCGGTAAATAAATTATCAAGGCAAATTATATTATCGCCGTGTTCAACTAATTTTTTACACAGGTGAGAACCAATAAACCCAGCCCCTCCGGTTATTAAAATTGTTTTCATAGTATAATAATTTGAGCCTACCAAAATGATAAAAATAAGATGTCTGTGCTTCTTAACCCTGGATCCCCGGGTCAAGCCCGAGGATGACAAATCTAAAAACGTTACAATCCCATTTCTTTTTTATAACCTTCGAGCCACTCCGGCAGATCTATGGCCGGTTCCCAGTCTAAAAGTTCTTTCGCCAGGCTGTTGTCGGATAAAGTTTCTTTCGGTTCAATTCGAGCTTCAATATATTTAACCGGTCCGCCGATCATGGCGGCTAGTTCATTAACGCTAAAATTCTTGCCTCGGCCGATATTAATGACTTCGGCCTTTCCGACTTTAGGGCTCTGGGCGGCTAAAATGTTGGCTTTAACCACGTCAATAACCGAAGTGTAATCGCGCCGATTATTGCCATCGCCGGTTATCGTCATGGCTTCATTATTTAATCTTTGCCTGACAAATATGCCCATAACCAAGCAATAAGCGCCTTCTAAGGCCTGTCTTTTGCCATAGGCATTAAAATATCTTAAACAAACGGTTGGCAAGCCATAAATTTCGGTAAAAAGCCGGCAGTAAAGTTCACCCACATATTTTTGCAGACCGTAAGGGCTTAAAGCGTGGGCCGGCATGTCTTCGGTCAATGGCATTTTTTCTTGGTCGCCATAAGCCGAAGAAGAAGCGCTGTAAATTACTTTTTTAACTTTGGCGTCGCGGGCGGAAATTAAAACATTTAAAGTGCCGTTTAAATTTATATCATTAGCCGTAGCCGGATCTTCAATTGATGGCTGGACTCTCGGAAAAGCCGCCAGATGAAAAACGTAATCGGAGCCGCTAAATAAAGGCTTAATTTCTTCCAAATTCCTTATATCGGCTTCATGAAATTCAGCCTTGGCGTTAATATATTCTTTTTTGCCGGTTGATAAATTATCAATTACAATAACCTCATGGCCTTGATTGATTAATTCGTCAACTAAGTTTGAACCGATGAAACCGGCGCCGCCGGTGACTAAGCATTTTGACATAATTTTTTCTTCTGTCATTCCTGCGCAGAGATGACAAATTAATGTTTATATTATTATTCCTTTTTAATTACCGGCGAACCGACCGCAATTATATTATAGCCGGCTCGAGCCAGTTCTTCGTATTTTTGCGCGAGTATGCGCCGGCCGTCCATTATAATCGCGCCTTTAGGCAATTTTTCTAAAATTAAGTCGCCTAACCCCCTGAATTGCGGCCAATCGGTTGCGATAATTAAAACATCCGCCTCGGAAATCGCGTCTGCTTCGGCGGCAACCAAATTAATTTTACCGATATTTTTATTGCTGGAAAAATACTTTAGAAAATTTTCGCCGGCCACCGGATCATAAGCTTTAATACCGGCAACGCCTTTGGCTAACAAAAATTCAGCAACGCCTAAAGAGGCGGAGTTGCGGATATCATTAGTGTCCTGTTTAAAGGCTAAGCCCATTAAACCGACAGTTTTATCCGACCAATTAAAATTCAATTCGGTTTCGGCCCGGCTTAAAAAATTATCCAGTTGCCTCTGATTGGCCGCCAATGTATCATCCACCAAATCGGCCTTGGCGCCTTTAGCTTTTAGCTGATGCGACAACGAACGGGCATCTTTAATAAAGCAGCTGCCGCCGGCGAACAAGCTATCGTAAAATCCCCACTCGCCGATACGGTTGTCGGTTATTAATACTTTTCTGACATTTTCAAAATGCAGCCCGGGAAATTTTTCGCATACCCGGCCGACAACGTCGAAACAATTGGATAAACGGTTAAATAAAATATAATTAGCCAAAAGCTTTGAAGCTTCGGCTTCGGCCGGACTGATTTCAATGTAGTTTATGCCGGATGATTCGACGAAGCGGGAATAAATATTCCTGAAAATGGCAAAATCTTTTTCGCATTCCGCCCCGACGACGACGCGCGGCGGCCTGATTGAACCTTCAACCGCTTTGCCTTCTACCAAAAATTCCGGGTTAGAACCAACGCCAAAATTTTTTACTCCGAGAGTTTGCAAAATCTCTTTTGTTCGGTTTATCATATCTATCGGCACGGTGCTTTTATTTACTATTAAAATATACTGATTTTGCTCTGCGTTATTTCTTTTCACTAAAATATTGCCTAATGTTTTCGCGGCCGTTTCGTAAATTTCAAGATTGGTCTCGCCAGTGCCGTTATTCTCCGGAGTCGGCAAGCACATAAAAACCGCTTCCGCTTCGTCGATAAGTTTTTCCACTTCGGATAAATCAAACGTAAATTTTATCCTGGTTTGATTTCTTATTATTAAATCGCCTAAGCCTTTTTCGAATAAATATGATTCTATTTTATCCTTATCGCCGGACGACAAGCTATTGACCAATTCTTTATTAATGTCATAAACCAAAACATCATGCCCGCTATCGGCGCTGACCGCGGCCGAACAGGCGCCGACAAAACCTCCGCCAAAATATAAAATTTTCATAATAAAATAGCTAAAAAATTAATAAAATAGACAAGTATTGATTTATGCCCGTCTATAAGTTATTATTAAATAAAATAGGCCTAAAGTCAACCCCGTTAAATTCGCTCGCCCTGTAAAATATGCTACGCATCCTGAAGGGATTTTATAGGCTAAGCGAAAATTTGCCTGCAAATTTATTTAACGGGTTCAACCCTAATTTATTTACCCCGTTAGATTTAATTTATCGGGAAAATATAAAAATATGTACGACAAAAAATCTAACGGGGTGAAAAAAATCCTCTATTTCATTACTCAGTCGGAACTTGGCGGCGCCCAGCGCTATGTTTTTGATTTGGCCAATAATATAAAGGGTGATTTTAAAGTGGCCGTAGCTATCGGCGAACAAGGAAATAAAGGGAAATTAGCCAAAATTTTGCAAGAAAATAACATTGAATATTTTGTTATCCGCAATCTAAAACGTAAAATTTCGCCAATTAATGACATTATAGCCTTTTTTAAAATTATTAAACTTATTAATATTTATAAGCCGGACATAATCCACTTAAATAGCTCAAAAATCTCCGTTCTTGGCTCTCTGGCTTCATTATTTATCAAATCCCGCGACTTACGCATAATTTACACGGTTCACGGCTGGGTATTTAATGAGCCTTTGCCGGATTGGCAGAAAAATTTATATATAAAAATAGAAAAATACACCGCCAAATTTAAAAATAAAATAATCTGCGTTTCCGAATATGATAAATGCGTGGCGCTAAATTACAAAGTCGCGCCCGCGGAAAAACTAATTACAATACATAACGGCATAGCGCCAATTGAATTTTATGAAAAAGAAGAAGCGAAAAAAATTCTAATTTCAAAAATTCAATCCAATATTTTAAAAGAAGCGGAGCAACCGGTCAAATCTCCTCGGCCTAAAGATGAGAAGCTAAATCCCGCTTCCTTTGATTACGCGATAGCGGACAAATTACTTATCGGCTCAATCGGCAATCTTTATAAGACTAAAGGCTTTGAATATTTAATTGAAGCCGCCGACATTATAATCAATAAAAATAAAATAACCGCATTATTTATTATTATCGGCAGAGGCTCGGAACTGAAAAATCTGACAAACTTAATTAAAAAATACAATTTGGAATATAATTTTATCTTAGCCGGCGGAGTCAGCGAAGCGTCAAAATTGCTAAAAGCCTTTGATATTTATATTTGTTCGTCGGTAAAAGAAGGCCTGCCCTACTCCATTTTAGAAGCTATGTCCGCCGGCCTGCCGATTATAACAACCAGCGTCGGCGGCATACCGGAGATGATTGTAGATCCTTCAACAGACTTAAAGCTGGCAAACGGCTCAATAGCTATGTCGGCCGATGCCCAGGGTTTAGCCATGAAAATTATGGAATTTGCGGCTGATAAAACTCTGGCGGCCATCTTAGGTGAAAAATCCAAGCAAGACGTAAATAAAAATTTCGGCTTGGAAAAAATGGTGACGGAAACAAAAAAGGTTTATTTAGAATAAAAATATTTTTACCGCTTAATTCTTATAATTACTCTTCTGTTTTTAATAATGGCAAATAAAAAAATACCCCCGATTCTTTTAATCAAGAACCGGGGGCTTTGTTATGAGGCTTCATATTTTCTTTTTAAAACTTTAATTTTTTCTTCTACCGCCGGAAGAAAATCGGCGTAGGGCGGCTTATTTTTAATCTGCTCAAGAATGCGTTTTGTTGAAGGTTGTACTTTCTCCTGATAAACCATCAGGAAAATAAAACAATTTTCTTTTATGTTTTTTACTAACACGTCTTTCCTTGCATCTGGTAAATTCGCAGTTGCTATCCCTAATGAACTTTCGCAATCGTCGGGATCGGCCGTTAAAAGTATTCTTAAAAATATTTCGGCCGACGGAACTTTGCCTTTAGAATCTAAAAATATATTTCCGATTTTATTTACATAATTCAACCGTTCAATTATACTTTCGCCGGAAGAAATTATCTTGGCTACTAATTTCAAACTTTCCATTTCAACCCCTCCTTTATAAATAATACTTGGTGCTTATCTTCTTTGCTGCCGCTTCTAATCACGCCATTGACAAACTTAATAATTTTTTCTTTCGTGATTGAATCATCGTTTGTATCGGCTTTAAAAGCCAAACAAGCCAGATGAGAGAATAAAACTTCACGAAAATACAAAGATTCTTCAGGCGATTTTTTAAGCTCATTTATCACCTCTTCCGCCGTCAACAACGCAAATTCTTTCTTTACCATTTTCCCCTCCTATATTATAATTTTTATTTAATTTTTAGGTACAAATAGCTTTCTATCTTACCAGCGGATTGCCGGTTTGTCAATGGCATAATAAAATAAATAATTACGGTTTAGGATTTAAAACTAAGTAGGCATGAACCGAGGTACGGCTATCAAGAGTATTCCAGGCCATGGTTTGCGCGCCTGTTTGCCCGGCTAATTTATAGCTTCCGCTTGAATGCAAGCCGTTTGCCTGGCCATATTGATAATTAATATGATATTGCGTCTGGCCATCGCCCGGAGTAAGCGGAAACCACTCCGGATGATTGTAAGTAACCGCGTCCGCTATCATCATATTAGGATTAGCAATCACCATGGAATTTAATGTCGACGAGGAGTTTTCAAGAGATACGTCGGCAAAATTAAGAGGATCCGTTGTATCGCAATTGTAAAAAGTAATGGCCGAGGCGGTATAGCTTGTATTATCATAACCGACATTTACTTCAACCAAATTCTCCCCGGCCGAAGGATCGTCCAGATAATACAGATAGACGCCAACATTATTATAAGCTTGATCATGCACTTTTTTAACCGCTAATAGCATCGCCTGCCCGTTGTAGGTAACGGAATTGACATAATTCCCGTCCGTATGCACGGCGACCAATAAAACCGCGTCATTGCCGGAAACCGCATGCCGCCAGGAAAAACTATGCAGCCAGCTGCTTGTTCCCATTGAGGCATCGCCCGCCGTAATTATATTTTGGGAAGGCGGGTCGTCCGGCTCGTCCGACAGGCCTGAATTTTGCGGTTCAGGCGTTATTAATAAAACAAAATCATTGCTGTTGTTATTGCTATCGTAATTATTGCCTGATTTTTCGTGAACTCCGCCCGCGGCCATGGTTTCGGCCGTAGAAGTGGCAACCGCTTTTCTTTCTAGGCTTTGGCCGGCGGCCGGCGCGCTAGCGTAAGCCGTGTCTTCCGGAAATAAATAATCGCCTTGGCCGTAAGCCAAGCGATCGATGGCAACCGTAGCGGTAGCTGAATTATCTGTTAACAGATCGTTATTGCCCGTTAAAAAAATCGTGCCGCCGGCGCCGGATAAATTAAATGATGAATGCGCCATATCGGCGTCAACCGAACCGGCATATTCGCCGGAAACAATTAAATAATAAGCCTTCGGTCCGATAAAAGAACCCGCCGAAAAATTTTTCTTGTAAAAATTTAAGGAATTTGAGCCGCGGTATTGGATGGAATAAGAACTTAAATCAATACTGGCGTCTGTCGGATTATATAATTCAATAAACTCATCATTGGCCGAAATTCCGCTGACCCGGATTTCGCTAATGACAATATTTTTTGCGTCATGACTATCAATTATTGTTTGCGCTTCAGCGCTCCATTCCCCGGTATTGCCGGCTAAGTCGCGGGCGCGGGCGCGGAAATTAACCGTTTGGCCGTTCGCTGCCGCTAAATCAAAAACCGTGCTGGTAGAAGTAGTGGCATTAACCCAGTCTTGCCAGACGCCGGCGTCAATTTTATACTGCGCATCAAAATTATCTATGCCGCTGGCTATGGTAGTTGAACCGGTAGCGTCAGCGTCTTGTCCGTTCCAGCCAACGATAAAACCGGTAGCTTCATTAACCGCCTCTAAATAATCAACGGTTGAAGTTGGCGCGGTCAAATCTACAAACCAAATTTTAAAGGTAGAAAAGCCGATATTGCCGACCGGATCGGTGCCTTTTATTTCTAAACTATGGGTGCCTTCTATAAGTTCGGCGGCCGTAGTGGAGGCGGAACAAATCTCTAAAGGATTGGCGTCCAGCCCGCATTCAAAAGTAGTATTGCTTTCGCTTGAAACAAGCTGAAAATTAACCGCAGTTGAACTTGAAATAAACGGCGGTCCGCTCACGATAGTTATTATCGGCGCGACTGTATCTATTGTCCAGACATGCTCGGCCGGAGTTTGATCAAAATTATTCGCGGCGTCGCGCGCCCTAACTTTAAAAATATGGCTGCGGTCGGATAAATTAATTAATTCATGCGGGGCAAGGCAAATTTCCCAACCGGCGTCGTTTAAACTGCAGTCATAGGTTGAATTGCTTTCGCTGGAGATAAAAGTAAAAGTAGCCGAGCTTAAATTAATCATTTCGCTTGGCGCCGAGATAATCGTGGTTTCCGGCGGCGTACTATCGCCGGCAAGGATAAGCGGCGGCACGCCTTGAGCCGGTTGAACCGTAATCGGCTGGCTTTGCTCGACCGGCAGTTGTCCATCTTCTGAAGGGGGATTAAGGGGGTTTACCGCTGGTGCTTGTCCCCCTTCTAAAGGGGGATTAAGGGGGTTTGCCTCCCCTTTTTCAGTTAAAGCCGGTTGATTTTCTCCAGCCGGCGTTTGTCCCCCTTCCAAAGGGGGATTAAGGTGGTTTATCTCCCCTTCCTCCGCCTCTTCAATCGCCGATAAAACCTGGCCGGTTTGGTTCGGCTGGCTAGTGGTATTATTTGTTGAAGTATCGGAAATGTATGTATCCGCCGCTTCATAATCGCCGAACAGATTGGAAAAACCGGTAATCAAGATACCGGTGAATTTTATAATTTTCTGCTTAAACCTCTCTACTAAAGTAAATTTTCTATTTTTTTCCGCTTCAGCTTCTTTAAAAAATAAATCAATTATGCCGGCGCCATAAGAAATTGCTTTGGGGGCGAGCAAGGAAAAGTAGTCGGAGTTAACAAATTCATCAAATATTAAATATTCTTTTCCAAGAGAATCTCTTCGTATTACTACTAAACAAAAATTTATTTGGTCAACCACACCTTTTATACATTTAACTTCTTCTCCGATATTATTTTTTTTATAATATTTATCATTATTAATTAAACCCTCATTGGTTGTATCTTTGCTTAAAAAATATTTGTTAGAGTAATCTGCTAAATTATAAAAATAATCATTAAAATTATTAAAATTAACCAACGAGGCTATGTTTAATTTTTGACCGGTGTTGAGCTTAACCCATTCTTCGTAAGGATCGCCTTCCGGGTGCATATCAATTCTGGTGTGCGCCGGCACGGCCATGTCTTCAATCAGATGCAAAACATGGCCCAAGGCGATAAAAGCGCGTTTTTTATCGCCATTATTATAAGCCCAAATAGCTGTTTTCCAGCTCTGATCGCCAATCAAATAAATTGACTGCGCTACAGCGCTATCGGCCCAAATATTGGCCGGATAAAAACCGAATAAACCGAAGCCGATATTAGGATTATAAAAATGATTCATCCATCTAATAGGAATATCTTCGTCAACCGCGCCTTGCTTTATCCAGCCTATTTCCTGATCGGTTAATTTATTGTTGGCGCTTTGATTGTATAAAGCCGTTGACTTGTCCGCTAACATCGGATGCGCCATATTAGTGTCGTAAGACAAGCCTTGGCGAACTAAAATAAAAATCATGCCGGTTGAAATAATTAAACCGGCAACATAAAATAATTTTTTAATTAGTTGCTTCATAAAAATATTGTCATTGCGAGAAGGAGCGTTAGCGGGCGACGCGGCAATCTCGGGTTATATGGCACATCCACTGATTTTAACCGGAGATTGCTTCGCTACGCTCGCAATGACAAAGAGTCGGGAAATCACTTCGCTTACGCCTGCCTGCCGGCAGGCAGGCTTTGAAAGGAGGGCAATTAAAATTACAAACTATCCATTTTCCAATCACCATTAGCGTTTTTAGTAAAATCTAAATATTGTCTTAAATTATGTCCATCTTCGTTTATTAAAAAATAAAACTGAGCAATTGAATCATACATATTAGATTTTAAAATTATTTCCGGGTATGCTTTATATAATTCTTCAAACTTTTTTTCTTTATACAATTTAGTTAAATAATCCGCATTCTCCCCATACCTCTCCCGTGACGAATTACTTAATTGCTCTATGGCCAATTCCAAATTATTATCTTTTAACGCCTGCCGAAAATTAGCGTAAGTCTGTTCGGGGGTAACGCGCGTAGGCACATCGGCGTATTTTATTTGCGGATACATTTTATTAAGTTCGGCTTCGGTGTAATCGCGCCAAGGGTAACTGCTTTCGGCCAAACCCTGGCTTACTTTAGCCATTTTAAAATCTGTCCAACGCTGAACATAATAATTGCCAACCGTTAGCGCTAAAAAGGCGAACAATAAAATAACCAACGTAATTTTAAATTGTTTTGTCATAAATTTATTAATTAATATATTAATTATTATTGAATTTATTTTTACTAATTATTGCAAAATCTCCCTGGGGTTTGGGGTGACGAATAAGCGCCATTGCTTACAGCACAAAGCTTAATCAATATGATAGCGCATTGAGGCACCCCAAAAGTTCTTTGGTTACTTTCTTAATTATAAGAAAGTAACCCCTAGCGGAGCGTCACGAATAAAGTAATAGTTAAAAAGGTAAAATGAAATGTACTGATGTCTTATTTAAAAACCAAAGATTGCTTCGTCGTCGCTAACGCTCCTCATTCGCAATGACAATGCAAAAATCTTTTTTAAACAACAACAACCACGCTGATTGGGCGCGGTTGTTAATCCTCCTTAAATTACATAAATTTTATGTTAAACCATTATACTAATAATATAACACAAATTACAAAAAATCTGAACCCCGGGCAGAGCCCGGCCTGACAAAATATTTATTCATTTTTTAATTTCTCTATAAAGTCATTAGCCGCCGACCTTAACGACGGATCGATTTCAATTGCCTTTTCGGCCGTGGCAATCGCCTTGTCTTTTTCGCCGGCTTGCGAATAAAGCAGAGACAAATTTACCAAAATTTTTGCGTCAGACGGTTCTAACTGCGCCCATCTTTCATAAAGTTTAAGCATGCGCGGCTGATCGCCTTTCTCCGCATAATGATTAAGCGTAAATTTTATGAAATCAACCGGGCTTAAATTGCCGGACCCGCCCAAGTCAAGGCATTTATCCAAGGCTTTAAAGCCCTCCTCTTCTTCCTGGAAATATATTTGCAATTTAGCCACATAGCAAATTGATTCGGAATATTTTTCATTCAAGCTAACCGCGTATTTTAAAGTTTCTATGGCTTTATCTTTATCGTTTCTGGTTATGTAGATTTGAGCTTTGGAAAAATAAATCGTTATGCGCTGCGGGCTGGCTTCAATAGATTTATCAATCGCTTCCAAGGCGCGGTCGGAATAAAAAGAAAATTTATTCTTATCGTCCTGATTGATAAAAGCGGCCGTATTTAAAATTTGCGCCAGCTGCATCTGCATCATTGAATCAAGCGGATTAAGCTTGACATTAGCTTCAGCCAAGCCTATTACATAGTCGGCTATTTCTTTGGCCTTTTCTTTATCCAGCGCCGCTAACGCTTCCTGGCGGCCGTTTAGCGAGTTAATTAAGCTCGCGCGGCTGTCGCGGTCAAGCGGCGTATTTATGCTTAACGCTTTTTTATATTCAAGAACCGCGCCGGCTATATCGCCTTGGGCTAATTTAATCTGGCCTTTAATCGTGCCGTCAAGCATCTCTAAAACCTTAATATTATATTGGTAGGTTATGGATAAAATAATCAAGCCGGCGACGGCAAAAACCGCTAGTTCCTTATTGGTTAAACCTTCGTCCGGTGCAAGCCCTTCTTCTTCATCGCCGTTAATCAGCCAATAAACATAACCTAAAACCATCATTAAAGAAATATAAGTTACGAGCGAATCAAACACGACTAAATTCTGGATAAAATATGCCGTCAGCAAACAAATCAATAAAATAAATTCATTGATTGAAATTCTGCCCAGCCGTTTGCCTTTGAATAAATAATAAAATACAGCCGCTAAAATAGAAAAATAAGCTATTAAGCTGATTAAACCGGCGGTAGAAGCAATATCCACTAAATTATTATGCGCCCGGTCAAAATAGGTTTCGCTGGCCGTATAATCGTAAAATGTCGGCTCAAAATATTTATCAAAAGTAACGGAGAAATTGCCGTAGCCCGTGCCTAAGAAGGGATGGTTTCGCAAATCTTTTAAAGCCGTCCGCCAAGAAATCAATCTTGTCTGGAAAGTAACATGGCTAGAAGAAATTTGCACCATGGTCCTTAAAATCGGGGTGTTCTGCACAAAATTGCTTTTCGGAAAGGAAAATATTAAAGCCACCGCGGCGACCGCCGAAACGGCGGCAACCAGAAAATATATTTTTATTTTTTTGTTCCGGCTGTAAAAAATATACAGGATGAAACATAAAAGCAAGCTTAAGCCTAAGCCGACATAAGCGCCGCGCGTATTGGTTTTACCCATGACTAAAAACATTATCAGGGCAACGATTAAATACGGCGCTCCGACCAGCCAATATTCCGCCTTGGTTTTCTCTCGGCCACTTTGCTTAAAGAACAAAATTAAAGCGAAATAAAAATTAAAAATAGCGTAACCGGAAACGTAGGCCGTATTGCCGATTGTTGAGTACGGAATTTTAAAGAAACTATACAAACAGACGGCCGTAGCGGCGATTATTGAAATTATAAATAAATTCCGCCAATCGCGCTCGCTTCTGAAAACCGTAATAATAATCAAATACAGCAAAAAGAAATGCGTGACATGGAAAAGGCCGAGCATTCTCTCGATGTCTCCCCAAAAACTTAAATTAAAATCAACGCCAAAAAACGAAGAGACCAGCAAGGTAACAAAATAAGCCAGCAAGCCGAAAGTTATCCAAGACTTTTTCGGCCTGACCGCCGGATATTTTATGATTAGCGCCAGCCATATTATCGTCAATACTTCTATTAAAATATTAAAAGATATCTGCTTGGAAGTTATGAAAGGAAAAAGCAGATTGGAAAAAACCAGAAATACCGTAAGAAAACTTAAATACACTCCGGTTTTTAAAATGATAAAATAGGTTTTTAATGGCATAAGATTATTATCAAATAAAATTTTGCGGCCGTAGAGCTCTGCTCGCTACAAAATTTTATTTGATACATTATATTTTTTGAAAATATTAAAAACTTTTTTAAAAAAGTTTTTAAAGATTTTTTTTATTATATGTAGTCAATATCATATTAACAAACTCCTCATAATTTTTCAAAGTTTCCGGCGAATTTGAGGTAATTATATTAATCTGTTCAACAGCGGCATCAATATTATTAATTAGATAATAAACTTTAGCCAAATCCACGCGATAATCGTAGCGAGCCGGCTCTTCATCAATTAATTCAAAATAATACGGAATAACCTCCTCGTATTTTTCATTTTCCAGCAAATAAGTAATTATTTTCTTCAAGCCGCTAAAATCATCAAAGCCGATCTGACTAATACCCTCTTTATATAATTCTTCCGCTCTTTTAGGATCGTCCTTATAGATATCGCCCAAAAGCATTATCTTAGCGCCGCCGTACCAAGGCAATAGCTTAACTAAATCTTCTAAGCTGGCGCGGGCTTTCTCTTTCTCCCCTTTTTTAGAATATAAATTATACAATAAATAATAAGGTTCAACCCTGGCCGGGCTTAACCGCATAGATTCTTTAAATAAAGCCTCGGCTTCGTCAAGCTCTTTTACGTCCTTATAATAATTCAAAATCAATTGGCCGAGATATATTTTAGTTTTTATTTCCAAAGGATAATCGTCCGAAACGGATTTTAATTTTTCTTTGTCCAGCTTATAATAATTTTCTTTAACCTGGGCGTTGGCGCCCTCGCTCTCCAAAACATCCAGCATTTTATTAAGTTGCACCGCGGCTTCAACGCTGCCGAATTTATAATCCAAAGCCTCTTTAAAGCTTTCGTAGGAGCGGAAAGTATCGGCGACGACATAATAATAACCGTTATAAATAGCGTGATTGATTTTTACCGGCAGATAAACCAATTTATAAAAAACAAAAATATTTACGATAATCAAGCCGGCAAAAACTTTATTAAACGCTTTATTATTCGGCTGAACCGTTTTTTCAGCGCCAGCCTCATCGTCCTTTTCCTTAAAACTGATTAAACCGACAAGAAATATAAATAAAAACGATGTGTTTAAAGTATCAAAGACGAAAAAATTATGAATCGCGTAAGCGATAAGCAAGCTGAATAAAGCCGCGAATCTATAATAATCTTCCCGCCGGTTTTTAAATAATAAATAAAATAAATAAAATAAAATCGCCAGATAAGCCGCTAGCCCGAAAATCCCGCCGGCCATAAGCTGATCGAGGTAAACGTTATGCGTGCGGTCAAACCAATTTTCCGAAATATCCGGCGTATAATATTTATTATAAATTACATCAAAATTTTCCATACCCACGCCGAGCAGAGGATGAAATTTAAAATCGTTTAAAGCCATCCGCCAGACCATTAAGCGGTTATTTACCGCGCCATCGCTTAAGGAAATAGTGGCTAAGCGCCTTATGAATTCCACTTCCGAATCGGCCAGCTTGCCTTTAAAAGAAAAAAATACGGCTAAAATTAAAGCTAAAATCGTAATTATAATAATTGAATTTCGCCTGATTTTTCCCGGCAGATAAATAATATTGAACAGTAAAAAAATTAGCGCGCCGAACCCAACGCCTAAAAACGCTCCGCGAGTCGCCGTCAGCGTCAATACAATTAAATTCAAGCCGACCGAAGCTAAGGCTAAATATTTATAATTTTTCCGCGCTTCGTTAAAATAATAATAAACTCCCAATCCGGCGGCGACCAATAAATAGCCGGCTAAAAAAGCCGCGTTGCCGATAGTCGCGGTTACGCGATTAATTCCGGCTTCGAAAACGGGTAAAATATTAAATTTCTGCACTAAGCCGTACAAAGAAACCAAAACGCTCCCGATTAAAATTAATCTGATATAAAACAGCCAATCGCTTTTATTTTTAAAAAATATCTGCAGTAAAAATAAATAAATCAAGAGATAAATCAGGCTAACCACTCCCTCCATTCTCTCAAAGCTTGACCAAAAACTTTTATAAAAATCCAAGCCGAAAATCGCGGCTACGAACTGGACTAAGAAAAAAACGCCGGCGAGCGCTAACGGCCAGTTAAAACACGGGCGGTATTTTTTAAAATTCAAAGCCAGAAGAAGAAAATACAGGCTTAAGCCAAGTTGCATCAGCAAGCGGAAAAAAACCGTTCTGGTTATGATGAAAGGAAAATAAAAACTTTCAATAAAAATTAAAACCAGCCATGGCACGGCGTATAATATTATCTTAGTATATTTTTCAAGTTTAAGTTCAAGCATG
>CAZGKM010000018.1:0-11248 GCA_964526325.1 uncultured Gammaproteobacteria bacterium
CCAAGCGGATCATGCGATACGTATGGCTGTATTCCCGACGGCAGTACGACAGAACCAGGCGACGATTGTAATGATGATAATCCGGACGTAAATCCGGGCGCAACCGAAACCTGCAACGGAATTGACGATAACTGCAACGGAATTATTGATGAAGGCGTACAGACTACATATTATTATGACGCAGATGGCGATAATTACGGAGATATTAATACAACCGCTCTAGCTTGTTCAGCGCCGGAAGGATATGTTAATGATAGCACTGATTGCAACAATGATAACGCGAATATAAACCCGGGGGGTACGGAAATATGCGGCAACCAAATAGACGAAGATTGCAACGGGTCTGACGCGGTATGCAGTTCCGGCGGAAGCGGAGGGGGCGGCGGCGGAACTTCTTCGGGTGGAAGCGAAACTTCTTCCGGCGGAGGCAGCAGCGTTCCTCTAACTTTAACGGTTATGGAATTATACGTAACCGATGTTACGCAGACAACCGCGACTATTAGCTGGCTAACAAACTATAATTCAACCAGCCACGTTCTTTACGCGACTTATGACGAGGCGCATACGCTTGATTTAAACGACAATATCGGGACTCCGCCAACTTATGGTTATGCCCATACGACTCCGGAAGATCTTAACAAAGTTACTTATCACACCGTAACTATCACCGGACTAACGCCTAATACTCCATATTATTTTATGGCGGTTTCTCACGGTTCGTTAGCTTTTAGCTCGGAAGGCACTTTCACGACCTTGGCCCTAGCCGATATTATGCAAGCTTTGAGTCCAACTCCTGAACCTAGGGTAGAAGGACAGGTTTTAGGCGTTAAAATAACTAACGATGAACCGGTATCGGAAGGTAAAGTTTTAGGCCTTAAAATATTACCGGCTACCGGCTTAAATCTCAATGAATTATTAATGTTTTTTATGGCTTTTATGTCATTAGTTACTCTGCAAGTTGTTGTTAGAAGATACGCCTTAGCTAAAAACAATCTATAACTTCGCTATGGAAAAACAAGCCGCTCTTAAAAGAAATCGGCTGCTTAAAACCCTGGTTTATATCCTAGGGTTTTTAAGTGTATGTTTAATCGGTTATCTGATATTTCTGCCGTTTTATCCCATTATAAAATACCAAGTTAGCCAACCTCCGCTGGAATATAAATTAAGCGATAATAAAATTATTGAAAATAAAGAGGCTATTAATTTGCAATACTTATCCGCGCTCGGCCTGACGCCGGAAGAAATCGCCTCATCGTCAAACCGCGTTATCATAAAAAAAATCGGCGTTGATGTTCCGATTGTTGAAGGAGCCGAAGACGAAGCCAAGATAGTTTTAAACAAAGGCGCTTGGCGCATACCGCAAGGCTCAACGCCGGACAAGGGGAGTAACACCATTATTTCCGCGCATCGCTATAAATATCTGCCGCCCAATAACCTGACTTTTTATTTACTTGATAAATTAGAAGCCGGGGATATCGTTAATGTTATCTGGGAAGGTAAATTATATAATTATGAAGTTGCAGATTCAAAAATAGTTCCGCCAGAAGAAATCAGCATTCTAAACCCGACCGATAAGCCGATTTTAACTTTATTTACCTGCGACCCGATCTGGTCGGAAAAAAATCGGCTGGTGGTGATCGGGGAGTTAATAGAATAATTTACATCCTCCTCAAACCCCCTTATCCCCATTAAATAATGCAAACCAATTTAACGGGGTAATTGAAAAGATTGACAATTTATCCAATTAAATGTTAAATTAGTTTATAGCTATTAATAAATCCAGGCCGACTTAAAGGAGGTTTGGATTTTTTTAAAATCATTATATTCACTCATTTAGATAGTTAACAATTAACGAGCATTAAAAATATATGGGCAATGTTTTTAACCGGGTAAAAAAATTTTTAACTACTATCTTTCTTTTATTTTTAGCCTTTTTTATCGGACAAAAAGCTTCGGCTTTTACTTATGTAAGAACTCCATCAGATTCCGTAGTCCCTGCGACCGTTAATTATGATATTTCATTATCTAATTTTAGTGATGTAGGCGATACTTGCGCGTTAAATCCTTTAATGGCTTATTGGGGCGTGGTCATCGTAGGCGGCGAAAAGATAGCATTTTCAGAATTTACGCCAAAAACAAATTTAACATACATATTTTCATCATTCAGAAGAGATGACGCAGGTGTGGCAACATCAAGTATTTTACCTGGCAATTATAATACAGCTTATTTTGTTTGCTCTAAAAATGCCAACGGTATTTTTGCCGGTGATTTTTTTTATAATATTATAATTGAGGAAGGCTCGCCAATATTTATTCTTGATAATATTCCGCCGGTGATTACACTCGTTGGCGATGAAACTATTGAAATTGTTGCCGGCGGTATTTACACGGAGCTTGGGGCTAGTTCCACAGACAATATAAACGGCGATTTAACCGATCATATTATTATCAATAATCCCGTTGATACCGCCGTTGCCGGTACTTATTCAGTTTCCTATAACGTCTCGGATACGGTCGGAAATCCTGCCGTTGAAGTTATCAGAACCGTTAACGTTGTTGCAACCGATTTAATAAAACCGGTCATAAATTCTCATGCGGATGAAACAGCGGAGGCGGAAGATATTAACGGCGCGATAGTTACATATGCTAATCCAACCGCTACAGATAATTTTGATTTAAACGTAACGGTTTCTTGTTTTCCGGCATCAGGTTCAACTTTTGCGTTAGGAGATACGGCTGTAACATGCAACGCGACAGACTTGGCGGGCAATGAAGCCATGCCAATCATATTTACTGTAACAGTTACTATTTATAAAAGAACACCATCCGGCACGAATATAAAAAACCCAATCAATATAACTTATAATTTATCTAATGTTTGGCGCGGCGCCGGCGGACTCTGCGAGGGTGGTACGGATTGCAATTATTATTGGCTGGCATTTTGGACTCCCGGGTCAGCTATCGACAGCATAATGGATTCATATTATTGCGAAGAAGTTTCCTGCCCTAACGGTTCGGATAATTGCACTTTAAACCAAGATTTTTATTTACCGGACGGCGAATATACCGCTATTATCTTAGCCGGTTCTAATGATGAGTATAGCACTTGCTTAGAATATGAAAATTATTCCAATTATGATTCATTCACCTTAGAGGCAATTAGCAATAATTGGGATGTCACAATTTTTACCGTAGATAATACGCCTGAAGCAGCTCCGACCGCCTCGGGCGGCGCCGTTATGCTGCCGCCGAGCGATGCTTACGCCGATTGGTTAGCACAGCAAGGCGAAGTTTTAGGCGTTAAAATTGAAAATAAAATTGAAAATCCAACTGGCGCGGAAATTGATCAAATTTTAATTGACGCGGCCCTAATTTGGTCTAAAAACGATCAATTAAGCGCCGAAACAGGAAAATATTTAAGTAGCATAACGGCCGGCGAAAATTTATCGCCCGATGATATGAACAGGCTGAATTATTTTATATATTACGGCACGCCGACAACCGAATTTCTCGGCGCCGGAGAACGGGCCGGGGTTCTGAATTCTTATAAATCAACCTTCTCTAAATTGCCCGCTACCGAGGCCGAATGGCAAGACGTTATTAAAATCGCCAACGGCCAAAAGCCTTCGGAAGAAAGCCCTTTGGCCGAGGCTCGAGCTAAAGAAATGTTTATAAAAATTTACGGGCGCGCCGCCGATTTAACCGACTCCTCTGATGAAACGGCCGTAAATATGATGGCTTATGGTTTGCGTCCGGCCGAGAGAAATCTGGACGATGAAAAAAAGGCTATTGAAATTTTTAATTCTATATTTGGTAAAAACCCCGTTACGGCCATGGAATGGGACGCGGTTAGGGCGATAGCTTATAGCGGAGCGGTGAAATAATTTATTTCT
This sequence comes from uncultured Gammaproteobacteria bacterium, assembly GCA_964526325.1. Classification (GTDB taxonomy): domain Bacteria; phylum Patescibacteriota; class Patescibacteriia; order Patescibacteriales; family GWC2-42-12; genus JACPHD01. Next base: position 3,894 of record CAZGKM010000018.1, read on the forward strand.
CATCGCAAGCCCCGCTTTTAACGCGGCGGGGCTTTGACTCGCGAACATATTTATGTTATTTTTAAAGAAAATATGCTTAAATCAAAGCAAAAAAATAGCTACCGGGAATTTTTAAGGAAAAAGAAAAAATTTGACGAAAAAGTAAAGCACGGCCAAAAATTTAAAGACACTGACGGCGACGGCTTAAGCGACTATGAAGAAAAATACATTTACGGCACCGACCCGAAAAATCCGGATACGGACGGCGACGGCATGAAAGACGGCAATGAAGTTAAGCGGGGGAGAAATCCGCTCGGACCGGGGAGCCTTAAAGATTTATTTATTCCTCATCCAGGCAATGGATATCTGCCCCACGCCTTAAAGCCGAAAAGGCTTTTGTTCCATGCCGTTAGCGTTGTCGCCATAAAATTCGTGGTCGTAATTTTTGTTTTATTTTATCCTTTATCGGCTTGGCTTAGCCCGGATATGGCTTTAGCCGAAGCTAAAAAAATAATTGAACTGACCAATAATTTGCGCCAAGCCGTTTCTTTGCCCGCTCTCTTGGAAAGCCCGAAGCTAGTTCAAGCCGCCTGGCAAAAAGCCGAGGATATGGCGCTTAACGAATATTTCGCCCATGTCAGCCCGACCGGAATTAGCCTTAAAAATTGGCTTAAAAAAATCGGCTACGAATATTCCATTGCCGGAGAAAATTTAGCCGTGGGTTTTTCCCGGCCCGAAGACGTCGTCTTAGCCTGGAAAAACAGCCCGACGCATTACGACAATATCATTGAAAAAAGATATAAAGAAATCGGCGTGGCTATGGCTGACGGCAGATTTGAAAAAATCGATACGGTTTATATCGCCCAATATTTTGGCACGCCGGCTCTTATTCTAACGCCGACGCCGGTTGCGGTTAAGCAGCCTGAACCGGCCGTTATAACTAAGCCGGCCGAGATTACTAAGCCGGAAGTAGTTAGCGAAAAAGCTCCGGAAACTTCCGTAGAAGGCGAAAAAGTCGCGCTTAAAGAAACGCCGGAGCCGGCAACCCAACCTTTAGCTGCTACTACCACGCCAATCGCGACGGAAGCGGCCGCGCCGAAAGAAAAAGAAATTGCCATAGATCAGCAAACGGCTGTTTTATCTATTAAAAGCGATTCGCTTACCAACGAAAAAGCCATCCGGATTGAAGTAATCTTGCCGGAAGATACCACTTCGGCCGAAGTTATTATTAACAACAAAAAAATCAGTTTAAATAAAACCGCCGATAAAATTACTAGCTGGAGCGGCGTATCGCTTATAAGCCAGACGGAAGAAAAAGATATTTTAAATCCTTTGATACCGGCGAGTATTGGCGTAACCGATTCAACCGGGACTATTTCTTACGGAAAAATTGACTGGGATGAAGTTAAAATGCTTGAAACAACGCCGTTAGAACATTACCGTCTTTATAAAAATTATCCGGCCGCCGGCATGGCTACGATCATGAATTTAAGCGGTTTATATTTTAAGCTTATTTTAGGCCTGGCGCTTTTAGCTATATTATTGAATATTTTTATTGAAATCAAAAAACAACATCCTCATATAATTTTTTACAGCTTCGCGTTTTTAGGCTTACTTACGGCTATGATTATTTTTTAAGCCTATATATGAAAAATTTAAATTTAACAAAAATTTTAGCCATAATTTTAGCATTAGGTTTTTTTTCAATGGCAAAAATAGCTTTAGCCCAGACCATGATTTATGTAGACGACGATTATAATAGCCAAAATACCATTGAGCAAAACGGCGGTCATAGTTGGGGTGTTGATGCTTTTAATACTATTCAAGAAGGCATTAACGCGGTAACGGACGGAGGAACGGTTAACATATCTGCCGGTAATTATGCAACCGATAATTTAATTATAATTAGCAGAGCCATGAAGTTGATTGGCCCGGGTATTAACGCAGAAGAAAACAAAAGAGCTTTTATGAATAACAGTAACAGCTGTAGCGACCCCATTTTTTCCGTTGAAGCCAGCAACGTCAGGATTGAAGGATTATATATTCAATCGGATAACGTCGGTTTTTGCAATACATATTATCCAACCATTAAAGTTATCGCCGACAGTGACGATAACCCGGTAATTAATACCGAAATTATCGGTAACGATATTTCCGGCGGCAATCATGGAATTGCCTTAAGATATGATTCCGCGTCCTCGACTATTGATGGTAATAATATACATGATAACCTAAATTACGGTATCGCTGTCGGCGGTTCAAAAAATAACCTAATCAGCAATAATATAATAAATAATAACAGGCATGGAATATCGTTTTTTTGCGGCTTTTATTGCGTAAAAAATACCGGCAGCAGCAACGCGCTGATTAATTCAAACATTATAGATTCAAACGCAGATGCCGGCATATATATTGACTCAGGCATAACCGGGATTAGCATTCAAAATAACACGATTACCAATGACGGGCATTTTGAAAAAGGCGCGATAGGCATACATCTAATTTCAGCCTTAGGCAATTCGGCTCATTACAATTCAATTTATAATACTATTGTTAACGACATAGACAACGTAGGAGCAGACAATGAAGACGAGGAAAATAGTTTTAACGCGACCCAAAATTATTGGGGCGATTCGGCCGGACCTTTCCAGGCGGAAACCAATACTTCCGGCAACACCGATAGCAGCGTCTTGGGACTCGTAAATTACAGCCCTTGGCATACTGACGCCGGCTTAACTATCCTAAGAGGAAATATGACCGGCGGAGAAAATGATTTTAAATCTTTTGCTATTTCCGAAGAATATAACGTTACTATTAGCGGTTTCAGTTTAATAATTCCTGCCGGTACCGTAATTACCGGAACTTCAACCTGGAACGGGCAGATAGACCCGCCGGCGGTAAAAACCGCATTATCAAGCTATCCGGAAAAAGAAGATTACACGACAGAAATATTAAGCATGATTGAAGTCGGTTTTTCAAGCGGCAAATTAACCTTAAGCCAAGCCGCTAAACTTATTCTTTCCGGAGAGCATAATAAACTTATCGGTTATACAAGGCCGGGCGAACCGTTTACGGAAATTACCGCTGTTTGCGGAGAAAATTCACAGGCTTGGGCTGACGCCAATTTAAGCGCAGAAGGAGATTGTAAAATCAATAGTAACAATGATTTGGTCGTTTGGACAAAGCATTTAACGTCCTTTGCCACTTATACCCAAACCGCGATTAACCATGGCAGTATAATATCATCCGCCGCTCCTTTCGCAGCTCCGGTCGGCGGCTTTAAAATCAGCATAAATAACGGCGCCGCCGAAACCGAAGCGGTTAGCGTTATGCTTAATTTAAACGGCGGGAACGCTCTTAGGATGGCAATTTCAAACGATGAAAATTTTACTAATATTTCTCAAGAATTATATTCTAATTCTAAAGGCTGGATGTTATCAACCGGCTATGGCCTAAAAACCGTTTACGCAAAATTCTTTGATAAAAACGGAACGGTTTCCCGGACAGTTAAAGCGGAAATAACCTTAAAAGAAATCAGCTCGCCTCAAATCGCTACTACGACGCCAGAAGTAAAAGGCGAAAAAATTTATGCCGACGGCGCTCTTCTCCGCGGCAGCGATAAAAAAATATATATCGTAGTCGGAAATAAATTAAAGCTTATATTAAATTTAACTGAACTGAAACAATATGCCGGCCGGCAAATTTTTAACGTTGATGATTCCGTCATAGCCGGTTATGATAAAATTTTAGTTCTCGGCATAAAACAATATGCCGACGGAACTCTTCTTCGCGGCAGCGATAAAAAAATTTATGAAATTATCAACGGCCAGAAAAAATATATTATTAATTTAGACGAATTAAGAATGTATTATTTCGGGAAACCCATAATAGATGTTTCCGATGATATTATAAATCAATATTAAAATTAATTTCAAAAACTTTTAAAATGAAAAATTGTTGTTCTAAAAAACGTATTGCCGTAGCCATGTCCCCGCACAAATCCCTACGGAATTCTGCGGGGCAAGCCGTTGGAAATAAAAAACGTATCGCCGTAGCTATGTCTGGGGGAGTTGATTCTTCAGTAGCGGCAAAAATATTAAAAGACCAAGGACACGATGTCGTTGGCATTTTTTTGCATTTTTGGCGAGAGGAGCTGCCCCCTTTAATAAAGGGGGATAAGGGGGATTTTGAAAATAAATGCTGTTCAGCCGAAGCCTTGCTTGATGCCCGCCGCGTAGCCGATAAAATCGGACTACGTCTATACACTTTGAATTTTGCCAAAATTTTTAAAAAGCAAGTTGTTGATAATTTTTTAAGCGAATATAAAAAAGGCAAAACACCCAATCCATGCGTTAGATGCAATAAAGCGGTAAAACTCGGCCTGCTTATTAAACAGGCTAAAAAAATGGGCTTTGATTACGTGGCCACCGGCCATTACGTTAACTTAAAACAAAACGAGAAAAAATTTTTATTATATTCGGCCAAGGATAAAACTAAAGACCAGTCGTATTTTCTATATACTTTAAATCAAAACGAATTAAAGCATCTGCTATTTCCGTTAGGTGATTACACTAAAACGCAGGTCAGGGGACTGGCTGAAAAATTTATACTGCCGGTAGCCGAAAAAACCGAAAGCCAGGAAATCTGTTTTATCCCGGAAAAAAATCATAATGAATTTTTAAAGCGCCATTTAAAATTAAAACCGGGGAAAATTGTGTTAGCCCCCTTTAATAAAGGGGGTGAGGGGGATTTAAACGGCAAAGTTATAGGCGCGCATCAAGGCTTGCCGCTTTATACTATCGGCCAGAGAAAAGGCATAGAGATCGGCGGTACGGGTCCGTATTACGCGGCTGGAATGGATTATAAGACAAATATATTATACGTGGTTAACGACGCCAACGACAAAATTTTATACAATAACAAGCTGATCGCTAGAAACATTAATTGGATCGCCGGCGTTAAACCGAAATTGCCTTTACAATGCCAAGCCGTTATCCGCTATCGCCATCAGCCGGTAAATTGCATAATAACTGGATTATTAAAAAATAAGCGTCAAGTAAAATTTAGTAAAGCGCAAAGAGCTATTACGCCCGGCCAAAGCGTAGTGTTTTATAGAGGTGAAGAAGTTTTGGGCGGGGGGATAATTTGCCAAAATTAAATAGATTTTATATACTGATTTTATGTCATTGCGAGGAGCCTGCCTGCCGGCAGGCAGGTGTTAGCGACGCGGCAATCTCCGGTAAAAATCCACGTATGCGCCATTAAACCAGAGATTGCTTCACCCCGAGTACGGGGTTCGCAATGACAGCTGAAACATATGACATCAAAAGAACTAAGGCAAAAATATCTGGATTTTTTTAAAGCTCGGGGCCACGCCGTTATCCCGAGCGCTTCGGTTTTGCCGGAAAACGATTCTTCAACTTTATTTATAAGTTCCGGCATGCAGCCGCTTATTCCGTATTTACTCGGCGAAAAACATCCGGAGGGCGTCCGCTTGGTAAATTCGCAAAAATCATTCAGAGCCGAAGATATTGAGGAAGTCGGCGATAACCGCCATACGACTTTTTTTGAAATGCTTGGCAATTGGTCATTAGGCGATTATTTTAAAAAAGAACAACTGCCTTGGATTTTTGAATTTTTAACTTCGGAATTAGGCCTTGACCCAAACCGCTTATACGCCACGGTTTTCCGCGGCGAAGCCAGCATCGGCGTAGATAAAGACGAAGATTCGGTGGGATTTTTAAAAAATGTTTATAAAAACTTAGGCCTAGAGGCCAAAAATATTGATTTTGCCGAGCGGGACGGCATGAAGGGCGGCCGAATTTTTTATTATCCGGCGACGAAAAATTGGTGGTCGCGCTCCGGCGTGCCGGCCAATATGCCGATCGGCGAACCGGGCGGGCCTGACAGCGAAATATTTTATGATTTGGGCGCTGATTTTAAAAAGCATGAAAATTCGCCGTGGGCGGATAAGCCCTGCCATGTAAATTGCGATTGCGGCCGATTCGTGGAAATCGCCAATAGCGTTTTTATGGAATTCCAAAGAACGCCGGCCGGTTTTGAAAAACTAAAACAGCAAAACGTTGATTTCGGCGGCGGTCTTGAAAGAATGACTATGGTAGTCCAGGGCTTTGACAATATTTTTGAAACCGACTTGTTTTCCAACACCATTAATACAATTTCCCGGCTGTCAGGCAAAAAATACCGCGAAAATATGAAAGCGTTTGAAATTATTGCCGATCATTTGCGCGCCGCTACTTTTATTATGGGCGACGATAAAGGCGTAGCGCCGTCCAACACCGGCCAAGGCTATATTGTCCGCCGTTTAATCAGGCGCGCCATAAGATACGGCCGGCAAATCGGAATTAAGGAGGAATCTTGGACCAAAGAAATCGCCAAAGTAATAGCGCATGATTATCAAGAAATTTATCCGGAACTGCGGAATAATATCAATTGGGTTATTGAACACTTAAAAGAAGAGGAAGCAAAATTCGCTAAAACGCTTGAACAAGGCTTAAAGGAATTTGAAAAGCTAAGCCAGGAAAAAATAATCAGCGGCAAACAAGCCTTTAACTTATATCAAACTTACGGTTTCCCGATTGAGATTACCGAAGAATTGGCTTTGGAAAAAAATCAAAACGTTAATAAAAATGAATTCGCAGATGAATTGAAAAAACATCAGGAGCTTTCCCGCACGGCCTCGGCCGGCATGTTTAAGGGCGGTTTGGCCGACTCGAGCGAAGCTACGATTAAATATCATACGGCCGCTCATCTGCTCTTAGCCTCTTTAAGAAAAGTTTTAGGCGATCATGTCATTCAAAAGGGAAGCAACATAACATCGGAACGCTTGCGTTTTGATTTCACGCATAATGAAAAAATGACTGAAGAAGAAAAGCTAAAAGTTGAAAAAATGGTAAATCAAGCTATAAAAGAAAATTTAGCCGTAACTTGTGAAGAAATGACTCTTGATCAAGCAAGGGGAAAAGGCGCTCATGGAATATTTGACGCCAAATACGGTGAAAAAGTTAAAATTTATACGATTGGCGATGAAAAAACATATTTTAGCAAAGAAATTTGCGGCGGTCCGCATGTTGAAAAAATTGGAGATTTAGGCGATTTTAAAATAAAAAAAGAAGAAAGCTCATCATCCGGAGTTAGAAGAATTAAAGCTATTTTAGAATAAATAATTTTTATTTTGCTAATATTAAAGTAAAAACTAAATTTATTTAATAATTACGGCTTTTCTGAATATCTACTTGACAGCTATCTGAATAAACTATATAATTATTTTACAGTAAATATTAAGGTTTTGGCATCTCGCCTTAAGCGAGTATTTTTTTGCCAAACCTATTTTTGTTTTAAAATCGTATTTAATG
>CAZGKM010000018.1:11348-27759 GCA_964526325.1 uncultured Gammaproteobacteria bacterium
CAAACCAATCAGTTCCAAAGATTTTATTGAAATGCAAGGCGAGGTTATTGAATTGATGCCGGCGGCCAGTTTTAAAGTAATTTTAGAAAATGGCCATGAAATTTTAACGCATCTTTCCGGAAAAATGAGAATGAATAAAATCAGACTTCTGCCCGGAGATAAAGTCAGAGTGCAAATCAGCCCTTACGATTTAACCAAGGGCAGGATAACTTACAGGCTATAATAATTATTTAAACCATGCGAAGTATAGTTTTCGCATTTTTAAAACTTTAAAAACTTTTTTAGAACCCCGCATTCGCGGGGCAAAAAATATAAAGTATCAAGTAAAAATTTAAAAGCGAGTAAAACTCTACGGCCATTAAATTTTTACTTGATAATAAAATATGAAAGTAAGAAGCAGCGTAAAAAAAATTTGCAAAGACTGTAAAACGATTAGACGCAACGGCAGAGTCTGGGTTATTTGCAAAACTCAAAAACATAAACAAAGACAAGGATAAAATAGTTAAAAGTTGAAAGTTCAAAGTTTATAAAGTAAACTTTATTAACTTTCAACTTTATACTTTATAAACTTTAATACTAACTTATGGCTTTAAGAATCGCGGGTATAGTCATACCTAATGAAAAAAGAATAGAAATCGCCTTGACATATATTTATGGCATTGGCAAGCCAAAATCGCAAGATATTTTAAAACTGGCTAAAATTGATCCTAGTACCAGAGTTAAAGATTTAACCGATGAACAAGGCAATAAGCTCAGAGATTTGATAGAAAAGCATAATAAAGTTGAAGGTGATTTAAAGCGCGATGTTTTTGCCAATATAAAAAGGCTGAAAGAAATCAATAGCTATCGCGGCTCAAGGCACGCAAAAAGCTTGCCATGCAGAGGACAGCGCACTAAAACCAACAATCGAACAGTCCGCGGCAATGTTAGAAAAACCGCGACTTCCGGCAAAAAACCGGCGGCGCAAAAAACATAAACTTTAAAAACTTTTTAAGCAATATGACTGAAGAAAAAAAACAAGACAAAGAGATAAAGCAAGAGAAAAAAGAAGAAGAAAAAAAAATACAATCCATAACTGAAATGGATGAACCGGTTGTTAACGCCGGCAATCCTTTAAATATGGTTGAAGAATTACCGGAAGAAATCAGAAAAAAATTAGAAAAAAGCAAAGAAGACAGAAAAGCATTAAAGAAAAAAGGCAGAAAAAAGAAAGTAGACAAAAATGTACCGGTAGGAATAGCTCATGTTAAAGCGACTTACAATAACACGATCGTAGCTTTAGCCGACTTAAGCGGCAACGTATTATCCTGGGCATCGGCCGGCATGGCCGGTTTTAAAGGTCCGAAAAAATCCACTCCTTACGCCGCCCAAATTATTACGAGAATTGCGGTAGAAAAAGCCAAAGAATTCGGCTTAACTGAAGTAAGCGTCATAGTAAAAGGCGTAGGCACCGGCCGTGAATCCGCTATTAGAGCCTTAAACGCCAATGGTTTAATCATAACTTCAATTAAAGATATTACGCCTATACCGCACAACGGTTGCCGGCCTAAAAAACCAAGAAGAGTATAAAATATAAAATATGTCAAAATATTTAGGACCAAAATGCAAATTATGCCGCAGAGAAGGCGATAAATTAATGCTAAAAGGGGAGAGATGCAGTACGGCAAAATGCGCGATAGTCAAAAGAAACTATCCGCCGGGTCTGCATGGTCCGAAAGGACGAGCCAGGCAAAGCGGTTATAACATGCAGCTAAGAGAAAAACAGAAAGCCAAAAGAATATATAATTTAATGGAAAAACAATTCGTTTTAAGTTTTGAAAGAGCGATTAAGCAAAAAGGCGCAGCTGGAGAAAACTTAATGAAAATTTTGGAAACCAGGCTGGATAATGTTATTTACCGTTTAGGCTTTGCTCCTTCAAGAGCTCAAGCCAGGGTTTTAACCAACCATGGTCATTTTAGAGTTAATGATGTTAAAGTAAATATTCCGTCATTTAACGTAAAAACCGGAGATATTATAAAAGTCAGGCAGTCAAGCAGAAAAAACAAGCATTTTGCAAATTTATCGGAAAAACTTAAAAAGATGGAAATTCCCGGCTGGCTTAATCTTGATATTAAGGATTTAAGCGCCAAGGTTTTGCATCAACCGGGCATAGAAAATTTTGAGTCAAAAATTAACAGCCAAATGATCGTTGAGTTTTATTCTAAATAATAATATTCACCCCTGTTAAATAAATTCGCCTTCAGCGAATTTCCGTGGAGCGGATTTAACGGGGTAAAATTAAAAAATATGGAAAAAATAGCTTTGCCTCAAAAAGTAGATTTTATCAAAGGTTCCGGCGCGAACAATAAACTGGTTGTTATTGAGCCATGTTACCCCGGTTATGGCGCTACTATCGGCAATGCTTTAAGAAGGGTATTGTTATCTTCATTGCCCGGAGCCGCCGCTATCGGCGTAAAAATTAAAGGCGCTGACCATGAATTTATGGCTTTGCCTCATGTGAAAGAAGATGTTTTGGAACTTATTTTAAATTTAAAGAAACTGCGTCTAAAAGTTTTCAGCGATGAAACGGTGAAACTTGAGCTTGATGCCAGAGGAGAAAAAGAAGTCAAAGCTTCTGACATAAAAAAGAACAGCTTGGTTGAAATAGCTAGTCCTGATTTAGTTTTAGGCCACATCACCGATATGGCCGGGAGCTTGATAATGGAAATTTTCGTTTCCCAAGGCGCCGGTTATATTACGGTTGAAAGCCGCGAAAGCGCTAAAAATGAAATAGGCTATATTGAAATGGATTCTATTTTTTCTCCAGTTATGTCGGTCGGAGTAAATATTGAAAATGTCCGTATCGGTAAAATGACTAACTGGGATAGATTGATTTTAGATTTAACCACCGATGGCACTATAACTCCGGAAGACGCCTTCCATAAATCCGTGGATATTTTAATAAATCAATTTAATGCTTTAGTGGAAAAAACCGGAGAAGAAGAGGCGGAAGAAGTAAAAGAAGTCAAAACAGAACCCGAAGAAATTAAAAAAACAAATGAAAAAAATGACGGAAAGCCGGAAGAAGAAGAAAAAGAAAATGAAGATAAAAAAACTAAAAAAAGAGGCCGACCGAAAAAAAATTAAATCTCTAACGAATTTTTTATATGAGACATAGAGTAAAAACAAAAAAATTGGACAGAAAAAAAGCGCCGAGAGAATCGATGTTAAAAAATTTAGCATCAAGCATTATTATTTATGAAAAAGTTAAAACAACCGAAGCAAAAGCAAAAACGGTAAAACCTATGCTTGAAAAAATTATTACCGCATCTATAAAAAATGATTTAGCCAGCCGCCGTGAATTGATAAAAATGCTGCCGCAAAAAATGGCGGTAAAAAAAGCCATGGAAATTCTAGCGGTTAAATACAAAGACAGGCGAGGCGGTTATTCAAGAATTATTAAACTAAATAAAAGAATCGGCGATAGCGCCAATATGGTGCAAATTGAATTAGTATAAACTTTGAAAAACATATGGAAAGAAATGTTTACAAAATTGACGCTGAAGATAAAGCGGCCGGCAGACTGGCTACCCAAATAGCCATGATTTTACGCGGCAAAAACAAGGCTGAATATCTGCCTCATTTAGATATGGGCGGCATAGTCCAGGTTATTAATATAGACAAGCTTAAATTCACCGGTAAAAAAATCGAACAAAAAAAATATTATAAATATTCCGGTTATCCCGGAGGTTTAAAAACCAAAAAAATAGCCGACTTGAATCCGGCAGATATTTTAAAAAGGGCAGTTAGAGACATGCTGCCGCCAACCAAGCATAGAGTAAATATGCTCAAAAGATTAATTATTAATTAAAATTATTTTAATATGGCTGACACGGAAAAAAAATCAATTAAAGCGGAACCAATAAGCTCAGAAATAGCTAAATTCAAAGGAAAATATACAAGTGGCTTAGGCCGCCGAAAAACTTCAACCGCTCGGGTTAGAATTTATAAAGGCGATGAAGGCAATATTATTATTAACGGAGTTCAGGCCGCTAAATATTTTACGGAAGAAGAATTATTCTCAATTATCAACCAACCGCTAAAATTATCCGGACTGGCTAAAGATTTTAATATTTCTATTAATATTTCCGGCGGAGGTAAAAAAGGCCAGGCTGAAGCCGTTCGCCATGGCATCGCCCGCGCCCTGCTTGAGATCAATCCGGAATTAAGAGCTTCATTCAAAGTAAAAGGCTGGATAATGCGCGATGCCAGAAAGAAAGAAAGAAAGAAGCCGGGGCTTAAAAAAGCCCGCCGGGCGCCGCAATGGGCCAAGAGATAAAAATTATTACGAATATAAATATTTTAATAAAACTCCGAAAACGTTCGGGGTTTTATTTTTAATTCAGATAAGTTATAATATACATATCATATATGTCTGAAAAAATTACTAATATTGCTAAAAATACTTCTTATTTCACTTTGGCGCTAATCATGCAAAAAGTGATTTCTTTCGCTTACTTTATTATTTTGGCCAGGGCTATCGGACCGGAGGATTTGGGAAAATATTATTTTGCCATCTCTTTCACCTCGATTTTCGCTATTTTTATCGATATCGGGCAATCTAGCGTTTTAACGCGCGAAATCGCCAAAAGCCAAAACAGAGCCGGAGAAATTTTCAGCGCGGTTTTTTTAATTAAACTGCCCTTAGCGGTTCTTTCGGTTGCAACTGTTTTTGGAATCATAAATTTTTTAGGCTACGCGGAAATTGCCAGGCAACTCGTTTATCTTTCTTCAATCTGCATGGTGCTTGATTCTTTTACTCTGACTTTTTTCGCAGTCAGCCGCGGTTTTCATAATTTAAAATATGAAAGCATTTCCTCGATTATTTTTCAATTAATAGTTTTTATAATAATTATAATCGCTCTAAAGTTAAATTTAGGCCTTAGCTGGCTGATGCTGTCGTTAGTCGCGGCCAGTACTTTTAACTTTATTTATTCTTTTTATATTTTAAAAAGAAAATGGAAGTTAAAAATTAATTGGCGACCAAATATTATTTTAAGTAAAAGCATTTTAGCGATTTCCGCTCCTTTTGCCGTTTACGCGATTTTTCAGCGTGTTTACACCTATCTTGATACGGTGCTTTTATCTTTTTTTTCCGGCGATCAGCAGGTAGGCGTTTATCAAGTTCCTTTTAAATTAATTTTTGCTCTGCAATTTCTGCCTTTGGCTTTTATCGCTTCGCTTTTTCCGGCCATGAGCCATTATTGGCAGAATAACCGCGAGCAGCTTTCTATAACATTTGAAAGGGCCATGAATTATTTGATAATTATTTCTTTGCCTATCGCCGGCGGCGGCTTAATTTTAGCCGATAAAATCGTCCTGCTTTTTAAAACCGGTTATAGCGGCGCGATTTTACCATTGCAGATTACCATGATTTCGCTGATTTTTATTTTTTTAAATTACTCCGTTGGCTCTCTTTTAAACGCTTGCGACCGGCAAAAAAGAAATACTGTCAACATGGGCATAGTCTTACTGACAAGCGTTCTCTTGAATTTTATTTTAATACCTAAATTCGCGGCTATCGGCGCCAGCCTAACCGCGCTGACGACAAATATTTTAATGTTTTTTTTAGGCATGTCTATCGTGCCGAAAATTACTTCTTACGACTATCGTAAAATAATTAAAATTACTTTTAAAACTTTACTGGCCGTTTGCGCCATGAGTTTAGCGGCTCAATATCTTAAAAATCAAATTAATATTTTTCTGGTGATAATTTTGTCCGGAATTCTTTATTTATTGGTTTTGTATGCGGTTAAAGGTTTTAAAAAAGAAGATGTGCTGAGTATCTTGCATTCTTTTTCCCGGAGTAAAACAATAATTTAGCAAGCTAGTTTTATGAAAAAATTTTTATTATTTACTTTGGAATATCCGCCTTTCCACGGCGGCGTGGCCAATTATTACGGCCATCTGATAAAATATTGGCCTGCTTCGGCCAAAAATGTTGCCGGAGAACCGGAAACCGTCGAGATTGATGTGCTTAATAATAATAGCAATAAACTTTTGAATACCGGTCTGCCCTTAGGCTGGCTTAAAGCGGCCGTTAAGCTATGGCGATATATCAAAACAAATAATATTACTTATGTTTTGGTCGGCCAGATTTTACCTTTAGGCAGCGCCGCTTATTTGGTTTCCAAAATAATTAAAATTAAATACGCGGTATTTCTTCACGGCCTGGATTTGTCTTTAGCCGCAAAATGGCCGAGAAAAAAATGGCTGGCCGAAAAAATATTAAAAAACTCCGATAAAATAATTTGCCTTAACAATTTCACGGCGGATTTAACAAAGCGATTTTTTCCGGGAAATACCGAAAAAATTGTTATCGTCAACCCGGCCGTTGAGCCGGCGCCACGGCCCGCTAATGAACAAATTTCGGCTTTAAAAAAACAATATAATTTACACGATAAAATGGTTTTATTAAGCGTCGGCAGATTGGTTAAAAGAAAAGGGGTTGATATGGTAATTAAAGCCATGCCCAAAGTTTTAAAAAAAATACCTAATTTGGTATATATTATTTTAGGCGATGGCGAAGAAAAAGAAAATTTAGAATTAGAAATAAAAAATTCAGAGCTCGACAAAAATATAAAAATAATTACTCAATCCTCGGATCAAGAGCGTGACAGCTGGTATAATTTATGCGATATTTTTATCATGGCCTCAAGAAATATAAAAGGTGATTTCGAGGGTTTCGGCATAGTATATTTGGAAGCCAATTTAGCCGGCAAGCCGGTTATAGCCGGCAGAAGCGGAGGAGTCGGCGACGCCGTAATAAACGATTTGAACGGCCTGCTGGTTGATCCGGAAGATACCGGCCAAATAGCTTCGGCTATAATTAAATTAGCCGAAAATCCGGACTTAAGGCAGAAACTGGGCGAACAAGGTAAAAATCGCGCGATAAAAGACTTTAATTGGCAAAAGCAAATTATTAAAATATTTAACTTTATAAATTTATGATCAGCATTATTATACCGGTTTACAACCAAGCCAAGCATTTAGCTAATTGTTTGGCCAGCATTAAAAAACAAACTTACGGTAATTATGAAATTATTATTATTGACGACGGTTCAACCGACAATATTATAAAAGTCATCACGGAATTTAAAAAATTTTTCGGCTTAAAATTAAATTACCATGAGCAGGAAAATAGGGGAGCGGCGGCGGCCAGAAATAAAGGCGCTAAATTAGCCGGCGGAGAATATATAATTTTCTGCGACGCTGACGTTATAATGAAGCCGATTATGCTTGAAACGATGCTGACGACCTTAAAAAATAACTTAAGCGCCAGCTACTGTTATTCGTCGTTTATCTGGGGCCATAAAAAATTCAAATTATGGCCTTTTAACCCGGAAAAATTAAAAACCATGCCATATATCACCACAACCTCTCTTATCCGCCATAAAGATTTCCCGGGTTTTGACGAAACTTTAAAAAAATTTCAAGATTGGGATCTTTGGTTAACCATGCTGCGCAATGGCCATGCGGGAATTTGGGTTGACCAAATTCTTTTTGCAATCGCCACCCACGGCCGGCAGACTATGAGCGGTTGGCTGCCGTCGCTAGCTTATAAATTGCTACCATGGCTGCCGCGAGTTAAACAATATAATCAAGCCAAAGAAATAATTTTTAAAAAGCATAATTTATAAATTATGTCCGATCTGCCAATCAATAAAAAAATTATTTATAACACGCTTAGTTTTATAATTTTAGCCGAAATATTATCGTTTTTAGGCTACTATTATCCGGCGATTAATTTTTCAGCCTTTTTTACAATAATAGTATCAGCCATAGCCTTATCGTTATACCGGCTGGAATACGGCTTATATATATTGCTAACCGAACTCCTAGTCGGATCTTTCGGCTATTTATTTTATTTTGAAACCGGCGGCTTTAAAATTTCCATCCGCATAGCCTTATGGCTGATAATTATTTCCGCTTGGCTGGCTAAATCTATAATTAAATTAATAAAAATAAAAAAGTTGGAAGTGGAATTTTTGCGTTCGCCGTATTTATATTATTTTTTAGTTTTATTTATTTTTGTTTCTTTAGGCGTAATAAACGGCTTTATAAACAATAATTCATTAAATAACATTTTTTTTGATTTTAACAATTGGTTGTATTTTTTACTTATATTCCCTATATTTTCGCTTTTACGGTCTGATAATTTAAATATTATTAAACAGATATTCTTAACATCCATAGGCTGGCTTAGCGTAAAAACGATTATTATTGCTTATATTTTTTCTCATAATTTTAATTTTTTTATTTTAGACCTTTATCTTTGGGTGCGCCGCAGCGGAGTCGGAGAGATAACCCAAGTCGTTCCCGGCTTCAGCCGGATATTCATGCAATCTCATATTTTTGTCTTAATCGGTTTTTTTATTTTACTGTTTAAACTTGTCATCCCGGGCTCCCGCCCGCCTCGCGAGCAAATCGTTGCGGGCGCGGTGACCCGCCCCGCAAAATGCGGGGTGGATTCCGGCCTGCCTACCGGACAGGCAGGCTCGGCGGCCGGAATGACAAAATATGTTTTGCTTCTGGTTTTATTCTTATCCACTATCATAATCAGCTTCTCGCGAAGCTTCTGGCTGGGGCTGGCGGCTGGCGGATTTTTCGTTTGGCTTATAATAATTTTTAAATTGAAAATTAAATTAAAGCAATTCTTTATTTTTAATTCGTTGGCTTTATCCGCGGTTGTTTTAAGCTTGGCTATAACTCTTTTAATCGTAAAATTTCCTTACCCGGCGCCGTCCGGAGGATTTGATGCCGCGAATTTATTAAGCGAAAGAGCGACGCAAATCGCCAATGAAGCCGGCGCTTCTTCAAGGTGGCAGCTTTTACCGCCGTTATGGCAAGAAATAAAATCCGCGCCCATTTTAGGCCAAGGCTTTGGCGCTACCGTAACTTATAAATCCAGCGATCCGCGGGTTTTAGCCGCAAATCCTAAAGGTGAATATACGACTTATGCTTTTGAATGGGGCTGGCTTGATGTCTGGCTAAAATTAGGAATCTTAGGCTTGTTGGCCTATTTAATTTTATTTGCTAAAATTATTTTTGACGGCCTTAAAATCGGCTCATATTTTTCATTATCCTTAGCCGCCGGATTAATAGTAATTTTGGCGGTTAACATCTTTAGCCCGTATGTTAATCATCCGCTTGGCATAGGCTATTTAATTATAGCCGCAGTAATAATGGGATATTTAAAATTAGAAAATAATTTAACTTAGAAATGCTCTTGCGCAATTTTTAAACTTCCTGTATATTGTAGATTATATAATTTAATTTTAAAAAATTATGCCTGATCAAATTATCTCCCAAGAGGGCTATGATAAATTAAAAAAAGAACTTGACGAAAGAATCAATGTTAAAAGGTTAGAAATCGCCGGCCGGATTGAATCGGCTAAAGAATTGGGAGACTTAAGCGAAAATGCCGAATACGCCGAAGCTAAAGACGAGCAAGCTTTTAATGACGGACGAATCGGCGAGTTGATGGCTTTATTAAAAAACGTTACCATAGTGCAAAATAACGGCGATAAGCATAAAGTCGGCATGGGCTCAAAAGTAACCGCCTTAAGCGACGGCAAAACCAAAGAATTTACTATCGTAAGCTTTAATGAAGCTAACCCGGCTGAAGGTAAAATTTCCAATGAATCGCCTCTGGGGGTTGCTTTTCTCGGAAAAAAGAAGGGGGAAAAAATATCGGTCAATACGCCTCGGGGCAATATTATTTATGAAATTTTAGACGTTGAATAAATATAAAAATATCTTAAAACAAGCTTTGCAAAAAGCTTGTTTTTTTATTTTTTAACAATAGAAAAGTAAAAATAACGGTTTAATTAAGTATCGGCCAAAAAACAAATTACTTTATAAACAGCTAGACTGCCTTCTCTTTACTTTTAAGCTAAAAAAGGGTAAAATATCAACATTAATTTATAAATATATTCTTATGATAAAAACAAGCGAACGCGAAGACAGGCTTATAAAATTGGCGGAATTAAAAAAATTAGGCTTTAATCCTTACCCGGCCAAAGTTAAAAAGAATAATTCTATAAATAATGTTTTAAAAAATTTTGAAAAATTACAAAAAGACGGCATTCAATTAAAATTAGCCGGCAGGTTAAGAAGCATGCGCGCTCATGGCAACCTGACTTTTTCGCACATAGAGGACGGAAGCGGAAAAATACAGCTGGCATTTTCCAAAAAAGAAATCGGCGCCGATAGTTATAAAATTTTTTCCAAATATATTGATATTGGCGACTTCACGCAAATCACGGGTACGGCTTTTTTAACCCACAACGGCGAGAAGAGCATTATGGTTAAAGATTGGAAGCTATTAACTAAAGCTATCCGTCCACTGCCTGATAAATGGCACGGCTTATCGGATGAAGAAGAATTATTAAGAAAACGCTACTTGGATATTTTATTTAACAGTGAAGTAAAAGACATCTTTATAAAACGCGCTAAATTCTGGCAAGCTATCCGGGATTTTTTAATTAAAAAAGATTTTCTTGAAGTTGAAACGCCGGTTTTGGAAAATACCACCGGCGGTGCCGACGCCCGGCCTTTTTTAACTCACCATAACGCGCTGGATCTTGACGTTTATTTAAGGATTTCCATGGGAGAATTATGGCAAAAACGGCTGATGATCGCCGGCCTTGAAAAAACTTTTGAAATTGGCCGGCAATTCAGGAACGAGGGCATGGACGGCGAACATCTTCAGGACTATACGCAGATGGAATTTTATTGGGCTTACGCCGATTATGAAGCCGGCATGAAATTGGTTGAAGAACTTTTTATATATGCGGCCGAAGAAACTTTTGGCACGCTTAAATTTAAAATTAAAAATTTTGAAATTGATTTAAGCAAAGTTTGGGAACGCTATGATTACAGGGAAACGGTTAAAAAATTTACCAATATAGATATTCTGAAAGACGACGCAAAAACAATAGAGAAAAAATTAATCGAACTTAAAGTTGCGTATGATAAAAAAGGCTTTAATAAAACCCGCGCCATTGATAACATATGGAAATACTGCCGCAAGCAAATCGCCGGCCCGGGCTTTTTAACCGGCGTGCCGATTGAAGTATCGCCTTTAGCAAAACGCGATGAGGCTAATCCGGAATTAAGCCAAAGATTCCAGGTGATTATAGCCGGATCGGAACTGGGCAACGGCTATAGCGAACTAAACGATCCTTTGGATCAAGCTGAAAGATTTAAAGAGCAAGCTAAGCTAAGGGAAGCGGGGGACGAGGAAGCCCAGATGTTTGATCATGAATTTGTCGAAGCCTTAGAATACGGAATGCCGCCGACTTGCGGCTTTGGCTTAAGCGAGCGAGTTTTTTCATTTCTAATGAACAAACCGGCAAGAGTTTGCCAAATTTTCCCCCTAATGAAACCTAAAAACTTATAACGCAAAAAGCAATATGAAAACCGTTATGATATTCGGCACGTTCGATATACTGCACCCCGGACACAAGTATTTTATAAAACAGGCTAAAAAATACGGAGATTATCTAATCACCATTGTTGCCCGAGATAGAACGGTTAAACGCCTAAAAGGCAGATTACCGATAAACAGTGAAAAACAGCGCCTAGAGGCCGTTAAAGGCCTAAAATTGGCATCTAAAGTGGCATTGGGAAACTTAACCGATAAGTATCGCGCGATTAAAAAATACCGGCCTGATATAATTTGCTTAGGCTATGACCAGCACTATTTTGTCGATCAGCTTAAGCAGTTAAATTTTAAAATAAAAATTATCAGGCTAAAGGCTTACAGGCCGAAAAAATATAAAACTTCAATAATTAAAAAATTAAAAAAATTATAATTAAAAATTATAATAATATGCTAAACATAAAATTCATCAGAGAGAACATCGATTTAATAAAGAAAAACAGCGAAAACAGGCTGGCTAAAGTTAATATCGATGAATTAATAAAATCAGACGAGGAGCGCCGCGCCCTTGAAGTTGAAATTGACGAACTCAGAGCGAAAAGGAATATCGTTTCAAAAACCAAGCCGACTGCCGAAGAAATCGCTGAAATGAAAAAATTGGGCGAAACCGTAAAAAATCTTGAAGAAAAATATAATTCAGCCTATTCTCAATACAAGAAATTACTCTTCCAGGTTCCAAATTTAACTCATCCCGAGGTGCGGGTGAGCAACGACGAAGACGACAACCCGATATTAAAAACATTCGGCCAGCCGGCCAAATTTAAATTCATGCCGCTTGACCATGTTCAGCTGGCGGAAAAAAACGATTTGATTGATTTCGACCGCGCGACGAAGGTAAGCGCGGCAAAATTTTATTATTTGAAAAACGAAGCGGTTTTACTGGAATTCGCTTTAGTGCAATACGCCCTGGAAACCGTTATAAAGCATAAATTCACTCCTTTTATAACTCCGGATATGGCCAAACAAGAAGTTTTGGAAGGCTTAGGCTTTAATCCAAGAGGCGAGGCAACGCAAATATACAACATCGATCAAACCGATTTAAGCTTAATCGGCACGGCGGAAATAACCATGGGAGGCTATCATATGAATGAAATTATCGATGAGAAAGAACTGCCGAAAAAATATGTAGCCGTTTCCCATTGCTTTCGCACTGAAGCCGGCAGTTATTCGAAATTTTCCAAAGGAATTTTCCGCGTCCACCAATTTACCAAAATTGAAATGTTCCAATATACTTTGCCGGAAAACAGCGAATCGGCTCATAAGGAAATGCTGAACATTGAAATAGAAATATTTAAAGGACTGGGCATACCTTTTCGGGTTATCGATCATTGCACGGCCGATTTGGGCGGGCCGTCTTACCGGACCTACGATTTAGAAGCTTGGCTGCCCGGTAAACCGAATAAAAAAGGCGAAGCAGGGGATTGGGCCGAAATTACCTCAACTTCCAATTGCACGGATTATCAAGCCAGGGGCTTAAATATTAAATATAAAGATAAGGCGGGCGAAAAACATTTCGTACATATGCTTAACGGCACCGCCATAGCCGTAAGCCGCGCTTTAATCGCTATTATGGAAAATTATCAGCAAGCCGACGGTTCTATTAAAATCCCAAAAATTCTTCATAAATATTTACCGGGAAAAATTAAAACAATAAAAAGTAAAGTCTAATTTGATGTTCAACCGAGTCAAAAATTTACAATTAAGCGTTATCAAGCAAATGGAAATCCGAGCCGCTAAATATCCCGATGTTATTTCGCTGGCTCAAGGAATTCCCAGTTTTGATACGCCGGCTTGCATCAAAAGGCGAGTTGAAAGGGCTTTACGAGCCGGAACGGCGGCCAAATATTCATTATCACCCGGGCTGCCGGAATTACGGGAAATGATAGAAATTTCTTTAGCCAAAGAAAATATGTTTTATGATTGGCAAAAAGAAATTCTAGTAACGGCCGGATCAATCGAAGGTATAACCGCCAGCGTTTTAGCCGTCAGCGAGCCGGGCGACGAAATAATTCTACCTTCGCCAACATATGTTTCCTATAAAGAAGTGATAAATTTAGCCGGTTGCACGCCGGTTTTCGTGCCGTTAAACGAAGATGAAGGCTGGTCTTTTGAATTGGACAAATTTGAAAAAGCCGTCACGCCTAAAACCAAAGCCATATTATTATGCAATCCCAATAACCCGACCGGGACAATTTATGACCGGAAGCAATTAACCGGCTTAGCCGAATTAGCGAAAAAAAATAATCTTTTTATAATCAGCGACGAGGTTTACAAAGATTTTATTTATGGCAGCGAGGAAAAAATATTTTCTCTGGCTGAATTGCCGGAAATGAGAACGCGCGTTATAAGAGTCTTCAGTTTTTCCAAATCTCACGCCATGACAGGCTGGCGCATCGGCTTTATTCATAGCGATGAATCGGTTATTAGCGAAATTTTAAAAGTTCATGATTGCCTGGTAACTTGCGCGCCGGTAATTTCCCAATTCGCGGCTATGGGAGCCTTAGAGATGGGGGAGGGGGACGTGGCCAATTTTAAAAAACAATATAATCTCCGCCGAGATTTAATTTGTTCAAGGCTGGATAAATTAACTGGATATTTACATTACATAAAACCGAATAGCGCTTATTATGTATTTCCTAAAATATTAAATAACAGCGATTCCGTAGCTCTGGCTTTAGAACTTTTAGATAAAATCCAAGTAGCGGTTGTTCCGGGCATAGCCTTTGGCCCTAACGGCGAAGGCCATATTAGATTAAGTTTCGGCCGGACCGAAGCACATATAAATACCGCCTTTGACCGGCTGGATAAATTTTTTAATTTACCCCGTTAGCCCTGCTTAGAAATTATTTTTTAACGGGTTTTGTTAACGGGTCGTAATTAATCTTACTCATACAACTTTATGAATGATATCTCTAACGGGATAAAAATAATTTTTAAGCAAATCTTGAAATACTATCTGAAATTTATCACAAAAACGGTTTTATTAATCCATCGGCCGTTGATTATAAGCGTGACCGGAAGCACCAATGAATTTTTTGCCAAAAACGAAATTAAACGCCAGCTTGAAGATGCTCATTATGATATCAGATTAAATCCTAAAAATTTTAATACTGAAATCGGACTGCCGTTAGCTATCCTCAATTTACCCAGTGGTTATAATTCTTATAAAAAATGGCTGCCGATTATGTGGCAGGCATTTAAGTCGTTATTTAACCTAAAATTCCCAAAAATTTTAGTATTAGGCTTAGGTATTGATAAGCGCGGCGATATGAAATATTTAATGTCATTAGTTAGGCCGAAAATAGCTATTATTACCGATATCACCCAGCGCTATATAGAAAGTTTCTCCGACATGGATGATTTAGTGGAGGAATATAAACACTTTGTCAAATTGATCGATAAAAACGGCTACTTAGTATTAAATTACGACAACCGGCGGATTAAAAAACTTTCCGAATTTACAAAAGCTAATGTTATTACTTTTGGATTAGAAAAAAATACTTCCGATCTTAATAATTATTGGCTTGGCGAGATTGCGGAAAAAACAATAAATGGACAAACCGTGGCGGTTACCTATAATAAAAATGTAAAAAATTATTCGATAAACCGCTACGGTCAGCACCATATTTATGCTTTGCTTATCGGTTTGATAGTTAAAAAAATTATAATAAATTTAAAATGATTATGTTATTGCCTGTCAGGAACAGCCTGAACAAAATAAATCGGCTTGGCTCTAACCGAAAAAAATACATTTACTCGGCCAAAACTTATAAAAATCCTTTTTTTCAAAATAAACAAACCGCAACCACAAGGTCAGGAGAGTCAAAAAATAAAAAAAAACTGGCTATTTTTGCAGCTGTTATTGCAATTTTAATACTTCTTTGGCTGTTGTTTTTTTCAACTATGTTTAAAATTGAGAAAATAGAGGTGAGCGGCGTCCGCGAAAGCATGCTAAGCGAAATAGAATTAATAGCCAAAGATCTGGCGGAAAACAGATTGATAGGAAAAAATAATTTATTGCTTTATAATAAAAGCGATTTAATAAAAATTTTAAACGAAAAATATTACTTAGAGAATCTGTCCATAAAAAGAAAATTATTCCACACTTTAATAATAAATCTACAAGAAAAACAGCAAGTAGCGATTTGGCGCGAGAACGACCAATATTATTATCTTGACGGCGATGGCAATATTATAAATCAAACAGACCCTTTGAATATTAAAAGCGGAAGCTATCCTCTAATAGAAAATCTGACAGAAGTTAAAATAGACGGGCGGAAAGCTAATATAAACGAAGAGGCGATAGGCTATATTTTAAATTTATTTAACGAATTTAAGGAGAACAGTCATGATTTTGCAATAGAAAGATTTATTATCGATAAAGATATTAACACGGTAAAAATGGCGATTTTATCCGGACCAAAAATTTATTTTAATACTAAAGCGCCCATAGAAGAGCAAACAGCCAAGCTTGATTTAATAGTTAAAGAAAAATTAAAAAATGATTTTAAATCCGTAAAAGAATATATAGATTTAAGATACGCCAATAATGTTTATATGAAATAAAATATTTTGCGACACATAAATAATCAGAAATAAAATCTTTTATTTATAACCTGAGATTATATTAAATACAACAATTATTATTTTAATATTAATTCAATTAATCATAAAAATTAAAATATCTAAATAAACCTATTAAAATTTAAACCTAAAAAGGTACAAAGGTACCATGCGGGTATGTAAATTTTAATGCTTAAATAAAAATATGGAAGGAATATTTAAAACATTATTTATTTTGGGGGTAACAGTATTCTGTATATTAATAATCGGTTTATTTTTGTTATTATTAAAATTAATACTATTATTTTACCCGCAAATCAGTTTATTCGGCATGTTAATTCAATAGACTGGACATAAACCTC
>CAZGKM010000019.1:0-2028 GCA_964526325.1 uncultured Gammaproteobacteria bacterium
TTCACTAAATACGCCGAAACTAAATTTGATATTTTAAATAAGCATAAGGTTTATTTTACGCGCGAGCAGATTGAAGACACGGTCGGCGCGCCTAACAAAACCGGCAAAAAAGGTAAGCTTATAACGGCGCAAAAAGACGAAATAAAAGTTATTTACAAAAAAGAAGGTGAGATAATTAAAATAATTACGTTTTATCCGACAAAATAAAATCATGCAATACGATATTGAAGCCAATATAATAAGCTGGGAAATAACCAAAGATCCGATTGACCACGCCATAGATTTTGGTAATTTTATAATCCATTTGTCAAAAGCAAAAAAACCTGTTTTAATTGAAATATTAAACGCATCTAAATTCGTTGGCCAGATGGACAAAATAAAACTTGAGGGCATAAAAAAACAAATAATGGAAACGAGCTAATAATTTTCAAACCCCAATGACCAATTTTCAATAAATGATCAATTATTAAATTTTCAATTGAACATTAAGTCATTGAAAATTGTTTGAGAATTGAGAATTGAAAATTAATAAACTTAAACAAATAAATAAAATATGAATAACGTAATCACTACTAACAAACCCACTAGTTTAAAACCTTCCCTCCTCTCTCCGGGACACAGGGGTTGTGCCGGCTGCGGCCAGATGATTGCCGCGAGAATCGTCGCCGATGCCTTAGGGCCTAATACCATTATCGCTAACGCCACCGGCTGTCTGGAAGTAGTTACAACGCCTTATCCCGAGTCAAGCTGGGGCTTGCCCTGGATCCATTCCTTATTCGAAAATGCCGCGGCCGTTGCCTCGGGAATTTATGCCGCCTTAAAAACACAAGGCAAAGAAAAAGAAATAAAAGTGGTCGCTCAAGGCGGCGACGGCGGCACTTTTGATATCGGTTTCGGCCTGATTAGCGGCATGTGGGAAAGAGGCGAAAATATTCTTTATGTCTGCTACGACAATGAAGCTTATATGAATACGGGCGTTCAAGCCAGCGCGGCTACGCCCTGGGCGGCCAATACTACGACCACGCCCTCGGGAACCGCTCAAAATTTAAGCGGCATCGGCTCGCACTTAAAGAAAAAAGACATGCTAGCTATCGCTTTAGCCCACGGCCTAAAATACGCGGCCCAAACCACGGTCGCCTATCCCTTAGATATTATTAAAAAAGTAAAAAAAGCCGTCGCCACTCCAGGTCCGTCGTATTTGCAAATTTTAGTTCCTTGCATTCCCGGTTGGAAAATTGAGCCCAATCAAACTATTAATTTAGCTAAATTAGCCGCCTTAACCGGAATTTATCCGGTAGTAGAATATGTCGACGGCCAGCTTGGCGAAGTAATAAAATCACCGGATAATCGTCCGCCGGTTGAAGATTATTTAAAACCACAAGGCCGTTTTAAGCATTTGTTTCAAAATGGCGGAAATAAAGAGCAGCTATCTCACATCCAAAATTTAGCGGATAAAAATGTAAAAAAATACAATCTATAAATATCTCCCCCTTTAGCAAAGGGGGTTAGGGGGATTTAAAATATTTTATTTAGAAAAATTTCAACTGCTTCGCCTGCCATCTTAAAAATCCCCCGCCCTAACGGGCGACCCCTTTGTTAAAGGGGTTAAAATTTCTCCAAACAAAAAAGCATTATAACTTTCGCTATAATGCTTTTTTGTTTTTTATATCTAAAAGAACAAATAAACAATTTAATCCCCTCTCACCCGATAACCTGTGCCTGCCGGAATCGGCCGGCCGATAATAACATTTTCTTTCAAACCTTCAAGATGATCAACTTTTCCGGTAACAGCCGCGTCAATCAAAACTCTGGCGGTTTCCTGAAACGAGGCCGCCGACAAAAAGCTATTAGTAGTTAAAGATGATTTAGTTATGCCCAACAACAACTCTTCGCCTTTTGCCGGCTTCTTACCTTTAGCTTTAACCTCTTCATTGGTCCGGTCAAAAATCGCTTTTTCTACGATTTCTCCTGGCAGTAATTCAGTATCGCCGGTTTCATTGACGTAAACACGCGCAAACATCTGGCGCG
>CAZGKM010000019.1:2128-20836 GCA_964526325.1 uncultured Gammaproteobacteria bacterium
AGTAATTCAGTATCGCCGGTTTCATTGACGTAAACACGCGCAAACATCTGGCGCGCGATTATCTCTATGTGCTTATCATTTAACGGCTGGCCCTGGGATGAATAAACGTATTGGATTTCTTTAATGATATATTTTTGCGCTTCTAATTTACCGCGCAATTGATATAATTGATGCAAATCAAGCGAACCTTCGGTTAATTGGTCGCCGACTTTAACTTCGTCGCCGTCTTTAACCCAAACACCAAAACCTTTTGGCACAATAAATTCTTTAACTTTTTCCACGTCGCTGACAACTTTAATCACCTTTTCGTTGACTTTAACTATGCCGGCCTTTCTGCTTTTAAAAACTTTTTTGCCTACCGAAAAAAGTTCGCTATTTTTAACGACTTCGGCACCGTCTTTAACCAATACTTTTACTTCTTTCTTTTTATTGTCTTTATCCTCAAGAATCGCCTCTTTAACCGCTTCGGCAAAATAATATTTATCGCTTTCGGCGCCTTGATAATAAATTTTTAAAATTTTCGACTGAGGATTGGAAATAATCATTTCCCCCGCTTCGCTGGCGATAGTTCTTTGCGCGGTTTCAATTTTTACCTTACCGGCAACGTCAGCCACAAAAGCTTTCTTTTTCGGCGGACGTCCTTCAAAAATTTCTTCAACGCGAGGCAAACCTTGGGTAATATCTTCTTGCCCGGCCACGCCTCCGGTATGGAAAGTTCTCATGGTAAGCTGAGTTCCGGGTTCGCCGATTGACTGGGCCGCGATAATGCCTACCGCGGTACCGATTTCTACCTTCTTGTTATAAGCTAAGTCATAGCCATAGCATTTAGCGCAAATACCGCGGTGTATTTTACAGGTCAAAACCGACCTGACTTTTACTTCTAAAATATCTTCTTTAGCGATCTTCTCGGCTAATTCTTCGGTAACTAATTCTCCGGCATTTATTAAAACCTTGCCTTTGGCATTTTTTAAATCTGCCGCCAAAAATCTCCCGGTCATGCGCTTAACTAAGCTTTCGCCCATCTCTTCGCTTTCTTTCTTGATAACCAATAAACCTTCTTTATCTCCACAATCATCTTTAACAATAATTACATCCTGAGAGACATCAACTAAGCGCCTGGTTAAATAGCCGGCGTTAGAAGTACGAAGGGCCGTATCTGATAAACCTTTGCGTACGCCGTGCGTGGCGATAAAATATTCCAAAACGCTAAAACCTTGCTTGAAATTTCCCTTAACCGGCAATTCAATAATGTCGCCGGAAGGCGAAGTTACTAAGCCTTTCATGCCTAAGATTTGAGTCAGCTGGGCCCAAGAACCGCGAGCGCCTGATTCAATCATGGAATAAACCGGTCCGTCTTTCGGCAAATGGTGGCGGCAGATTTCAGTTACTTTTTCTTTGACCGTGGTCCAAAGTTCGATAATCTTGCTATAACGCTCGCTGTCGGTTAATAATCCGTCGTGATATTGCTCGCTGATTTCTTCGGCTTGCTTAGAGGCCTGAACAAGCATTTCATCTTTTTCATAAAGATGAGGTATATCATCCATGCCCCAAGATAATCCGCTTCTGGTAATATATTTAAAACTGGCTTTTTTCAAATTATCCAATAAATCAATCGTCGGCTGTTCGCCGTAAAATCTCAAACATTCTTTTACTAAATTTTTTAGCTTGCCCTTGCCTACCGTTTCGTTGACAAAACGCAGCTTCTTAGGCAAAACTTCATTAAAAATAATTCTGCCTACGGTAGTAATTATAAATTTTCCGTCTATCATCGCCCTTATTTTTTGCTGCAATTTTATATTTCTCATGTCGTAAGACAGCTTGGCGTCTTCCGGCGAATAAAAATTTTTCAGCTTTTTTTCATCGGCATCCAAATAAGCTTGATCAATATTGGTAATATAAAAAGCTCCCCAAACTATATCCTGGTTTGGCGCTACGACCGGATCGCCGGTCGCCGGCTTTAATAAATTATGGCTGGCCAGCATAATATCCCTGGCTTCGGCGATCGCCTCCTCGGTTAAAGGCACGTGAACCGCCATTTGATCGCCGTCAAAATCGGCATTAAACGCCGTACAAACCAAAGGATTGATTTGGATGGCTAAACCTTCAATTAAAATCGGCTTAAACGCCTGAATGCCCAAGCGATGCAAAGTCGGCGCGCGGTTTAACATCACGTACGCTTTTTTGACAATATCTTCAAGAATATCCCAAACCTCGTCTTTGCCTGACTCAATATAGCGGGAAGCGCTTCTGACATTATGAACGATTTCTTTATTGATCAGCTGGCTGATTATAAAAGGCTTAAACAATTCCAAAGCCATGCGCTTCGGCAAACCGCATTGGTCTAAATTCAAATTCGGATTAACTACGATGACGCTTCTGCCGGAATAATCGATTCTTTTGCCGAGTAAATTCTGCCTAAATCTGCCTTGCTTACCCTTTAATGAATCGGCCAGCGACTTAAGCATTCTTTTCTGTCCGGTAGAGGCCACAACAGTTTTGCCATGCCTGATGGAATTATCAATTAATGCATCAACCGCTTCCTGAAGCATTCTTTTTTCATTACGGCAAATAACTTCCGGCGCGTTTAAATCAACCAACTGTTTTAAGCGATTATTGCGGTTGATAATCCGGCGATATAAATCATTTAAGTCTGACGTGGCAAAACGCCCGCCGTCAAGAGGAACCATGGGCCTTAAATCGGGCGGTATTACCGGCACCATATTTAAAATCATCCATTCAGGCCTTAAATTATTGGCCCTTAAACTACGCAATAATTTCAAGCGCCTAATCATTTTATCTTTTTTTGAATCAATCGCCGTTAAAAGCTCCTTATCTATTTGAGCAATTGTCTTATCCAGGTCAATTTTTTCCAAAAGATTTCTAATGGCGCTGGCGCCGATATCGGCGGTAAAAATATGTCCGTATTTTAAACTTAAATTTTGATAAATACTTTCGGAAATTATGGTCAAAGGCTTTAAATCTTTTAATTCTTTCTGCGCTTGGTCAAAAGCTTGCTCTAAATTATTAATCTTGTCATTTTTTATTTTTTCCAAAGCTTCAATTTCCTGGCTTAAGATAGTTTCAATTTCAAATTCACTTTTGCCCTGAGTCAATAATTTACCTTTTTTATTCTTAATTTCATTAACCTGTTTTTGCATGTCATTTTCAATGGATTTTCTCTTATTTTTATATTCCTGCTTAATTTGTTCGATAGTAGCCAAACACAATTCTTGATTAACGTCGGAAATAATAAAACTGGCAAAATAAACCACCTTTTCCAAGGCTTGCATGGGTAAATCCAAAATTAAACCTATTTTTGAAGAAGTACCGCGAAGAAACCAAATATGGGTTACCGGAGCTTCAAGCTTAATATGGCCCATGCGTTCGCGCCTAACCAAGCTTCTGGTTACTTCCACACCGCACCTGTCGCAAATTATGCCTTTATAGCGAATTTTTTTATATTTGCCGCAATAGCACTCCCAATCTTTTGACGGCCCAAAAATACGCTCGCAAAATAATCCGTCTTTTTCCGGTTTTTGCGTGCGATAATTAATCGTTTCCGGGCGAATAACCTCGCCATGAGACCAATTTAAAATTTCTTCGGGTGAAGCTAATTTTAATTTAATGGCGTCAAAATCGGTGGTTTTAATAGGATTTAACATATAAATTTAATATATAATATAAAATTATTAATATAGTTTTTGCCAATTCCGAGGTTCAAAATTTTAATTTCTAATTTTTGAATTTTTAAATAATTTTTAATGTCTTAATATTTAAATATTAAAAATTTAGATATTATTTATAAAATTAAAAATTATAAAATTAAAAAATTCTATTTTTCCTCTCTTTCCCCAAAATCCTGCTTTCTTTCTCCTTCTTCTATCGGTTTATCATCTCCTTGCCGTTCTAAATTTACAACTTGATCTCCTTGCATAAGCTCAACGTCCAAGCATAAACCCTTTAACTCTCTGACTAAAACATTGAAAGATTCCGGAACATTTAATTTTCTGATCGGCTCTCCCTTGATTATTGACTCGTAAGCTTTGCTCCTGCCGGGCACATCATCCGATTTAATGGTTAATATTTCCTGCAAGCAATGAGCCGCGCCATAAGCTTCAAGAGCCCAAACTTCCATTTCGCCAAAACGCTGGCCGCCGAATTGCGCTTTACCGCCCAGAGGCTGCTGAGTAATCAAAGAGTATGGCCCGATTGAACGCTGGTGCATCTTATCCTCAACCATATGGTTTAATTTCAACATATACTTATAGCCAATCACCACTTGATTGTCATAAGTCTCGCCGGTTTTGCCGTCATAAAGGGTTACCTTGCCGTTAGTCGGCAGGCCGGCCTTGCTTAATTCTTCCTTAATTTGCGCTTCGCTAACGCCATTAAGCGGAGGCACGGCAATTTTATAATTTAACTTTTTAGCGGCATAGCCCAAATGAGTTTCTAAGAGCTGCCCTAAATTCATTCTTGAAACAACGCCTAAAGGCGATAATATAATCTCAATCGGCGTGCCATCGGCTAAATATGGCATATCTTCAATCGGTACAACCTTGGAAATAACGCCTTTATTACCATGCCGGCCGGCCATCTTATCTCCTATTTGAATTTTTCTTAAATTAGCTACGGTTACCTGGATTGATTGAATCACCCCAGCCGCTAATTTATCTCCTTCTTCGCGGGAAAATATTTTAATATCAACTACCTTGCCGTGTTCGCCATGCTCTAAGTATAGCGAAGAATCTCTGACATCTTTGGCTTTTTCACCAAAAATCGCGCGTAAAAGTTTTTCTTCGGCTGATAGTTCCGTCTCGCCCTTTGGCGTAATTTTACCTACTAAAATATCACCTGAAGAAACTTCGGCGCCAATACGAACAATACCCCGTTCATCCAAATCTTTTAATTTTTCCTCGCTGATATTGGGAATGTCGTTAGTTATTAATTCCGGCCCGAGCTTTGTGTCGCGCACGTCGATTGTATAATTTTCTATATGGATTGAAGAATAAACGTCTTCTTTCATAAGTCTTTCGGAAATTATCACCGCATCTTCATAATTAAAACCTTCCCAACTCATAAAAGCCACGAGCACGTTACGTCCAAGCGACAATTCGCCGTTATCAACGGCTGAACTATTGGTTAAAACATCGCCCTTTCTTATTTTATCTCCGTGGTTAACTATCGGACGCTGATTTATGCAGGTTGAAGCGTTGGAACGCAAAAATTTACTTAAAACGTATTTAGTGGTTTTGCCTTTTTTACTTTTAAATTCAATCGAACCGCCATCCATTTTAACAATCTCGCCATCATCTTCAGCTAAAATAATATGGCCTGAATCGGTGGCCGCCCGCGATTCCATGCCGGTACCGACGATTGGCGCTTCGGCCGTAATTAATGGGACGGCTTGGCGTTGCATGTTAGTTCCCATTAAAGCTCTGATACCGTCGTTATGTTCCAAAAACGGAATTAAAGAAGTGGCTACGGAAACAATCTGATTCGGCGCTACGCCGATTAAATCTATTTTTTCCACCGGTTCAAGAGAAGGCTGGCCGTATTTTCTGGTTTCAGCTTTTAGAACCTTAAAATATCCATTTGCGTCAACCGGGGTGGTAGCAGCCGTGGTAATATATTTTTCTTCTTCAAAAGCATCAAGATATACAATCTCATCGCTTAAAACAGGCACAATCGGGATAGTCACATGGCCCATTTTTTCCTTTAACTCGGCCGCTGTTTTTTTATCAATAATCTCTCCGGCTTTAATAATCAATTTATCTTTTTTATCACCCTTAATTTCATAAATATCTTCACGAGCAATTTTATTGATAGTTTTTTCCGGATCATTTTCTATGTCGTGCAAAACCACTCGATAAGGCGCTTCAATAAAACCATAACTATTAAGCCTGGCGTAGCTGGCTAAATGACCGACTAAACCGATATTCGGTCCTTCCGGAGTAGCGATCGGGCAAATGCGGCTGTAGTGAGTGGTGTGTACGTCGCGCACTTCAAAACCGGCGCGTTCGCGAGTCAAGCCGCCCGGGCCCATGGCTGATAATCTGCGCTTATGTTCAAGCTCGGCTAAAGGATTGGTCTGATCCATGAATTGCGACAACTGCGAAGACATGAAAAATTCTTTAACTACGCTGATTACCGGACGGGCGTTAATTAATTTATTCGGCGTTAAGCTGTCTATATCCATGATGCTCATTCTATCTCTGACGATTCTTTCCATTCTGGCGAGACCGACTCTGAATTTATTTTGAATCAATTCGCCGATAGCTCTGACGCGGCGGTTGCCTAAATGATCGATATCATCTTCCCTCTCCTGAGTAATATTTAATCTGACAATTTCTTTAACTATGGCGATTAAATCTTCCCTTCTTAAAACTCTATTCTCTTTATTGTTGGGAATATTTTGGCCGAATCGTTTATTCATCTTATAGCGGCCCACGCGGTCAAAATCATAACGATCAAATCTAAAAAACATGGAATGAATTAGTTGCCTGGCATTATCGGTCGTGGCTAAATCGCCGGGCCTTATCCTCTTATATACTTCTTTAAGCCCTTCGGCTTCGTTTTTAGCCGCATCTTTGGCTAAGGTGGCTTCAATATAACCGGACAAACTTTTTTCGCCGTCAATTCCGCCGGTAATTTCATTGTTATCGGCGAACAACTGCCTTATTTCTTCATCGGATGAATAGCCGAAAGCCCTGAATAAAGAAGTAATGGCAACTTTTCTTTTGCGGTCAATCCTGACCCAGATGACATCATTCATGTCGGTTTCTATCTCAAGCCAAGCGCCTCTGTTAGGTATGACTTTAGCGCCGTAATATTTTTTACCCTTAACAAATTCCGAAGTAAAAATAACGCCGGCGCTTCTAATCAACTGCGAAACCACGACTCTTTCAATGCCGTTAACTATAAAAGTGCCGTTTTTTGTCATTAAAGGAAAATCGCCTAAAAATACCTCTTGCGTAACGGCTTGGTTGGTTTTTTTATTTGATAACTTAGCCTTAACTCTGAGCGATGCTTCATAAGTAATGTTTTTGGCTTTACTTTCGCTTTCATCAAACTTTGGTTCGTCCAAATAATAATCCTCCAAAGACAGCTCAAGGTCGCGGCCGATAAAGTCGGTTATAGGAGAAACTTCTTCGAATAAATCCTTTAGGCCATCGGTCAAAAACCAATTATAAGAATCTTTTTGAATTTCAATTAAATCAGGCAGATCTATCGATGCCTTAGTATCACTAAAAAATTGCCTGGCCATTTGTTTATTTTTAGTCATATTTTACTTCATCAAGTTAAAATTTAATGGCCGTAGACCTGCCTGCCGGCAGACAGGGTTCTACCCGCTATTAAATTTTAACTTGATACATTATATTTTTGTCCCGCGAATACGGGTTCTAAAAATTTTTAAAGTCAAAAAAACAAAAAAACCCAATCAGTTTTCTATTAGCTGTGAGTTGACGCGAAATATTTAATTAATGAGATAAGTTTCCACTTATTTTAAATTTAAAATGCGCACTGAATATTTTATAGCCTCCTTTTCACAAAGAGGTTAGGGGGATTTTATCTTTTTGATAACAAAAAAACGGCCAGACACTATCTTCCTACCGCTCTGATTCTTTCGTTGCGGAGCCGTTCGATTTTTGATTACTTATTTTAAACGTAAAGTTTGCTAAATATTACCTATAGTAAAAACTTATTAAATACTAACAACAATTAATTGGCTTGTCAAGGGTTTTGAACTTAAATTTATTATTATTTTAGGTTTATTTAATTTTTTACCTAATATTAAATAATAATCTGCTATTTTAAACTATTTACAAAACAAATGGAAGATTAAAGTTATCCACAAGGTAATTATAATTTATTTAATTCCTCTTTTACTGCTTCTCTATCATCCCAGGGAATTTTTACGCCTTCCGGTCCGCAAATCGCCTGCTCGCAACCCTTGCCTGATATTAAAACTATATCGCCTTCGCCGGCTAATACTAAAGCCTTTTTAATAGCTTCGCGCCTATCCGCAATTTTAAATAAATTTTCATTTTTTACTTTACCGGCATTAACCGCGCCAATCGCCACTTGATCAATAATTAATTCGGGATCGTCATCATACGGATCTTCGTTGGTAACTATAACTGTATCGGCTTTTTCTCCGGCCAGCGCTCCAAGTTTCGGCCGTCTTGCCATGTCTCGCCCGCCGCCGGCCGAACCTAAAACATGAATTATTTTATTATGCTCTAATTTTAAAATAGTGCTGTATATTTTTTTTAAAGCCTCAGGCTCAAAAGCATAATCAACTATAACCGTAAAATCCGGCTCTAAATTTTTAAATAACTCCATTCTACCGGGAATACCGTCGATTTTTTCCAGGCCGATTTTAATTTTTTCCAAATCTATTCCTTGGCTAAGACCTAGACAAACCGCGTTCATGGCGTTAGCCGCGTTATATTCGCCCAGCTGTTTTAAAATAATCGTTGCTTCGTCATTGACCTTAAAACTTATTCCCGTTTGATTTGAAATAATCTCGCCATAGTTAATTACGCGCGTATTGTCATTCTTTAAATTTGTTGTTGGTAATTCCTGCTTATTGGCGTATGCCCATTTTTCTTCGGCCCAAAAAGACAAAAAGAAATCGGCATATTTATCATCACCATTAACGATAATGGTCTTTTTAACCCGGTTAGACTCTATTTTTTTAAAACCATT
This sequence comes from uncultured Gammaproteobacteria bacterium, assembly GCA_964526325.1. GTDB lineage: Bacteria > Patescibacteriota > Patescibacteriia > Patescibacteriales > GWC2-42-12 > JACPHD01. The sequence continues at coordinate 10,838 of CAZGKM010000019.1, forward strand.
TTCGGCTTTAACCACTCGTTTTTTATCATTGGCATATTTGGTTTTGCATTGTTTTAAATGAAGAAAAAGCTTGCTTTTTGCCTGTTTGTAATTCTCAAAACCGCCATGCGCTTCAATATGCTCCGGATAAAGGCCGGTAAAAATTAAAATGTCATAATTAATAAATTTGTGGCGGAATTGTTCGATGCCCTGCGAAGTTGTTTCAACGATGGCGTACTGACAATTATTTTTTACCATTTTTTTTAGCATCTTTTGGGTAAAAAATCTGCCGGCCATGGTCATTTTTTTATTATTCAGCCATTCGGTTTGGCCGTCATTAAAAATAGCCGTTGAAGTAAAACCGGTTTTATATCCGGACGAAGCCAGCATTTTAGAAATTAAATAAACGCTGGTGGTTTTACCTGTCGTGCCGGTTACGCCGATAACGATAAGCTTATTTGACGGCCAACCGTACCAAACAGAAGCAATTAGGCTTAATAAAAAATGATAGGCCGGTTGAATGGCCTTAAAGAGTTTAGCGGGAATATACTTCTTTATGATATGCAATAATTTATCCATAATCAACTAAATTGAAATTCTTAATTTTTAATGACTAATTTTAAAACATTAAAAATTTAAGCATCATTTAAAAATTACAAAATTAAAAATTAAAAAATTTTTTAAAACGTTCTCCTGGCTTGCCTGATCATTTTATAAATACTATACCAGTTTTGATCAAAAATAAAATCAAATGTTCCCGGATAATCATATTCGGAGCCGCCGAAGCCCTTTTTAAATTTAGTTACTCCAGGCCATCTTTTTTCATTAATGCCGAATAAATCATAATATTTAAAACCGGCCGCTTTAGCTTCTTTAATTATATGCCAATGGAGCAGATAAGGCGCCATAACATCGCGATCATGACTGGCGGAAGCGCCATGCAAATATGAAACCATGTCGCCGAAATAAGAAAAAATACCCGTGGCTAAGGGCTTGCCGTGATATTCGGCAAAATATAATTTTATAAAATCACTTTCCGCTTCCAGCATTTTTTTATAATAATCTATGCCATGGGGGCGAAAATTATCCCGTTCACCGGTTTGATTCATTAATTGCCAAAAATCATCAAAACGCTCGAGCCCGGCTTCAACTATTTTTATTTTTTTCTTTTCCGAAAGCTTTATATTATATCTGGTTTTCTGATGCATTTCTTTTAACAGTTCTTCTTCCGTTTTAGTTAAGTCTAGAACTATGGTTTTACTCGGCTGAATATCGAGAGTTTTTCTGATGACAACTTGGGAATTATCGATTATTGAAACCGGCTCAAAGCGGAGAAAAATTACTTCTTCATTTTCCGCAAATTCCTTAAGCGTTTTAAACAATTCATTTATTATTTTTAATTTGTCCTGCTTATCTGTGATAATCGGACCACGCGGGCATAAAAAATAACTCTTGCCCATGGGCAAGATTTTTTTGACAAAAGTAGCCGCGGCTACCAATTCATTATTTTCTAAAACGCCTAATCTTATAATTTTTCCGGCCGCTTTACCCTGAAACTCTCCCCATTGCCATGATTGTAAAAATTGGCTCATAGTCTTTGAACCGATAAAATCATTCAGCTGTTTTTTATCCTCGATAGTAATTGTTTGCATATTATTTTAAATTGTTATTGCGAACCGCCTATAAGCGATAAAGCAATTTCACGAATTATAATTAAATTAAAAAATTATTTTTAAATTTATTTTCCTAATTTTTTTAAAGCTTGCCTGATACGCTCTCCCGAATCTTTAATTTTAGCGTCAACGTTATTTAAAGATTCTCTGGCTTGAGCCAAAGAATAGCCAAGCGCCATCAGCGCGTCAATCTCATCGCTTGAGCCTAATTGGCTTACGCCGTTCTTACTGTCGCCAACGCTCAGTTTATCGATTTTTTCTCTTAGCTCCAAAACCACTCTTTCCGCGGTTTTACGGCCGATGCCGGAAACTTTTGTTAATAGAACCGGATCGCCTCGAGAAATAGATTCTTTAATATCCGCTACCGTGGCGATTGACATAACTCCTAGCGCCGATCTCGGACCAATGCCGGAAATAGAGAGTAATAGCTCAAATAATTCCAACTCTGCCGTATTTTTAAAGCCATATAAATTCAATGCGTCTTCGCGTACTTGCTGATATGTGTAAAATTCAATTTCCTGATCTAAGCTTAAATCAACATAAAGCAAAGGCGAAATAAAAACTTGGTAACCGATATTATTTACTTCCAATATAACAAAACCGCTGCCTTTATGCTTAATCTTTCCTTTTAAATAAGAGATCATAATACCTTTATTTTTACATAAATTACGTAAATATGCAATCTGCTGTGGAAATAAATTAAATAAATAAAAAAGAGCGCGGCTTTAGCCATGCTCTTTCTGTCTAAAAATATATTTTTTATCTTTATCAAACCTTAACCATTCTGTTTACTGCTCTAACTAATTTGCTGACTCCGCCATTTTTATCCAATTCTAAAAATAAACCTGTCCAAGAAGAAATTTGAAAAACCGCTAAAGCCGCTCCGGTCGAAACAACAATGAATAAAAAACTGGCAAAAGCCAAAATTGCGATTAGCCAAGATCCAAGCACGGAAAATGCATAATAAAATATTAAACCCAAAAACAAAAATGGCACTGCCAAAATTAAAATCGCCAATACTATAGCCAATCCAATAAATAAATTTATAAAAAATAAAATAATCGCCATTTCAAAACTTATAAGCCAATTTTCCTTAAAAAGACGCCAACCTTGCTTAATCGCCGGTAGAACCTTGCTTTTATCAATAACCACATAAGCAACGGCGTATTTCATAATAAAAGATAAAATAATAGCTATGGGCACAACAATAACTAAAGCAATAATATAAAAAAGATTGGCGTTAAAATTTCCTTGGTAAAAAATCGCCGGCAAGCTAATCGCCACCAGCAAAATATAAATCACGGCTTTAATTATAATATTTAAAATAAGCACTGGCCAAAAATTAAGAATGCCGGAATTAAAACCGTCCTTAAGGGTATGTTTTTTTTGCCCGATTACCGCGGCCGAATTATTAACTACGGCCGCCTGCGAAACTACGACCAACCAAATTAAAAACAAGCAAACAGTCAAAACAATCAGGCAAATAACTAAAACAAAAATTATGTTTAAAGTATCGTTTCTGAATAAATTGCCAATATTGGCAAGAGTATGGCGGCTAAATATTCCGGTAGAAAAAATTCCTTGCCAGGCCGGAAATAAAGCCTTGCTTGGATTAGCGCCCGAGTTATTAAATAAAATTTCAAATTCACCGCCGTTGCCGAGAAGCGCGGCGAAAATGCCAAACCACCAGAGATATTTATTGCGCCAGGTTAATTGCCAGGCCTGTTTTAAAATATTTCGATAAAATGGCATAAATTCCCCCTTAATTTCGCTTAATAGAGCGAGAGCTTAATTATTAGTAATTATATTATACCACAAATATTTTTTTACTGACAATTCGCCAAAATCTAGCGATTATTCTCCTGCTTTCAGCTTAGGACCGACAATTTTTTCAAACTCTTCTTTTTCCAAAGTTTCTTTAACTAAAAGTTCGGCCACAATTTTTTCTAAAATTTCTTGCTTGGCTTTAATTAAACCTTTAGCTTGATGCACGGCTCTATCAATGAAGTTGGATATTTCTTTATCGATTTGCTCGGCTACCTTTTCGCTGTAATCTCTCTGTTCATGAATTTCTCTGCCTAAAAATATCATCTCGTCTTTTTCGCCGTAAGTGCGCGGTCCTAAAACGTCGCTCATGCCGAAATCGGTAATTAACTTTCTGGCTAAACCGGTAGCGCGGCGCAAGTCGGAAGTAGCTCCGGTAGTAACTTCGCCGAAAATTTCCTGTTCGGCAATATAGCCGGCGAGCAAAACGGCGATTTCTTCAACATACTCGGTCTTGGAATACATATGCTTATCTTCCAACGGCAACTTTAAAGTATAGCCTCCGGCTTGGCCGCGGGCGATAATAGAAACCTTTTGCACCGGATCGCTATGAAGCAGAAAATGCGCTACGAGAGCATGGCCGGCTTCATGATAGGCGGTTATTTTCTTTTCTTTGTCGGATAAAATTCTTGATTTTCTTTCCGGCCCGAGCATTACTTTTTCAATGGAAGAAAAAATTTCTTCCAAATCAATTATTTTTTTATTTTTCATAGCCGCTAAAATCGCGGCCTCATTTAAAAGATTGGCTAAATCGGCGCCGGTAAAACCCGGGGTTCTTTCAGCGACTCTTTTTAAGCTGACTTCTTTGCCTAACGGTTTTTTCTTGGAATGAACTTTTAAAATAGCTTCGCGATCGGCTAAATCAGGCTCGTCGAGAATAACCCGGCGGTCAAAACGCCCGGGCCTAAGTAAGGCCGGATCCAAAACGTCGGGACGGTTAGTGGCCGCGATAACGATGACGTTAGTATTAGGATCAAAGCCGTCCATTTCCACTAAAATCTGGTTTAAAGTCTGCTCGCGCTCGTCGTGAGAACCGCCGAGCCCGGCTCCGCGCCGGCGTCCGACTGCGTCGATTTCATCAACGAAAATAATGCAAGGCGCGCTTTTTTTGGCTTTCCTGAATAAGTCTCTGACTCGCGAAGCGCCAACGCCGACGAACATTTCAACGAATTCGGAACCGGAAATTGAGAAAAACGGCACGCTGGCCTCGCCCGCAACCGCGCGAGCCAACAGCGTTTTACCGGTACCCGGACTGCCTAAAAGCAAAACTCCGCGCGGCGTACGCGCACCCAGCTCGGAAAATTTTTGAGGATTTTTTAAAAATTCAACCACTTCCGATAATTCTTCTTTTGCTTCTTTAGCACCGGCCACATCTTTAAAAGTTACCTTGCCTTTAAATTCTCGCCCGGTTTCTCTGGCTTGAGACTGGCCGAACATCATAGCCTTGGAGTTAGCACCCTGGACCGAACGCATCATGAAATAAATAAAAACGCTGATTAAAAGAAACGGAATTAAAAACGGCAAAATCGTCGCCAGCCAATAATCCAAACCTTGATTATCCTGGACTTCAATTAATAAGCCGTTTAATTTGCTCGGGTCAACATTATAATTCTTAACGATTTGGGAAAAAGTATCGCCGGCTTCTTTTTTAACTATCTCGTTTTTCTCGTCTTTTAAAGTTACTCTTATTTCGTTGCCGACAATAGCGATTTTACTGACTTCCTGGTTGTTTATCTGGCTGATTAAAGTTTCCACTCCGACCTGTTCGGTTTTTTGGCCGCCGCCGCCTATAAAACTAAAAAGCGCGGCAATCAGCAAAAATACCGTAAAAAATATCAAAAAATTTTTAATTAAATTTTTCATTTACTTATCTGATTTACAATTAATTTATGATAAAAGTATATTACATTTGCTCATATTTGGCAATCATAAAGACTAACCGGTAAACTTATCGCGAAAAAAATTATCTAAATCCGATATCTTAACTCTTGATTGCTTCATTGAATCGCGTTCTCTGATTGTAACCTCTTGGCCGGTAAGAGTATCGAAATCAACGGTCAGGCAATACGGAGTGCCGATTTCGTCTTGCCGGCGGTAACGCTTGCCGATATTGCCATGGTCGTCAAATTCACACATATAATTGATTTTCAGCTTTTTATAAATTTCTTTGGCCTTAGAAACCAGTTCGGGTTTATTTTTTAGAAGCGGAAAAACCGCAATTTTAATTGGCGCCAAGTCATTGTTGAATTTCATTACGATTCTGGTCTCGCCTTCCGCAATTTCTTCTTCATTATAGGCATCGGACAAAACCGCTAAAAGCGTGCGGGTTAAGCCGAAGGACGGTTCAATGCAATGGGGCACGAATTTTTTTCCGTCATCATCGGTATAAGACAAATCTGCTCCGGAAAATTTTATATGCTGACTTAAATCATAGTCGGTGCGATAGGCAAAACCGTGCAATTCGCCCCAGCCGATTGACGGGAATAAATATTCAACGTCATAAGTATCTTTTGAATAGAATGAACGCTCATTGTCGGCATGCCGGCGCCAGCGCATCCTTTCGTCGGATAAGCCAAGATCCTCTTTAAAAAAACGCTTAACCTCATTCTGCCATTCTTCATAAGGTTTGCGCCAATCGTCTTCCTTTTCCGGCGGACGGATAAAATATTCTATCTCCATCTGCTCGAATTCGCGCACGCGGAAGATAAAATTGCCCGGCGTAATTTCGTTGCGGAAAGCTTTACCGACTTGAGCGACGCCAAACGGCAATTTCATCCGCATAGTGTCAAGAATATTTTTAAAATTTATAAAAATACCCTGAGCGGTTTCACCGCGCAGATAGGCGATATTTTTTGCATCCGCCACCACGCCGGTTTGCGTTTCGAATAAAAGATTGAATTTTCTCGCCTCGGTCCAATCGCAAGCGCCGCAATTAGGGCAAGCGAGCCTAAGCTCATTTAATTTCGCGCCAACCTCTTCAAGTTTAATTTTAGCCGTTTCATCTACGCCGATTTTCTCCTCAAGAAGTTTGTCGCCGCGGTGGCGCGTCTGGCATTTCCGGCAATCAACCAACGGATCGTTAAAATTTGAAACATGACCGGAAGCTTCCCAAACTTTAGGATTGGTAATAATGGCTGAATCCAGACCGACCATATCATCGCGCCTTTGTACGAAAGTGCGCCACCAAGTCTTAGCGATATTATTCTTTAATTCCGCTCCGTAAGGCCCGTAGTCCCAGGTGTTGGCCATGCCGCCGTATATTTCCGAATCGGGAAAAACAAAACCGCGCCGCTTGCATAAAGAGGCGATTTTTTCCAATGTTGTATCATTTTTTTTATTTTCCATATTATTAATTTATTACTAAATATTAATATTCATTATAACATTTTTTTGTAATTTTTATATATAACTCTGTGGCCTAAAAACGCCCCTAAAAATTAGAGGCGTTTTTAAAGTTTTATTTTTCTTTCTTCTTTTTTTCCGGTTTTTCTTTTTTCTTTTCCGCTTTATCAGCTTTGTCTTTCTTCGCCTTCTTCTTGTCCGCCGTAGCTTTTTTATCCACCATAGCTTTAGCGTCGGCGGAAGCGGACGATAGCTTCTCTTCTTTATGCTTGGTTTTAGCAATAGGCTGTTCGGCTTCGGCCGGTACGGATAAGCCTAAGCGATGATCTTTCGGCTCGATTGAAACAATGGTAAAATCCTTTTTTTCTCCCGAGTGAAAAACCTCGCTAATCTTTTGCGCCGGCGCTAAGCCGATCTGGCTGATATGGGCTAGACCATGAATATCCGAATCCAATTCGACGAATAAACCGAATGGATTAACTTTAAGAATGGTGCCGGAAACTACCTGGCCGATCTTATATTTCGTTTCTACGTCATGCCAAGGATCGGTTAAAAGCTTCTTGGCCGATAAAAATATTTTTGAACCTTCAATGGAAATAATTTCGGCCTTAATCTTATCTCCAACTTTGAATAAATCCGATGGATCATCAATGCGCTGCCAGGCCAATTCGGAAATATGAATCAAGCCTTCCAGGTTTTCTCCGAAGCTTACGAAAACTCCGAAATCGGTTAAGGCCGTAATCGCTCCTTCGACTACGCTGCCGACTTTATATTTGGAAATTATATCTTTCTGCTTTTCTTGCCAGGCTTCTTTCTCGCTAACAATTAATTTATCGTCCTTTTCGTCTAAAGTCATAACCTTGACTTCAAAATCCGTACCGATAAAAGATTTCAATTTATCTAAAATTCTGCCTTTATCGCCGCCGTTAACTCGCGGATAATTTTCCGGCGCTAGCTGCGAAACCGGCAAAAAACCCTGAATTTGGCCATAGCTTACAAGTAGGCCGCCTTTGTTGGCGTCTTGAACTCTGAATTTCAAAATTTTTCTATTTTCATAAGCATCAAATAAAGCGCTCCAGGCCTTTTGCTGTCCGGCGCTCCTAAACGACAACTCTAAATCTCCGTTTTCATTTTCTTCTTCAACTATAGTAGCTTCTACTTCATCTCCCGGTTTTAAATTGGCATATTCATCGGCTTCAAAATAAAGCTCGCGGCCTCGCACCACGCCAGTAGCGATGCCGTCAATATCAAGCTTAACTTCAGCTTTTGAAGCGGATAAAACCGTACCCTTAATAATATCCCCGACTTGAGGAATATTTGCGTTTTCCGCGTCCAATAATTTCTGAAAATCGTCATTAGAAACATCAGGCTGGCCGTTATTCAATTTAGTTTCTTCGTTTACTCCGTTAGAAATTTGCATATTAATATTATTTATGGCTTGCCCATTAAATCTCTTTGCGTTGAAATTTCCAACTCCGTTAGAAATAAATTTCTAAGCGGGGCCAAAGGGTTCCATAAAATAAAAAAATTATCCTAACCTCTCTTTGCAGAGAAGCCCTTTAGCCGCCTTAACTAAAGGCTTAATTATAGGCGTTATTTAACCCCATGAAATAATTTTACTACTGTAAAATTAGCGCTAAGCGCTATTTCACGGGGTGAATTGTTTTTTTATTATACACTATTAATTTAAAATTGCAAGCATTTTATGTTTTGTAATTTTTACTTAAAACGTTAATCAACCACAATATTATTTTTAATTTCTAACAAATATTTTCCGCAATCATTTATTTCGCTTTTATTTACAAGATCAAAAACCAATTTTTTCTGGAGCAGAGGAATGATTAATCTTGTTTCTTGAGCCTCTAGATTATTAGCCTTATTCGCGTTCAAGTAATAATGTTTAATTTGGCATTTTTTTACGCCCCCTTCTTCCATAAAAAAACTAATATTTTTTGCGCCGTTTGTTTTAAAACCTTTAGGCAGGCTAAAATCATAGCCCATTAACGGGTTGCTTACAATTAAATCATCTTCGGTCTCGGCTATAACGTAAGGAGAGATTTGATGGACGATTTGCGAACTTAACCAATTAACGCTTTCTTCGCGCATTAAAGTATACCAAATAGCAAAAACAGCGGCGAAAGTCGCTAAAAATAAAATTAAAAATTTAACAGTATAATTTTTTTCAAGCATAGTTAAAAAATTTGTCATTGCGGGCTTGACCCGCAATCCAGGAGTGATACGTATGGATTATGTAACCCTGGATTCCGGCCTGCCTACCGGACAGGCAGGCTCGTAGGCCGGAATGACAAAAAAAGAAAATCGCTTACGAACAACAAAAATAATTTAAAATCTTATCTTTATTTTATCTTATTTTTCCCAAATAAAAAAGGGCGCTTAAAGCGCCCTTTTAAAAATTATAATATTAATTGCAACTAGCCGCGTCTGCTCCGGAAGTATCGCTGCCCGCGCCAAAGCCTGACGATGGGGCCGTGGTTGATAACTTTTTAGAACATTCGGCCGGGGCTTTATCAAAAGCCGCGCAAATGCCGGCTAGATAACTTGCCGCATCGCGTCCGGCGTTTGACTGCGCTCCATTAATAACTAAAGTCGGACTGCCCTGCACGCCGTATTTATTGCTTAAAGCCGAATCGGCTTTATAATAATCTTTAGCTTTGGAATTAATACAGCTATTAAGCTTGGTCTTATCAACTCCGGCTTGAGCGATGCATTTTCCGCTATCATTTTCTATAATAAAACAATTTAAATAACTGTTAAATTTAGCCGCCTGTTCTTGCCTGATGCAAATCTGATTGTAAGTTTCCTGCTCTTCTTGATCGCCATGCATGAAATAATGGACGAATTTTATACTGGCATCAACTTTATTGCCTAAAGCCTCGATGGCCGGTAAAAACCCTTTTTCCGCCTGCAAGCCAAACGGACAATGAGTCATAACGAATAATTCAACTTTTGGCTTGTCGCTTTTAGGCGCGGCGGCAACCGGTGCGTTTTCCTGCGGCGCGGCGGCATCTCCTTGCGGCGCGGTAGCGTCTGCCTGCTGTGCGGCGGCGGCTTCTTCCTGTTTTCTCTTTTCCTCCGCAAAAGTCACCATATCAATGCCCGACTGAAAAAATTTCTCTCCGTCTTTTGTCATAAAAGAATTATATTCTTGGCCGCTAACTTC
>CAZGKM010000019.1:20936-24866 GCA_964526325.1 uncultured Gammaproteobacteria bacterium
AAAATTTCTCTCCGTCTTTTGTCATAAAAGAATTATATTCTTGGCCGCTAACTTCTAAACTGACATTATAAACATCACCCTCTAAAACAGCGCTTTTAACCGTAGCCTTGATATTCTCCGGCAATAAATTTTCATTAATAAATTTTTCCGCCGTAGCCTTGGCTTCTTCCGGACTAAGAACCTTTTTAGCGTTTTTCGCCGTAGGAATGGCGAGCGAACAACCGCTGACCAACAAAACCGACACCAAACTTAATAGTATTAGTTTTTTCATGATTTTGAGTTAATAATTATTTATCTTAGAATAATAGCAGATTATATTTTTAGAGTCAAAAACTCATTTGTGATTCCCGCTTTTTTCTTTGTCATTCCCGCGCAGGCACTCAGTTTTCTTTTTCAGCACTGAGGCCGGCACAAAGGAGCAATCCAGGTTTTGACGGGACAAATAAGTCTCTAGATTACGAATCAAGACCGCAACGGCATGCTTCCTACTTCACCGGCAATTCAAAACAGAATTTAGAACCCTTACCTTCGCCTTGCGACTCGGCCCAGATTTTTCCCTTATGCGCCTCAACCATCATGCGCGCTACAAATAGGCCTAGTCCCGTGCCTTCGGTATGAATTAAAGAAGTGCCCGTACCGCGGGAAAATTTCTTAAATAAATTAGCCATATCTTCCGGCGTGATGCCCATGCCCGAATCGGCCACGCAAAATTTTATTTTATTTCCAATTTGTTCAAGCGTAACGGTAACGCTGCCCTGCTTAGTGTATTTTATGCCGTTATCGATTAAATTCATGACTACCTGCCTGATTTTTTCATCATCAATTTTTAAAAGCGGCAAAGGCTTAGCCGGCGGTTTATATTGCAAAATTAAATTTTTCTTTTTGGCGTTGCCGGATAACTCTTCGGTCATATCCGCCACCATCTTGTTTAAATCAACTTCCTGAAAATCAAACTGCAGCCTTCCGGACTCAATACGGGAAATATTCAGTAAATTTTCCACCAATTGGATTAATCTTTCGTTGGACAAAAAAACTTTTTCTAAAGATTCAACTTCCGATTTGGTTAAGGCGCCGAAATTGCCTTCAAGCATCATGGAAATATAACCCTTAATTACGGTCAACGGCGTTCTTAGCTGGTGCGAAGCGATGGAAATAAATTCCGACTTGGCCGCGTCAAGCTTTTTTAATTGCACATTGGCTTTTATTAAATCACGAGTAGCTTTTTCAACTTCCTTTTCCATTTTAACGCTAAAATTCTTGGTTTCTTTGTATAATAAAGCGTTTTCTAGAGCAATGGCGGTTTGCGCCCCGACTACTTCTAAAACTTTCAAATCTTCCTCGTTATACATATCGCCTGATTCTTTAGCGCCTAAAACGATTAAGCCGATGGTTTTATCCTTAACATTTAAGGGCGTTAATAACTCAACGCCTAATTTAAGCAGTATGTCTAAAGTTTTATTATTCTTAAACTGCGTTTTTATGTCATCGGTGATAATCGTCCGATTTCTTTTTACAAAAATTTCATTTAGCTTTTTATCTTCGTCAAACTCTTTTTGCCGGCCCGTATTAAAGCCGTTATTATAATTTATTATATATTTTTTGGTTTTTTCGTTATAAGTTAAAATGCCGATGGCTTTAGCATGGAAAGCGCTGGATAAAGTATCAAAAATATAGCCGTAAATTTTCTCCGCTTCTAAAGTAGAGCGCAATTTTTCCGATAGCGAAGCGATTACTTCGCCCGAGTCATAAAGAGACGAGAAAAAATATTTATTGGACAAGTGATAAAAACGATCCTTAATAACCGGATAAACAGAAACCGAACCCATTAACATAAAAAGATTGACCCAATCGGTAAATTGAGGGAAATATCTGTCAAAAAAATATTTTATGCCAATGGCAACCAGCAATATTGAAATTAAAGAGGATAAATAAACCGAATAGCGGCGCATTACAAGTTTGATATCCATAAGGCGGTGGGCGATGATAGTATATACCGTAAAACCAGCCATAAATACTGATAAAACTTGACCAGCCCAATTTAATCTAAAATCACCCCACCAAACCATAAGTAAATTAGTAAACATCGCTAAATTTGACCCAATAAAATAACCCCAAAAAATATTTTTTATTTGTTGCTTTACTAATCCTTGTTCTTTTAAATATTTCTTAAACAATATAAAAAGTCCCGTGGAAAAAAAACTACTTATATATAAAAAATAAATAAAATACCAATTTCCCCAAATTATTTGTTTTTCTTGTCCTATAATAATATCTACATCTTTAATTATTATTTTTGGCATTAAAACTAATATAATCAAAAATAAATTGACTAAAAAAGTTGCGAACATAATCTTGAAGTTTGGCAACTTACCATACGGAAAAATATATGAAAAAATAAAAAAAGTGCTGGCGGTGAACGTTGCAGCAACATATAAAATACGACACCAAAATAATGAATCTAACGGGCCTGATAATCTGTAAAATATCATTCCTATTGTCCAAAATATCACAGAAATAATTACGGCCGAAAAAGAGTTAACAACATTTTTATTATTACCTTTAGAAAAAATCAAAAATACTAAAAAACAATATGCAAAAATAACCGAAATTAAAACTAAATTAATTACATCTAAATGTAGACTCATTTTTATATTTAATTATAAAAACTATTATTATTATAACAAAAAATTTATAAATAAAAAAGGGCGGATCATTATTGAATCCGCCCATAGGTTAAAGTTTTGTCACTAAAACTTTATATTTCCCCTCTCCTTCTTTGGGGAGGAATGAAGCGCAGCAAGGAATCCCGCCCTTATACCCCCTAGGAAAGGGTGGCCAAGCAAAAGCCTCAACACCATTGATATGATATAGGATTGAACCTTTTTCACCAATAGCCACAACTTCATCATCAGAAGGTTCCGGATAAACCTCGTTTAACACTACTATCCCCGGCCACAGATGAGGAATATAATTCTTAATAGCTCCTCTTTTAGAAACATTCAGCATGATTGCCGGTTTCCCAAAAATAATATCCTGCACCTTCACGAATGATGAACCATTTTTAATATCCAAAGAAAAAATTTGACCACGAAAACCATTGTTACTCAAACTATTAATTAGCTGACTTCCTATAAATCCCTGTCCTCCGATAACGATTAGAGGCGTATCAACATTTAAATTTTCTTTATTTTTAACTAACTCAATAGCTTGATAAACAGCTTTCGCGGTGATTTCTCTCTCGATAGACTGAGAAACAATTCCTCTGGTATTCATAATACTGGGAAGAACTCCGGCATACGTCTTTTGTTTGGCGCCGACTAATAGGCGAATTTTTTCCAAACGAGATTCTACTTTCCGCAAATTAGTGCCATTATCAGATATCATATCTTCTTCCGTGGCCGAAATCCCAAAAATCATACCAACTTTTCGGTTTTGCAGCATAATACCAACCAATCTCGGCCGCCATTTCATACTCTTCGCATACCATATATACACATATTCTTTTGTGTACTTTTGGTTGGCAGGATAAAGCATAAAAATACTTCGCAGAAAACCGCAAAAAATATTTTTATTAACAAAGCCGATCATCCAATAGACTATATTATTGCCAAAAATGAGGTTCAAAACAATAACTCCAATTTTCTTCAAATGCTTTAAAGCTTTAAACTGTCGGACTTTCTTTACCGCCTTTTTTGATTTGGGGCGGTCAAGAACATTTTCTAAATACTTCTCATTCACTACTAACATTTGCCGCCTCCTTTTTTAATTTCTATTCAACCAATCCGAACTTTTCTAGAACATCTCTATCAAGCCCGGGAATTGGCTCTATTTTATGTCTAGTCGATTCCTCGACAATTCGTAAGAAGAGAATAATACTCACTTCTTCTTCAGTATATCCAAAGCGCTTTTTCAGCTCTTCGGCCAGCAAGC
>CAZGKM010000020.1:0-21716 GCA_964526325.1 uncultured Gammaproteobacteria bacterium
TTATGGTCAGCCATATGCCCGATTTCGTTAAACAAATAAAATTCGATGATGATTTGGATTTAAGTAAAATTTAGCCAGCCGTAGTAAAAGTAAAATTTTGCTAAATATTGCTAAAAATCGTCATTTATTGTATTATATTAAGTAATAATAATTAAATATAATTTTATGGAAAACAGTTTTAAAAAAATTATCAGGATAGGCGCAATAATATTTGTAATTTTTATTGTAATTTCGGCTCTTAATCCTATAGTTTTAATCGGAGCCGGTGAAAGAGGAATATTGATGAATTTTGGCGCGGTCCAGGACAAAATTATGGGAGAAGGTATTCATTTCAGAATTCCCATAGTGCAAAAAGTAGAAAAAATTGACGTGCAGACTCAAAAATTGGAAGTTAAAACCATGGCTTATTCTAAAGATATTCAGACGGTTGAAAGCCAATTGGCCTTGAATTATCATATTAAGGCGGATGTCGCCAATAAATTATGGCAAGAAGTCGGGTTTGATTATCAGTCAAGATTAATCGATCCTTCCATTCAGGAAAGCGTCAAAGCCGCTACGGCTAAATTTACCGCTCAAGAATTGATTGAACAGCGCGCCAAGGTTAAAGATGAAATTAAAACTGAGCTGTTCAATAGATTGAGCAGGTATTTTGCCGTAGATGAATTTTCAATTATAGATTTTTCTTTTAGCGATGAATATGAAAAAGCGGTTGAAGCCAAGCAGGTAGCCCAGCAAGCGGCGCTCAAAGCGGAAAACGATTTACAGAGGATCAAAACCGAAGCCGAACAACGCGTAGCGCAAGCCAAAGCCGAGGCCGAGGCAATAAAACTTCAATCCGATGCCGCCAATAACGATAAATATATTAATTTAAAAGCTTTGGAAGTGCAAAAAACGGCTGTTGAAAAATGGAACGGCGTGCTACCGACCCAAATGATACCCGGAGGCTCTTTGCCATTTATCAACTTAACGAAATAAATTGTTAAAGCATATCTATAATAATATAAATAGAACGCCTATTGATATAAGGCGTTTTATTTTTTAAAATAATTTTGGTTGAAGAATAATCTTCCATGTTTTATACTTAAATTATGAAAGTATCCAATAAAATAATCCAAATAATTGTTTTTATTATTTTAATCATCAGTTTGGTATTTTATTTTGAAGAAGATTTGAGATTAGCTCAGCAAAATTTAACTAAAATAATAAGCCCTTGCGATAAGCCGATTGAATATTCAATCGGCGAGTTTAACGAAAAATTCGGTTTGAGCCAAGAAGATTTTTTAAAAACTTTAAATCAGGCGGCAGATATCTGGCAAGAGCCGGTAAATAAAAAATTATTTGTTTACGCTACCGACGGCGCTTTGAAAATTAATTTAGTTTATGATTCTCGCCAAGAAGCTACCGATAAATTAAAAAAATTGGGGCTTAGCATCCATAATGATCAAGCCACTTACGAATCATTAAAAAATAAATACGATTCTTTCGATAAAATATATAACACGCAAAAAAAGGAGCTTGATAATACAATAAAGTATTATGAGGAGCAAAAAGCTAATTACGAAGCAGAAGTTAAGGCGGCTAATAAACGCGGAGTAAGCCCGGCCGAATACGATATTTTAGAACAAGAAAGAAAAGATTTAAATAAATTAGTAGAATCAATTAAAGAAAAGCAAATAGCGCTTAATAAAGTAGCCGACGATATAAACGCAGTAGCCAGCGTTATAAACAGAATAATACGCGAGTTAAATTTAAGTGTTGGCGATTATAATAGTATCGGCGCTAGCGCTTCAGGCGAATTTCAGGAAGGCCAATATGTTAGAGATGAGGCTGGCGAAAGAATAGATATTTATCAATTTGACGATCAAGAGCTTTTAGTTAGAGTTTTAGCCCATGAACTCGGCCATGCCTTAGGAATCGATCATCTTGATAACCCCAAGGCGGTCATGTATAGGCTGAACGAAAGCGGCAATGAAAAAATAACGGCCGATGACATAGCGGCATTAAAGGCGGTTTGCCAAATAGAATAAATTTTAGAGTTAGATTAAAAAAAACAGTGCTATAGTAGCGCTGTTTTTTAATTTTTCATTTATTAATTTAAGTGTTATATTATATTTATGTTTAATGTTAATGATTTTTTATTAAATTTACCTTTGCCCCTGATTGACCATTGGGGTTATTTGATTATATTTTTAGCGGCTATTGTGGAAGCTATGCCGATTTTTGGCACATTTATCCCCGGTCATACGATTATTATATTAGGAGGATTTTTAGCTAAGCTCGGCGTGCTTAGATTGGAAGCAGTTATAGTTGCGGCGGCCGTTGGCGTAGTTGTCGGTGATTTATTGGCTTATTATATCGGTCGTAAATTCGGCTATGATTTTGTTGTCAGCTACGGCAAATACTTTTTTTTAAATGAAGAAAAATATAAAAAAACTAAAAAGCTGGTAGCCGAACATGCTGGCAAAGCTTTAATTATCGGTCGATTCAGTCCATTTACCAGAGCTTTAGCGGCTTTTTTAGCCGGCATTTACAAAATAAAATTTCCAAAATTTGTTTTTTATTCTATTGTCGGCGGTGTTAGCTGGTCTACTATTTCCGTGCTTTTGGGCTATATTATGGGTCAAGGCTTTGAAGGCGCGGCCAAATATTTCGGCCGAGTGGTTTTAGCCGCCATAATTTTAATCATCTTAACATTTTTTGCTTACAGGATGCTTAATAAAAGAAGGCAAGTTTTTGTCAAAAAGCATAGCGTTTATTTAGTGTTAAATACTATATCTATTTATATATTTTCTAAAATGGTTGAAGATTATTTGGATAAAGAATCAATCTATCATTTTGATTTTTGGTTAACGCAGAACATTGCTTCAATTTGGCAGTCTTGGTCAAACAAATTTATGATTTTTGCAACTAACGTTTTAAGCCCGGAAAGTTTATTGGTTATAGCATTGGTTGCCGCCAGCTATTATTTAGTCAAAAAAAATTGGTATAATACCGTTTTAATTTTTTTTAGTTCGGCCGGCGGATTAATTCTTGGCGCGATTTCAAAACAATTAATCGGCCGTTCAAGGCCGCTTGGCGGGTTGATTCCCGAAAGCGGGTTAAGTTTCCCAAGCCAGCATTCTCTTATGGCTTTAATATTTTTTTCTTTAGTAATATTTTTGTATAGCGATAAAATTAAAAATAAGTTTTTTAAAAGTTTGTTTATTGTAAGTAATATATTGCTTATAATATTGGCTGGTTTTTCCAGAATTTATTTAAAAGTGCATTGGTTTAGCGATGTTATGGCGGGATTCGCTTTGGGTTTATTTTGGCTGACTTTATTAATTTTGGTTTTTGCCGTTATTATTAAGCTATTTAAAGATAAAAAATATGGACCCCGTTAGAAATTTATTAAAAAATGCGGGGCCTTATAATATAAAAAACTATTATGCAAAATCAAATTTCTAACGGGGCGGAAAACAACACTAATAATTTTGCAAAAATTAAACAGGAAAGCGAAAATATTTCGCGCCAAGTTAAAGAGAAAACTTTAGGTTTTATTATTACAGCCTTTGGCTTGGTCGCCGGCCTGGCCTGGAATGAAGCTATCCAGTCGCTGATTAAAAGTTTTTTTGCCGTTGACAAAGATTCGATTTGGGCTAAATTTATTTATGCGATAGCCATGACAATAATTGTAGTTATTATTACTGTTTATTTGACTAAATTTTTTAGCAAAGAGGAAAATAAAAAATAATATGAAATCACAAGCGCGCGTAAAAGTCGGCGGCCGGCGAGGTAATCCTGGCTTTAGAACTCCTTCCAGTTTTAGATATCGCCAAGCTGTAAAAATAAGTAAATATAAAAAAACATAATTTTATGAGAATTAAAAAGCAAAAAATTAATAAATTAGTTTGGCTAGAGATTAAGAATGGCGACGATTTATATGTCGCTTTATCCGGTTATTGTTTAAAAAATAACATAAAAGCCGGGTTGATATTTGCCGTTGGCGCTTTAAAAAATGCCAAGCTTGGCTATTATGATCAGGCTAAAAAAGTTTTTCTACCTAAAAATATAAATAAACCTTTAGAAATATTATCCTGCTTGGGCAATATTTCTCTTAAAGATGGCAAGCCGTTCGTTCATGCTCATTTAACCGTGTCAGATAAATCCGGACGGGTTTATGGCGGTCATCTAGAAAAAGGTTCGATTGTTTTTGCCTGCGAGTGCGCTATTGCAGAAAGTCGAGGAGAGTTTTTAAATAGAAAATTTAATAAATTAACAGGTTTAAATTTATGGAATTTCTAAAAATAAAATTAGTTTGGAAGATAGCGATCGCCGTTTTTTTGTTGGCCGTTGTAATTTTAGGCCTAAGGCTATTAAGCGGCGATGAAGATATTTGGCTTTGCGGCGATAGTGGCTGGGTTAAACACGGCAACCCGGACGCTCCCCAACCAACTACGCCTTGCGGTGAGCTGAAACAGCCGGATGAAGTTTTAGTGGTTATGCCGCAAGCGAACCAAACGATTAGCAGCCCCCTAACCGTTGAAGGGCAGGCCAGAGGCAATTGGTTTTTTGAAGCCAGTTTTCCGATTGAGCTTATTG
This sequence comes from uncultured Gammaproteobacteria bacterium, assembly GCA_964526325.1. Taxonomy (GTDB): domain Bacteria; phylum Patescibacteriota; class Patescibacteriia; order Patescibacteriales; family GWC2-42-12; genus JACPHD01. Next base: position 4,582 of record CAZGKM010000020.1, read on the forward strand.
ACAATCAGGGAAAAGTATTAGGCCGAAGCTACGTTCAGGCGCAAAGCGATTGGATGACCGAAAATTTCGTGCCATTCAAAGGAGAAATAAATTATCAGCTCGCGGCCACGACTACCGGTAAACTGGTTTTAAAAAACGATAATCCGTCAGGACTTCCCCAATATGATAAAAAAATAGAGATGCCGGTTTTAATTAGTCCGAGCGAGACTATGATAGTTAAAGCTTTTTTTAGCAATAATGGTTTAGATCCGGAAATTACTTGCACTAAAGTTTTCGCCATAGAGCGTCAAGCGCCGAAAACTTCGGCTGTGGCGCGCGCGGCGCTGGAACAGCTTCTGACCGGTCCGAGCGAACAAGATTTAGCTCAAGGATTTTACACCAGTCTTAACCCGGGGGTTAAAATTCAGGAATTGACTATAGTCAATGGAGTGGTTAAAGTTGATTTTGATGAAACCATGGAAAAGGGCATGGGCGGTTCATGCCGCGTTAGCGCTATCCGCGCGCAAATAAACGAAACCCTAAAGCAATTTTCTACGGTTAAAGACGTTATCATATCTATCAACGGCAGAACCGAAGATATTTTACAGCCGTAAAAACAATGGGTGAAATTTGTCGGGGTAGAAAAGTTCGTTTTTCGCTTAAGACGAAATCTGTGTATTTTTTCTTAAAATTATCAGCAGTTAAAAAATAGATTGAATAATTTTAAGAAAAAATCACTACGATTTCGTATGCGCTCAAAACAAATTTTTCTACCCTTGTGTCTAATAAGCATAATTAATTTTTTTATATGAATTTAGAAAATTTAGAAAGCATTTTGAGCGAAGAACCAAAATTCAGGCTTAAACAGGCGAAGCAGGCGATTTTTATTGATTTAATAAGCGATTGGAATCAAGCTACAAATTTTTCTTTGCCTTTGCGTGAAAAATTAAACCAGAACTGTCCGCTAGAAATTGAAGCTGAAACTTTAATCAGCCGGGGAGGTAATTCGGTTAAGGCCTTAATCAACTTGGAAGACGGCTTAAAGATTGAAACCGTTTTGCTGGAGCACGGCGCCGGGCGTAATACGGTTTGTTTATCTTCCCAGGTCGGCTGTCCCTTAGGCTGTTTATTCTGCGCCACCGGGAAAATGGGCTTTAAAAGAAATTTAACCGACTCTGAAATAATTGAGCAGGCCGTTTTTTTCGCGCGTTTATTAAAAAAAGAAGGCCGGCAGATCAATAATATTGTTTTTATGGGCATGGGCGAGCCGTTTTTAAATTATGGAAATGTCATGGACGCGATTAAAATTTTAAACGATAAAGACGGCTTAAACATCGGCGCGCGCCGTATTTCCATTTCCACTATCGGCGTGACTAACGGCATTAAAAAACTGGCCAACGAGCTTATGCAAGTTAATTTGGCCATATCTCTTCATGCGCCCTCGGACGATTTGCGCGAACAGCTTATTCCGGCCAATAAAAAATATTCGCTTGACGCGATAATCGAAGAATTAAATAATTATCTAAAGCAAACCGGCCGGCGGGTCATGATTGAATATTTAATGATTGATAAATTCAACGATAGCAAAGAGCAGGCTGCGGAACTCGCGCTTTTATTGAAAAATATAGATCGGCCGTTATATTTCGTTAATTTAATCGCTTACAATCCAACGGCCGATTTTAAGCCGTCGCCGGCCAAAAGAATTAAAGATTTTAAATTGGCATTAAATAAGCAAGGCATAGAAGTAACCGAACGCTATCGCTTTGGCCAAGATATTAATGCCGCCTGCGGGCAGTTAGCGGGAAAAAAAGTAAATTAATAAATAATTTATAAATTTATGACTAAAAAATTTTTTACAACCGAAGAAGCGAAAAGAATCGGCGATGATTTAAGCATTGATTGGAATAAAGTAAACCTTGAAGAATTTCAGCAAGGTTTACATGTTGAGCTGGAGCATGGCTTAGTTGATCCCGTTACTAACGTGACCGATGATGACTTGACGGTTACCGGCAAGATCGCCTGGGCGCATTTAAATGAATTCGCGGATTACTATACGCGGCTTAAAAAAATGGAAGATGAAGCCGAGGCGTATTGGGAGAGTAAAAAATAGGATTGGTTGACTTTTATGCAGGGCAATGCTATTATATAGATACTAAGGCTAGTTGATTAAATTCAAACTAGCCTTTTTATTTAACTTATTATTTAAAAATATTATGTCTGACATAACCAACGCAATGAAACAAATTTGCGAAGAGAAAAATTTAAGCTATGAGGCGGTAATTGAGACGATTGAGTCGGCTTTGGCCGCGGCTTACCGCAAGGATTTTGGCGAAAAAAACCAAAATATTAAGGTTGAGTTTGATCCGGAGACCGGAAAATCCAAAGTTTTTGACGTTAAAACAGTTGTGGAAGATATGCCCGAGGAAGTTGAAAGTGATGGAGAAAAAGATGAAGAGAAAAAAACCGAAGCCGTGGAGGCGGGAACCAAGGCCGATCAAGAAGCGCCAGAAGAAGAAGTTAGAAAATTCAATCCTAAAACCGAATTGCAGATTAAAGACGCTAAAGAGATAAAAAAGACAGCTAAAGTCGGCGATGTTATAAAAACCAAACTGGAAATTCCGGCCGATTACGGCCGTATGGCCGCGCAAACCGCCAAACAAGTAATAATTCAAAAATTAAGAGAAGCTGAACGCGAAATGATTTTTAGCGAATTTAAAAATAAAGAGCATGAAGTCGTAGCCGGAGTTGTGCAAAGGCGAGAAGGCAGAATTGTTTTAGTGGATTTGGATAAAGCCGTAGGCGTTTTACCGTCAGAAGAACAGATTATGAACGAAAGATACCGCCCGGGAGACCGGATAAAAGTTTATGTTAAACAAGTCGGTATTACGCCTAAGGGGCCGGAAATTCTTTTATCCCGCACTTCGGATGAAATATTAAAAAAAGTATTTTATTTGGAAATACCCGAGGTTTCTAACGGGTTGGTTGAAATAAAGGCAGTGGCGCGCGAAGCCGGCAGCCGCTCTAAAGTAGCGGTTTCGGCTACCAGCGAAAACGTTGATCCAATCGGTTCTTGCGTAGGGCAAAGAGGTTCAAGAATACAAACTATTATTTCCGAGTTGGGCGGAGAAAAAATCGATATTATTGAATATGATGAAGATTTAGCCAAATTTATCGGCCACGCTTTAGCTCCGGCTAAAATTCTAAACGTAGAGATTAATAATGAAGAAAAGAAAGCCGTAGTTAAGGTAGCCGAAGACCAACTGTCTTTAGCTATCGGCCGAGAAGGGCAAAACGTTAGATTGGCAGCTCGTTTAACCGGTTGTAAACTAGATATTGTCGGCGAAAAAGAAAAAGCGGAGAATGTTAAAGTTGAAGAAACGGTTAAAGCTGAAGCTGAAACTGAAGTTAAAGCTGAATCCGAGGCTGAAATTAAATCTGAAGATGAAATTAAAGACAAAACTAAAGTTACGCCAGAGAAAAAAGCTAAAAAAAGTAAAAAATCAAAAGAATAAAATTACAATAAATTTTCAATTTTCAATTATCAATTTTCAAACAATTTTCAATTCTTTAATTTCTAATGAAGGTTTATTTGGAAATTAAAACATTAATTTATTGTTTAAAAATTAGAAATTAGAAATTGAAAATTCATAATTTATAATTATAAAAAATCTATGTCTCTAATTACTTTATTAATCCTCGGCAGCGCAGCGCTAGCCATTATTTATGGAGCTATTTTAATTAAATTAGTCTTGCGTTTGCCGGCCGGCAATGAAAAAATGCAATTTATTGCCAAAGCTATCCAGGAGGGAGCTAAAGCATATTTAAATCGTCAATATAAAACTATCGCGGCAGTCGCGGCTGTTATTTTTTTAATTATCGGTTTTATACCTAAATTGGGCTGGACTATGGCTTTAGCATTTTTGCTTGGCGCTTTTTTATCGGCTTTAACCGGTTATATCGGCATGAATATTTCCGTGCGCGCTAACGTCAGAACGGCCGAAGCGGCCAGAGGCGGTTTAGCCAAAGCTTTAAGCGTAGCGGTTCAAGGAGGCAATGTGACCGGTATGCTGGTCGTCGGCCTGGCGCTACTCGGCACAGCCGGTTTTTATTTTGTAACTCGCGATACCCATGCTTTAATCGGTTTAGGTTTCGGCGGCTCTTTAATTTCCATTTTTGCGCGTCTGGGCGGCGGAATTTTTACTAAAGCCGCAGACGTGGGCGCTGATTTGGTTGGTAAAGTTGAAGCCGGTATTCCGGAAGATGATCCGCGTAATCCGGCGGTCATCGCCGATAATGTCGGCGATAATGTCGGCGATTGCGCCGGCATGGCGGCTGATTTATTTGAAACTTACGTAGTCACTTGCATCGCCACCATGATTTTAGGGTCGCTCTTATTCGTGGGTTTTCAAAATGCCGTGCTTTATCCTTTGGTCATCGGCGCAGTTTCCATTATAACTTCAATTATCGGCAGTTTTTTCATAAAACTAGGCCGTAGCCAAAATATCATGGGAGCTTTATATAAAGGCTTGATTGTAGCCGGTGTTCTGGCCGGTATGGCTTTTTATCCTATAACCAATTGGCTGATGGCGGACAACGGAACTTACAGCGTTATGAATTTATATTTAGCTTCGCTCGTTGGTTTAGCGGTAACCGCGGCCATGGTAGTAATTACCGAGTATTACACTTCAAAAAGTTACGCGCCGGTTAAGTCAATAGCGGAAGCTTCAAGAACCGGCCACGGCACCAATATTATCGCCGGCTTGGCTGTTTCCATGAAATCAACGGTTTGGCCCATGCTAGTAATCGTGGTCGCTATTTTAAGCGCTTACAGCTTAGCCGGACTTTACGGCGTAGCCATCGCGGTTATGGCCATGTTATCCATGGCCGGTATAATTGTGACCATTGATTCTTATGGTCCGATTACCGATAACGCCGGCGGCATTGCCGAGATGGCGGAAATGGGCGACGACGTTCGCGCGGTAACCGACCCGTTGGACGCGGTCGGCAACACGACTAAAGCCGTGACTAAAGGTTATGCTATCGGTTCGGCCGCTTTAGCCGCTTTAGTGCTATTCGCCGATTACACTCATAGTATTCCGGACACTTATCAATTTTTAATTAATGACCCGAAAGTTTTAGCCGGTTTATTTTTAGGCGGGTTGTTGCCATATTATTTCGGCGCTTTAGCCATGCAGGCGGTCGGCCGGGCGGCTGGCGCGGTGGTTGAAGAAGTAAGAGCGCAGTTTAAAGCTAAACCCGGCATTATGGCCGGGACGGAAAAACCCGATTATGGCCGGACCGTGGATATCGTAACCAAAGCTGCGATTGGCGAAATGATTATACCGGCCTTGATTCCGGTGGCCGCTCCGATTTTAGTCGGTTTTATTTTGGGCGTTGAAGCTTTGGGCGGATTATTAGTCGGTTCAATTGTAACGGGAATCTTTATGGCCATTTCCATGACGAGTGGCGGAGGGGCCTGGGATAATGCCAAAAAATATATTGAAGACGGAAATTTCGGCGGCAAAGGTTCGGACGCGCATAAAGCGGCCGTGACCGGCGATACTGTCGGAGATCCCTATAAAGATACCGCCGGCCCGGCGATTAATCCGATGATAAAGATATTAAATATAGTGGCGTTGTTGATTGTGGGATTATTAATCTAATTGTCATTGCGAGTGAGGAGCGTTAGCGACGACGAAGCAATCTCTGGTTTTTTAGTAAAACATTCGTGACGCTTCGCTAGGACTTACTTTCTGTAACCAGAAAGTAAGCAAAGAGTTTTGGGGCGCTTCAATGCGCTATCACGTTGATTGTTCTAATCTCTGTAAACCTTGGCGCTTAGTTCAGCGCCCCAATCCCCATGGTGATTTTAATAGGTACCATTATTAAATAATAGTTATAAATATGAATATAATCAAAAAAGACCTAGGCAAGTCGCAAATAGAACTGACCGTGGAATTAACGATTGAAGAATTCAAGCCGTATATTTTGCGCGGTGCGGAAAAAGTTTCATCGGAAGTTAAGATTGAAGGTTTCCGCCCGGGCAAAGCGCCTTACGAAGTTTTAAAAAATAAAATCGGCGAGATGACGATTTTAGAAGAAAGCGCGCGTATTGCTATTGATAAAACTTTAGACAAAGTAATTAAGGAAAACATTGTTGGCCAGATTGTCGGCCAGCCGCAGGTTAATATTACCAAATTGGCGCCGGATAACCCCATGGAATATAAGATGGTTATAAGCCTGCTACCTGAAGTTAAACTAGGCAATTACAAGGGTTTAAAAATAAAACAAGCGCCGGCAGAAGTAAAAGACGAGGAAGTGGAAAAATTAATTTCCGAATTGCGCGAGATGCGCGCCAGCGAAGTAATTTCCGAAGCGGAAATTAAGGACGGCAATCGGGTAATTATGGATATTGAAATATTCATAGATAAAGTACCGGTTGAAGGCGGCCAGGGCAAGGGCGCCGGCTTAATTGTCGGCAAGAATTATATTATTCCCGGTTTTGACAAAAAGATAATCGGAGCGAAAAAGGGAGATACGAGGGAATTCAGCTTGCCTTATCCGGCTGACTATCATGATAAAAATTTAGCCGGTAAAATGGCCGAATTTAAGGTAAAAATCAAAGAAGTTTATAACCGGATACTACCGGAAGTAAACGAAGAGATGGCTAAAGGTTTTGGCTTAAAAAACGTTGAGGAATTAAAAAGCAATATTAAAAAAAGCCTGTTGGCGGAAAAACAGCAAAAAGCCACGCAAGAGAGCGAAGCGGCTATGCTAGATAAAATTATTGGCGCGTCAAAATTCGCCGATATTCCAGAAACTTTAATAAAGCACGAAGCTGAAGTTATGATCAGCGAGTTGGAATATAATGTTAAGACTCAAGGCGGTAAGTTTGATGATTATTTAAGCCATCTTAAAAAAACGCGCGAACAGATTATGCTGGAATTAATGCCCGACGCGGTAAAAAGAGTTAAAGTGTCTTTGGTTATTAGGGAAGTCGCCGGTTTAGAAAAGATTTCGGCCAGCCACGAAGAAGTCCATAAAGCGATTGATGATATTTTAAAGCAGTATAAAGATAATGAAACCGTCATAGAACGGGTTAAAAGCCATGCTTATCATGATTACGTTGAGAATAATTTGACCGGTAAAAAGGTTGTTGAAAAGTTAAGGGAGTGGAATGTGGAGAAAAATTAATATTCCCAAGCAATTCCGAATTTAAAACATATGTCCGTACTGGCTTATAACAAACGCGCCAATTTTGATTATGATATCCAAGAAACTTATGAAGCCGGCTTGGTCTTATTGGGCTATGAAGTTAAATCCGTTAAAACCGGGCATGTAAGCTTGAAAGGCAGTTATGTAACTTTTAAAAAAAATAAAAATAAAAATTTGCCTGAAGCTCATCTGATAAACGCCCATATTCCTCTATATAAGTTCGCGGGAGACCGGCCGGATTACGATCCGACCAGATCAAGAAAATTACTCTTAAAAAAGAAAGAAATCGCTTATTTAATGGGGAAAAAAGACGAACAAGGCTTGACATTGGTGCCTATAAAAATATATACTAAGCATAGTTTTATTAAGCTTGAATTCGGCATAGGCAAGGGCAGAAAAAAACATGATAAACGGGAGGTAATAAAAAAAAGAGAGTTGGATAGGACAATCAGGACTTTAACAAAAAATAGTTTTAGAAATTAGAAGTTGAAAATAAAAAATTTTTGCTTGGGGATGCCAGGCATCGATAATAAAATTTTTTAAAGCATTCAGAAGTGCTCATCAGGGGCGCCACTTTAAACCGCGCTTGAAACAAAATAAGCGTCAAAAACTTATTCAGCAAAGCGACATTTTCTTGGAAAATGCCGGCCTTTGCGCCCGTTGCCGCTTAACAGCCGCAACCATCCGCCCGAACGCTGCCTAGGCGCCGGATACGGGTGTTATATTTTAGGATCGAATAATCGGTTGCTTTAGCCGATTATTTTAAAAAATTAAAGCTGGTTAACGCCGATTTTGTCCGGTTTTTACGGTGTTAGCGAGAAAATAAATCGTTCTAATCTGTAAACATGTTTTAAGAAATTTATTAGACAGGGGTTCAATTCCCCTCATCTCCACAGTTTGCCCGGGTGGCGAAACTGGTATACGCAAGAGACTTAAAATCTCTCGAAGGCAACTTCGTGCGGGTTCGATTCCCGCCCCGGGCACTAGGCACAAGTTTGCAATTTATGTTTTTTCATAGTTTTTAAAAATTAGAGGGCAAGCGCGCAAAAATCAGCGGGCTTGCCCGCCGAAGCTTTTGCGATAGCAAAAGCGTAGGCGGGTATCGTATAATGGTTATTATATTACCTTGCCAAGGTAGAGATACGGGTTCGATTCCCGTTACCCGCTCCAAATAAAAAAGAACCAGTCTTCGCTGGTTCTTTTTTATTTTAATTATTTGTATAATTTTGTTCGGCCTGCTCTCAACGCGAATAACCGTTTTTGTTTACGCATAACTGAATAATAATTTAAGTTTTTCAAGCCCTCGATGCAGTTGCACGGCGATAGAATTTTTTGATTGCCCGGTAATAAGGGACATTTCTTCAAGCGATAAATCTTGTGTATACTTCATACGTATCACTTTTTTATATTTTTCTGGCAGGCGCTGAGTTAAAAGAAGCGCAGCTTTTCCGTCCAGACAATTTAAAAGCCGTTCGGAATGGTCAACGCTCGGTTGAATTCCTTTTTCGATTAGCGCGTCGAGCGAGGTCGTTTTGCGTTTTCTATATTCATCTACGATAAGGTTATTAAGGACATGATAAAGAAAAGCTTTCATCACCTCAATATTACCGCCTCTAAGAAGGTATTTCCAAGTTTTTATAAAAGTTTCCTGCACCAGGTCTTCACTGTTTTGGCGGTTGCTCACCTTGAAAAAAGCGTATTGTTTAAGCTTTTTCTCATAGTTATGGTAGGCTACGGTTAATATTGTTTGTTGTGCTGCCTCTTGTTTCGGGGACATATATTTAAACTAAATTGGCAAGGTTCTATTACGCGAGTATTACAGCGGTGCTATTACAATGGAAATATATCCATATTCCTGCGTGTAAAAATCGCGCTGGCTTGATTTCTGCCATTACGTCGGCATTACATGCGAGAAAGTACTTAGGACACAATTATAACGCATCGCGTATTTTATGTCAAGCCGTAAAATGCCTAACTTTTCAACTATTAACGCACAATTTATCCACCCCGTTGAATAATTCCGCTTTCATCGGAATTGGATTTTGTTTAAAAAATCTATTTAATGTGGCAAGCTAGCTGAAATATCAATAAATAATTCTTTATGTCGTAATAATTCAGCCGTAATAATTTAGGTTCTCTAACGGCTTAATTAGTATATAGCTACGCGATAATAATTGAATGGTCGATAATTATTATTTAGAGTGGCATCTATCATAATAAAAATAAAAAACAAACTTTAAATTAATTATTAACTTAAAAAATATGAAAAAAATATTATTAGTTGCTTCGCTGGCAGTATTTTTAACCGCCGGCATGGCTGTCTCGCCGTCCGCTACTCAAGCCCAAAGCCTAGGCTCAAAATTAAGCGGTAGAATTTTATTGGCAGTACAAGCAAATGGAGAAGCTTGGTATATTAATCCAGTTAATCAACAACGTTATTTTTTAGGCAGACCGTCTGATGCTTTCAACCTTATGCAGCAGCTAGGCTTAGGCATCTCAAATAAAGATTTTAATTCTTTTGACGGGGAAGCCCCGGTTCGTCTTTCGGGAAGAATTCTATTAAAAGTTGAAGATTCAGGGAAGGCCTATTATGTAAATCCGCTTGATTTCAAACTTTATTTTCTTGGCCGGCCGGCTGATGCTTTTCAGCTAATGCGCGAGCTTAGCTTAGGAATAACGAATCTTAATTTAGATGCGATACCGGTTTTTAAGAGCATGAACGTTAACATCACGAATTATAGTTTTAGTCCGGCCAACCTGACCATAAATAAGGGAGCCATGGTGGCTTGGAAGAATAATGATAATGTCGCGCATACGGTTACTTCGTCAGGTAATTTTGATTTCGGCGATATAGATCCGGGAAAATCATATAGCCGCATGTTTAATATTATCGGCACATATAATTATTATTGCAAACATCATCCAAGTACTACGGGAACAATAACAGTCGAATAAAAACGCGCGAAAACCGCTCCGGAATCCTTTCGGAGCGGTTTTTTATGCGATATGCGGATAGTTTATGTCTTAACAATGGGGTGTTGTAATAATTAGGGTTTCTTAACGGCTTTATTAGTATAACAACAATTAAAAACAATATGACAACAATTAAAAACAGTATAAAACAAACCTTTAAGACCGAAACTGATTTTTTCAATTATTTTTGGGAAGAAAGCTGGACATATATTAAAACCGTGGTGGATGTCGTGCGGGAGCCGGTTTTAATTCTTGATAAAGATTCTCATGTTTTGGTGGCGAATGAGCCTTTTTATCGGACTTTTCAGGTTGAGCCAAAAGATACTGAGAAGAAAATTGTCTATGAACTCGGCAATGGCCAATGGGATATTCCCGCCTTGCGAAAACTTCTCGAAGATATTTTGCCTAAAAATACATTTTTTAAAGGCTTTGAAGTTACTCATGATTTTCCCGGTATCGGGCGTAGGACAATAATTTTAAATGCTCGCCAAATTTATATTGAAGAAAAAGCCGCTTTTTTACCGATTATACTTCTGGCCATGGAAGACATTACGGAAATGATGGCTGTCGCCGATACGCTGGCTCGCCACACCAATGAGTTTGAAATAAAAATAGTTGAACGGACAAAGAAATTAGAGCTTCATATTGATAAATTAGAAAAAGAAATTAGAAAATTAAAAAAATAATCATAAAAATAAATAGAAAATAGTTGTAATATATTTATCTTTTAAACGGTATATATAAATGGAGATAGAAATATATTAATAAAATTAGCCATAGACAAACATAAATTATATTAAGATATGAAATATAACTATACTCTCACAATTTTTGCCATTATTATCTCCTTTTTAATTTTTTCAGTGGCGAAGGCGCAGAATCTTGATACGACTATCAACAGTAATGCCAATAATGGAATAAACGCCCAAGAAAATAGCAATAGTAATCGTTACCAGGATGATCAAGCAGTGTCATCGGCTAATCTGGGGATCTTAACTACCCTTAAAGAAAAGGCCACCAGCACTGAGGTAAAAAATGATCGCGCCTCAACCACGGCCAATGCGCAAGGCAAGCTGATGTCTGAAACGCATCGTAGTGCGGTAGCAACCTTCGTAAAATCGCTTCTTAATCTAGTCGATAGAGAAGGTGGTATTGGAACCGAAGTGCGTGAAATTGCCAAGTCACAAAATGACTCCGCCACGACCACAGCCTCGGCCATTAAAAAAGTTGAAAACAGAGGGTCAATCAGAACATTTTTCTTTGGGAGTGACTATAAGAATCTTGGGATTATCCGTAGCGAAATCACAACTACCAGCAATAACATTGCTCGGCTTAAGTCTCTGCTTGACAGAACAACCAATAACACGGACCGGGTTGAGCTCAATGTTCAAATTCAAGCCTTAGAATCCGAGCAGATAAAATTAGATGCATATGTGACAGCTCGCGAAAACACCTTTAGCCTCTTCGGTTGGTTTACTAGGCTGTTTGCGAAATAAATTATTCTAATATAAGCTTAAAAGCTAATAATTAAATTTTATGTCTACAACTATAATCAATCCGAAAGAAAGCAGTGGAAATGGATCAAGCGGCGGAGCCGGGGTCGTGATAGGAGCAGCCTTGGTAATCTTAGTGCTGGTCGTCGTAATAATATTTACCTTGCCGTATATCCGCCAGCAAGTATCCGCTTTGCGTAGCCCGGGCAACCCGACGATTAATGTTCAACTGCCTTCGCCAACTCTCCCAACCGCGGATACTTCCGCTACACCTACTTTAACTAAATAAATTATTATTAATTTAACTACAAACATATGGGAATCATTCTTTGGATTATATTCGGCGCCTTAGTCGGTTGGGTAGCTTCCATGATTATGAAGACCGATGCCCAGCAGGGAACGTTACTTAACATTATTGTCGGCGTGGTCGGCGCTGTCATAGGCGGTTGGATAATGAGCGTTATCGGAGAAAGCGGAGTGGGAGGATTCAATCTATACAGTTTTCTGGTCGCCTTGTTTGGGGCATGCGTGCTCATTGCCGTCGTCAGAGCGTTACGGCGTTAAAACAATATTTATTTATTAATTTTTACAATTATGGACTCATATAACTCACCCACTACGAAATCCTTATTTAAGGGCACTCAAATCGTCTGGTATATTCTTAGCCTTATAGAAGTATTATTATTGTTTCGCTTTGTTTTGAAGTTACTAGCCGCAAATCCAGGCGCTGGTTTTACCAGTTTTATTTATAATGTAACCTATATTTTTGCGGCTCCATTCCTTAATGTATTTCGCCTGACGTATGTTGAAGGTAGTATTTTTGAATGGACGAGCCTTTTGGCGATGCTGGTGTATTGGATGATTGCCGTCGCGATTGTCCGACTATTTCTTATGAGTAAAACCGTGTCAACGCCGGAAGCCGCAGCTAAACTCGAAGAATAAAGGCAAAATAAGTAATAATAATCCGGATTTATATGCACTGTAATAAATCTTCTGTTGAAACGGCATTAAAGATAGGTCTATACAACAAAAAATTACCGCATGAATCCCTGTGATTTTTTGCCGGTTAGATATAATTACGGTTTCGTTTGGCCAATTGTCGGTAATATTGCCTATTTAATATTAAAATATATTGGTATAAATAAAGTTTTCCCACTAAAGTTATATGACAATAATAAAATCAGATAAAATTTCAATTATTGCAGAAAATATAAAAAAATATCGAAATAAGATGGGAATTTCACAAGACAAATTATCGAAACTGGCCGGTATTACTTTACAGACAATCACTAAAATTGAATCAGGGGTGACGCTTGATCCCAGGATTAAAACCGTTAGAAAAATAGCCGACGCCTTTATTATAAACATCGATGATTTAATAAAATAAATGAAATACTAGAAAATTTTTAAAATATTTATTTAATTAATTTAAAAAATTATAATTATATGAAAAAGTTTAGCAAAAATTTAACAATAACCGTATCGGTTGTTTTTTTTGCGTTTGTTGCGCTCGGTTTTATTTTTGCCTGGCCGACTGCCGTGCACGCGGCAACGGCACCAACTCTTGGGTCGTTGAGTGCTTTCGGTGTCGTTTCCAATATTTTTACTAATGGCAACACTCCGCCGCAAACAATTATTAACGGGAGCGTTTGTTATACTACCGGGCCAGCGGCAGATCCGCTTACAGTAACCGGCACATACGGCGTAGGTTGCCCCGTTTCAGCGCTGGCCGATCAGAATGCCGCTTTGGGGATTTTAAATGGCCAGGTCTGTACGCCGATTGCCGGCATGCTAAATGCGGTAACTATCGGAGCTAATTCACCAGGAACTTTTCCTCCCGGTTGTTATTCCGTCACCGGCGCGATGGATATTACTTCAGGCACGACCGTAACTCTTGATGCCACCGCCCCTGGCGGCGACGGAGGTAACGTTTGGGTGTTCAAGTCATCGGGAGCGCTGACTACAGGAGCTAGCACGGCGGGTTTTCCTAGTATTGTTTTGGCAAATGGCGCTAGCGCAAATAATGTATTCTGGGTTCCGGTTGGCGACACAACAATCGGCGCGAATTTCGCACCGTCAGCCACGCCTACGTTCGTTGGAAATATTTTTCGTGGCACGGCTGCTGGCTTAAGCATTACTTTAGGGCATTTTACAAATTTATTAGGAAGAACGTTGGCATTCGGCTCAACCGTCACAACCGATGCGAATACTATTACCGTTCCGACTACTCTTACGCTTAATAAAGTCGTGATTAATAATAACGGCGGTAGCGCGGTTGCCACTGCCTGGACTCTTTCTACCGTTGCTCTTAGTCCAACTTTAATATCTGGAACTACCGGAAGTACAGATGTTACAAATGCGACGGTAGCCCCGGGAGCATATACGTTATCAGAAAGTGGCGGTCCTGCCGGTTATACCGCGAGTTTGTATAGTTGCGTGAAGAACGGCGGAGCAGCGGTTGTCGGTAATTCGATAACTCTTGCCGCCGGGGATGATGCGACCTGTACGATTACTAATAATGATATAGCGTCGCAGCTTACCGTGACTAAAGTTGTGATTAACGATAATAATGGAACTAAGGCAATCTCTGATTTTCCGCTTTTTATTAATGGCATGAGCGTAATTTCAGGAATAGCCAGCACGACCCTGCCGGGATCGTACACGGTTTCCGAGACTACTGATTCCGGTTATACCTCTACGATTACCGGTGATTGTGCCGCTAACGGTACAATTACGCTTGCTCTAGGCGATGTGAAAATTTGCACTATTACTAACGATGATATAGCGCCGCCACCTTCTGGCGGATCCGTTTTTATTCCGTCCGTACCTCCCCTTATTGATGTAGTTAAAGTACCCAGTCCTTTAGCTCTGCCGGTCGGCCCAGGTTCCGTGACATATACCTACACACTTCGTAATATTGGGACGGTCCCGGTTACTTATATAACGATGGTTGATGATAGTTGCAGTCCCACAACTTTAGTTTCCGGCGATATTAATGCTAACGCTAAACTCGAGTTGAATGAAACCTGGACGTATCGTTGCTCTACAACGCTCTCAAAAACTCATACTAACACCGTGGTTGCGACCGGATGGGCCAATGGCATAAGCGCAACTGATATTGCAATTGCTACCGTCGTTGTCGGCGTACCGGTTGTACCGCCCTTGATTCATATAACAAAAATTCCGAGTCCTATCGCGCTATCGGCCGGAGGAGGAATGGTTACTTACACTAAAAGAGTTACTAATCCGGGAACGGTCGCGTTAAGTAATGTCCGTGTTACTGATGATAAATGTAGCCCAATAAAATATATTTCTGGAGATATGAATAACGATTCAAAGCTTGATATTACTGAAGCTTGGATATATACCTGTCAGTCGCGTCTAATTAAAACTACAACCAATACTGCCGTAGTAACTGGCGAAGCCAATGATTTAACGGCCAGAGATTTTGCGATTGCTACCGTTGTTGTAGCTTCTGCCGTTTCAACTACTATTGTTCCAAAGTTGCCGAATACAGGGATTGCTCCTATGGAAAATCTTGCTCTATGGCCTATTGCCATGGCCGGTATTTTAGCAATTTTGTTTCTGTTGTATGTCATTCGTAAAAAACAAACTATTTAATTATTAACCTTTCTATATGAAAAATAAATTTAAAAAAGGACTTATTTTAGGCGGACTATTAGCGGCTAGCGCTGCTTTAGGGTATGCTATGAGCAAAGAAGGTCAAAAGCTTACCAAAGAATTACAAAAAGATCTTAAGCCGTTAGTTAAACATTTGAAAATTAATCTTCATAAGATGCAAGATGTAACTAAGGGGAATTTTAATAAGTTAACCACCACCGTAGTTGAGGAATACTCTAAAAATAAGAAATTAGCTATTAGTGACAAAAAATCCCTTATTACCGCCTTGCAAGCAAAATGGCAGGAAATGGAAGAAGAATATTTAGCCGATAAAGCTAAAGAAAAAATAAAAAAATAATTCAGCCTTGAGGTAATAAGGCCTCGCTTTAGCGGGGTCTTTAAGTTTTGAACTCTAATTGTATGCAATTGATAAATTTATCAAAACTAAAATTATTAGTAGGCTTTGTTAGTTTAATATTTTTTGCGACTATTTTTATTTATTTTATTAACGTGAGATCATCCGCTAAAAATACTGTTGTTTATCTAAAAGAAAAACAAGTGATTTTAGCTGCCGAGCAGTCAAATTTTGGATTGCCGGTACGTTTTAAAACCCCAATAATTAATGTTGATGCTAAAGTTGAGTATGTTGGATTAACCCCAGAAGGATTAATGGATGTACCAAAAGATTATACTAATGTTGCTTGGTATAATCTTGGGCAACGACCAGGTGAAAATGGCAGCGCTGTTATCGCCGGGCATTATGGGCTAAAAAACGGCGAAGAACCCGCGTTTAATAATTTATATAAATTACACCAAGGCGATAAAATATATATTGAAGACGATAAAGGAGCGATTATTACTTTTGTAGTGCGAGAAATCAGAAGTTATGAGCCAAACACTGATGCCTCAGATATATTTATGTCAGATGATAGCAAATCGCATCTTAATTTAATCACTTGCGAGGGGGTTTGGGATAAAATTTCTAAAAGCTATCCTAAGAGGTTAGTGGTATTTGCTGATAAAGAATAAGTAAAAATTTGCTAAATTTATATTTTTAGGCTAAAATAATAACATAATTAAACTTATCCAT
The DNA here is from genome assembly GCA_964526325.1 of uncultured Gammaproteobacteria bacterium. Lineage (GTDB taxonomy): Bacteria > Patescibacteriota > Patescibacteriia > Patescibacteriales > GWC2-42-12 > JACPHD01. Next base: position 20,953 of record CAZGKM010000020.1, read on the forward strand.
TTCTAATGCGTCGAGTATATAGAAGACCAAAACCAGATTTTGAAGAAAAACGTTTTCGCGTTAACCAGCAAATTCGCGTGCCGGTAGTTTTTGTTATTGATGAAAACGGTGAAAGTATTGGCGAAATGCCAATCGGTCAGGCCTTAACCATGGCCGAGCAGGCCGGCATGGATGTGGTTGAGGTTAATCCTAAAATTCAGCCGCCGGTAGTTAAGATTATGGATTACGGCCAGTTTAAATATAAAAAAGAGAAAGAGGCGCAAAAACAGAAGGTTAAGCAGAAAAAGGTGGAAATAAAGGGTATTAGGCTGTCGGTTAGAATAAGCCAGCATGATTTTGACTTCAGATTTGAACAGGCCAAGAAGTTTTTGGAAAGAGGCGATAAATTAAAACTGGAATTAATCTTAAAAGGGCGGGAGCGCCAGCATCCGGAAAAGGCCGAAGAGATTATGAAAAAATTTTATCAGAAGTTAAAATCCACGCCTGGTTTAAACATGGAAATTGAGCAGGGCTTGACAAAACAGGGAGGAAGGTTTAATATAATATTGATAAATAAGCAATAACCAAGAATACGAAAACCAGGTATTTTACCTGTTTTTTGTTTAAAAGCTTTAAAAAATATTAATGAATCAAATAAATTTTATTTGATTTTAAATACGATATGCCTAAAGTAAAAACCCACAAAGCCACAGCCAAACGCTTTAAAGTAACCAGAAATGAAAAAATTTTAAAGAGAAAGGCCGGACAAGACCATTTTAACTCTC
>CAZGKM010000021.1:0-12476 GCA_964526325.1 uncultured Gammaproteobacteria bacterium
GGCGTTATAATGCTCTTAATTCTTATTTTGTCCGCTTCAATAACCGGCTCATTAGTTCTTGGCAAGCCGATATTATTATATTTGGACGGTAAGAAGACCGAAGCTATAAAATTGTTGTTTTATACCATAATTTGCTTGTTTATTCTGCTTCTACTTGTCATAAGCGGGATGTTGTTGTTAAAATAGATAAGAATTTGGAGAGATACCAAAGTGGTCGAATGGGCCGCACTCGAAATGCGGTAGGGGCGCAAGCTCCTCTAGGGTTCGAATCCCTATCTCTCCGCATGAAATATTTTATTCGGCTCTACGCCGAATAAAATATTTTAAGTTGATTTAGGATTCGAACGGGCAGAAGCGAGACAAGCTTAAGCCGCTATTCCGGCGGCGAAAAGCGCAGTCAAGCGTCGATAAGCGCGACCTAAGAAGCGCTTAGCTCTGCCCAGGGCAACGAAGCCCGAGCGGAAGCGAGGGCGAGGCGTAAATCCCTATCTCTCCGCCAATAAATTAAAATAATATCATGCAGTTTAAAGCTCCTAAAAATACTTCTGGATATTTTTGGACAAGCCATGTTCTTGGGAAGATGCAATATTACGGGTTAAGCGGGCAAAGAATATTGCGCGCAATAAATAATCCGGCGAGAATTGAAGAAGGTGTGGCTGAAAATACGATCGCAATCATGCAGCCGGCCTCAATAAATAAAAAGAAAACCTGGAGTTCGGAAATTTGGGCTATGTATCAGAAGGAAAATGGCAAATATAAAATTATAAGCGCTTGGCGCTTTCCCGGAATAAGCCCGAAAAAAAATTTTATTCCCGAAGAAATAATCAATGAAGCGAAAGGTTTTTTTTAGAGTAAGCTTGACATATCAGCCAACTCCTGCTATACTGCTTTTGTAAGAGTTATTTTACTTTTCTTATGCTTTTAGCGTAAGAGAGGGTCTGTCACCAAATACCATTTCTACTGCAATTTAAAATTTTGGCTGCAAATTTTTATAAAGCTCGTTAGCTTATATTTAAACATATAAACCTCCTCGCTTTATAAAATTTTCGCACAGAATTTTTAAATTTCGTTACGAAAGCGTATTTGGCGACAGACCCTAGGTCAAAATAAAGAAAGTCGACTTACATTTAATTATTACGGGATTTAGAATATCCCTAAAAGCGTTAAGAAAAGTTATGAACAAAAAATTATACGTTGGTGGTTTGTCCTATTCAACCACCGAAGGCGGTTTAAAAGATGCTTTTTCTCAGGCCGGCACCGTAGTCTCAGCCATCGTTATCATGGATAAGATGACTGGCAGATCAAAAGGTTTCGGTTTCGTTGAAATGTCAACTGAAGAAGAAGCGACAGCCGCTATCGACATGTTCAACGGCAAAGAGCTTGATGGTCGCGCAGTTACTGTCAATGAGGCCAGACCTCAGGAAGACAGACCGAAAAGAAGTTTCGGTGGTAATGGCGGCGGCAGAAGCTTTGATCGCAATCGCGACAGCCGTGGCGGAAGTAATTGGTAAAAAGATTATTTCAGATAAACCCCCACACCAAAGTTGGTGTGAGGGTGAAAAACACCCTCGAGAGATCGGGGGTGTTTTTATTTGTATTTTTTATGATTAATTGTTAAAATTAAACCGTAATTATTAATTAAGCTTGTTAAAATTATTTAAATTTATGACAGAAGAAAAAACAACCAGAGAAGAATTTAAAGTGGCCGGCCATGAAATTCTGGCTAAAGTTAAGGAGCTCGTAAAAGAAGGCAATGCGCGCCGGATTATTATTAAGGATGAAAAAGGCAGTACGCTGATTGAACTACCTTTAACTTTAGGCGCAGTCGGAGCTTTAATAGTGCCGGTACTCGCCGCAGTCGGAGCTTTGGCCGCTTTAGTGGCTAATTGCACTATTATAGTAGAAAAAAGACAATAATTTATTATATGCCAAAAATAAAAAAAATAACCGATTTAATTTCCTTAGACAAGCCTTTGGTGATTTTTGATTTGGAAACTACCGGCTTGTCGGTTAATTTAGACAGAATCGTGGAAATCGCTTATATAAAAATTACGTCTGATGGCCAGATTTTAAAAGGCGATTGTTTTTTAAATCCGGAAATGAAAATTCCGGCCGAAGCGTTCGCCATTCATGGCATCTCGGATGATAAAGTAAAAGATCAGCCGGCTTTTAAAGATAAAGCCGAAGAGTTTTATGAAATATTCAATGGTTGCTATTATAGCGGCTTTAACGTTCTGACTTTTGATTTACCCATGCTTAAGCGGGAGTTTTTAAGGGTTGGCTTGGACTTTGATTACGCCAATTCTAAAATTATTGACGCCAAGGTGATTTATCATTATATGGAACAGCGGACTTTGGCCGCGGCCTATAAATTTTATTGTAAAAAGGAGCATGCTGACGCGCATAGCGCTTTAGGCGATGTTGAAGCTACGGCTAAAATTTTAACCAAGCAGCTTGAAAAATATAAGGAGACCAGAGATTGGGATTTTATTTATAAAATTCATCACGCTGCTGACGACCGTTTCGTAGATACGGACAGAAAATTTTATTGGCGAGGCGGCGAAGCTTATTTTTCTTTTTCAAAACATAAAGACCGGCCCTTGGCCGAAATAGCTCAATGCGATCCGGGTTTTTTAAATTGGATTTTATCCGCGGATTTTTCCGAGGAAACCAAAAATATCGTTAAAAACGCTTTGAACGGCGAGTTGCCGAAAAAGGGTAGTTAGATTTTTTATTTTTTTGAATACAATATCAAGTGTCACCCTATGGCGTTAACCGTACAAATTATTGACTTTATTTTCATTTTATGTTATATTAGAAAATCGTACATTAATATTTTTTTACTTTTATTAATAGAATAAACAAACAAGGAGACTCGTAATGTTAAAAAAAATTATTAATTGGGCGAAAGGTTTAGATTGGGACATAGTCTCTAGCAATTCAATAGGGCTAATTGCAATTCTGCCTATCTGTTTCATCGGTTTAATCTATGGCGCCATGTTATTGTGGTCGCCAGGAGCAAATGTAATAATCTCAAAATATCCAAACTCTGAAGAAGCAGGAATGCTTCTAATCGGAGGTTGGGGAATGTTGTTTTCAGTAGTTATTGCAGCGATATTTTCCCTAATTTTTTTTGGGAAACCTTTATTACAAGAGTTGACAAAAAGTTAACTCAATTAAACAAATCTTAATAAAATTACTACCCGCCACCAGTATTACCAGGTGGCGGTTTTTTAATTACTTTTTAATTTTTACGAATATCCTAAGAGTAAGCGAACAGGCGGTTTTAAGCAAATCTGAATAGGATTATAATTGAAATTATTGCCAGAGCAATTCCGAATATTTCAAAAGAATTTATTTTTTCTTTGAAATAAAATACGCTAACTAAAGTTAATAAAACAATACAGCCAACTCCATACAAAACGCCTAAAGTAAAAAGCTTATTTTTTCTCATAACAAAAAACCAGCCAAAGGCCGTAAGGCCATAAATAACAGCTCCTAAAATGAGCATTCGCCAGCCGGAAAAAGCGTTTTGCAATGAAGCATGTTTTATAAAAGCATCGGCAAGAACGGTTATGGCGCTTAATCCTATTCCTATTAATAATGTAATTAAAATTGTATTCATGATTGATTAAATTTAATATCTTTCAGCTGTGCCGGTGCGCGTGCAAACAGTTTCTTCTTCGCTGCCGGTTTCATAATTCATGCTTGTCCAGCGGCTTATACTTTTAGCATCAACATGAGCTTTGCCGTCGCTAAAATAAAATTGATAATAATCCGTGTCAATATAACCATCGCTATTTTCTTCAAAAGAAACATAACCGCTTGGATTAATTTCCGCGTACTTATATCCATCCACCGGACTGCCATACTTTATTTTATTATTTTCAACAAAAACAGCGAATCCGCCCGGACTAGTTTGCTGATCCGCATTATATCCGATGCAAGATAAGGTTGCCCAGCGAAGATTCGGGCTTTTGTATGTTCCATCCCATGATGCGTTAGCGGTTGTTGGCGCGGTTACGGTCGGAGCGGGCTTTTTTGTAGTAGTTTTTGCCGGAGTTGCCGTTTGTTCGCTGATTTTCGGGGTAGCCGGAGGAGCTGTATCCTTTTCTCCCTGGGAAATAGCTCCGTCACTGGGTATTTCATGTCCTCCCGCGGCCGATGGCATGCTCGGTTCAATGCCGGCAATATCCGCCGCTTCCTCCCAGACCTTATCCCAAGAGGAACTCTTGCTTATATTTATTTTGCCGGCCGCATAATTTTTGGCCGCTTCATAAATATCAGTCGTCGCTTCCATGACTTCCGGAACGCAAAAATTCTTTCCATTATAAGCGGTGAAACAAGTTTTTCTGATATCCGAGGAATAACTATGAGGAGTATAGCCTTTTAATTCTTCCAATAATTTTAATTTGATTTTTTCTGCTTTTTTCTCCGGAGCCTCCTGCTTGTTTTTTTCTATTGGCGCTTGCGCTGTTCCGGTGTTTTTGCATTTGCCATAAGTAGGGCTGCCTACAACGGTATCAACGGCACAGCCTGCTCCAACTTCCGGGATATCTTCCAATTGCAAAAGTTCGTATTTCGCGAAAGTGGTGTTTATAAGATTAAATGATAATGATTCTGGAGACGAATGCAAAATTCCGTTTAACCAATGTTTTTGGATTAATAAATTAGCGGCGATTCTTTTCATTGCCTCTTTGTCCTTATTTTTGATAGCGGCATCGCCCTGCTCTTTAAGCTCGGCTATTTTTTTTACGCTAGCGGACAGAAAATCCAAAGCCTCGGCATCGCTGATTATAAGGCGAAAATCTCCCGGCTGTTCTTTTAGTTTTTCCCAGCCGCCGCTTTTTGTTTCTAAAGCGTCTCCGGACCAAGCCAGAGAAGTCAAGCGATAATCTTTTAAAACATCGGGCGCGGCAAGCGAATTCAAATTATCAATTACCGCCAAGGTTGAACTTGAAATTTTTTCCCAATCAATTTCCGCGTCTTTAAGCAAGCCGGTTTCAATTTTCATTAAAGCCAGTTCGGCCAAATTTTCTTGGACCGCCGATAAAGCAATTTCCGTACCGAGAGGACGCAAAGAGTACATATAGATCGAGACGGCCGCGGCCATAACAGCCAATAAAATACCGGTAGTCGCAAATAGTGGCCGAGAAAAAATCAATTTAAAGAATTTAGCGATGCCTTTAAAAATTAAAGTAACCAGCCAGATTATTAGCGCGAACATAACTCCTAAGGCAAGGGCTATTAAAAAAATTTTCAGATTAGAGCTTTTAATAGCGGCGTCCGTATTAGGTGATGAATAGATTAAGTAAGCGAAAAGAATAGTGCTTAGAGCAAGGCCGAAAAACAAACGAAATATTTTAAATTTATTGGGTTTTTTCCCTAAATCGCTTGTTTGATTGTTTTGAGTTTTTAAATTCATAAAATTTTTATTACTTTATTTTTTGTATGAATAAAAGAATAAGTAACAAGCGGAGGGATTTTGCACAACGGCTTCGCAATATCTGAAGTTTTTGTAACCAGATATGAGTTGTTGTGCGATGTAAATTTTTTATCTCGCTTTAATTGAACTAAATCTTTTCTAACAGAAAAGAAAATTTGATTTTTTTCGTTTTGGGCAAAGGACAGAGGGGATTAAGGGGTGAATGCCCTTTGTCCAAAACCCCTAATTATATTATACTATATTTATGTAATTCTATAAATATTTAGTAACATGAGGATTAAACGAAAATTGAGTGTGGCGTGGTTTGCTACATTCAACATTCTAACGCAACACCGGCCCGTTGAACACCTCTAGCGGCGTCAGCCACTCAAGCCGTTTTCTCGGGCGATTATTTAAAATATTTTCAACTGTTTTAATTTGCTCATCCGATACCTCTGCAAAATCAGTTTTCTTAGGAAAATAATATCTGATCAGCCCATTCGTATTTTCATTCGTTCCTCGTTCCCAGGAATGGTACGGTCTGGCAAAATAGCATTTAATTCCCAGTTCTTGAGTAATCATTTTGTGCCCGGCATTTTCTGAGCCGTTATCCAGAGTGAGCGTTTGTTTTTTATAGTCTGGCAGTAATGTTAATCGGTTAACGACCGCGTTGCTGGTCATCTCAGCCGTGCCGTTTTTGATTTTAGTAATAAACACCAGCCCGCTCTTTCTTTCAACCAGTGTATTTAATCCATATTTGCTTTGCCTTGAGACAATAGAGTCGCCCTCCCAATGCCCCAATTCTTGCCGCAGTTCAATTTCTATCGGCCGCTCGGAAATTGATATGGCATCAGTTATCTTTAGTCTTTGCGGCTTGAATGGAAGATATTTAGGATGCCTGGTTTTATGCCGCCGTTTCAGATATATCCGCAAATCATCACCAACACATTTTCCATAGCCGCCCCCGGTGATACTGCGCATAGATATAGTTGTAAATTGCTTCGTAGCTGATTGTCTGGCCCGGCAGATCAAAACCAATGCAGCCGGCAATTTGTTCCGGAGAATAATTATTTCTAAGCATGGTTTTTACGTAATCCCTAATCAGCTCATTTTTTAACCGTTCTCTTTTGCCTCGTTCCATAATTCTGCTCTTAGCTCGCGCTTCGGCCAAACGAGGCAGATATACCCTTTTTATGTGCGGACAATTTCTTTTTAATTCTCGGCTGACGGTGGAAGCCGAGCGGCCTAGTTCTTGAGCCATTATTCGTATGGGCTTTTTAGCCCAAACCCCTAATTGGATAATTTCTCTTTCCTTAATACTTAATTGTTTATATATTTTTTTCATACACCCGTTATTATACAGGCGTTGCACTTACTTGTTGAACCCAAGTTTTGCGTGGTTGACATTATTAAATAAATATGATAAAATAATCAATCTTAATTAATTTTATGAAATCAATAAAAATTGGAGTTGGATTAATAATAAAAAATATTAATAGTAATAAAATTTTAATTGCCAAATCGCCAAAAGTCATAAATGGCTGGACTATACCTGGGGGGCACTTAGAATTTGGTGAAAGAATTAAAGAAACTGCTAAAAGAGAAGCAAGAGAAGAGATTGGACTAAATGTTATTTTTGAAAAAATTTTAAGGGTTTGCGAGGTTGTTGAAAAAAAAGCAGATAAAGATATTTTCCATATGATTTCATTTCATGTTTTGTGTTTTACAAAAGATGATGTCTGCAAAATTGATAATCGGGAGATTGTTGAGACTAGATGGGTTGATATAGATTCTGCGATAAATATGGTAGAATTTGTTGATTTTAAAAAAAGTTTATTAGTATATAAAGACACGTATGGACAATAATAAAAATAAAAAAGAAGCTGAGGCAACCGTCAGAAAAAGCGAAGATGGGTGTTATTTGGATTTAACTAAAGTGGCATTGACTAAAAAAGGTTTAGAACATCTTAATAATGAGCAAATGAATGAATTATTTGCCAAATTAAGACTTAGGTTTACACTTACGCCTAAATGTAATTTATGGTGTATATTTTGCTCTAATGAAGGGTCGGATTACAGTTCCAAAAAAGAAGGGTTCGCGGATATTGATTTGGTAATAAAATTATCAGATATGCTTATTCAAAATACTTCACTTAAATCAATAGATTTTAGCGGAGGCGAGCCATTATTACACCCTGATTTTAATAATGAGTTTAAATTAATTGAATGGACAAAAAAGCACCCAGAGATAAGGTTTTCAATCCATAGTAATGGTTTATTGTTAGATAAAAATATAGTTGATAGAATTAGCGATAATTTTTCAAGGATTGGAATTTCAGTTCATTCATTGAAATTTGAAACTTGGAATAATATGACCAATCTGAATTGTTTTTTTTCAGAAGAAGTACAAAAGAGCAAATTCAATAAGATGGTTAAAAATATTGAGTATATCGGAAAATTGGGAATCGGACATAAGGTTTTTATTAAAAGCGTTGTAATGAAGGGGGTAAATGATAGTGAAAAAGAACTTAAAATGATACTAGAGTTATGTGATAAATATAACTTTCATCCAAAGTTTTTAGAATTTGAACCACAATTTCCTGAACATGGGAAATATATTGTGGGCCGAAAAGAATTATTTACAAAATTAGAGAAAATCGGCTGTAGCTTTTCCAGCGATACACCGAGACACAACGATCCTAATACGTATATACCAGGTGTAAATTTTGAGTATAAAGGCAAAACAAAAGTATTAATCGGTCTTCATAGTATTTTTGGATGCGGACTTAAGGGTGCATGTGAAACTTGTTATGATTTTTTATGTATGTTTGTTAAACCATTTAATAAAAAAAATGGACTTTATTTAAAGCCTTGCTCTGTGCTTGATACACGTATTGATTTGAGTCTTGCAATCCAGAAAAATGACTTTGATAGTATTTTTAAATTATTTAAGCTTTCAAGAGAATATTTAATGCTTGCCCCTGGCTTAAACTGTTCTGGATGGGGGAAAGAAAATGAATTTAAATATAATTAGTATGGATTTAACATTTGAGCAAATACTAGAACACATTCCGTTAAGAATATCTATCACGGATTACTGCAACTTGAATTGTTTTTTTTGTTCAAATGAAGGAATGGACCTGGGACGTAAAAACAAGACCCATATAAACGGAGAGAGATTTGAAAAATTAGTAACAATTTTAGCTAAAAAAGGTTTAAAAAAAATATCTATAACCGGAGGTGACCCGACGCTTTATCCAGATATATCGAAAATATTTTCAACGATTCAGAAATATGATTTTAAAGAATCGTTTTTTCACACGAATGGCATTGGTTTAAACAAGAAAATGATTGATGAGTTGTTAATGACGTTTACCAAAATAGCAGTATCTATCCACGCAGTAAATTTTGATATTTGGGAAAAAATATGTCTGGGCAATCATGAACAATTTGATAAATTGTTTGATAATCTTAATTATCTTTCTATTAAATCAAAAGAGAAAAACGTATTGGTTGAAGTTAAGTATGTACCGGTTGCTGGCTTTAACTCAGAAAAAAAAGAATTAAAAGATTTTTTAGATTATTGTAGTGAAAAAAAGTTTAAGTTTAAATTTTTAAATTTTGAGCCAATAACAAAAGAACAAATAAAATTCGCAATCAAAATTTCTGATTTTAACAATATTTTATCGAGTTTGGGATGTATTGAAAGAAAAAAAGCATCTGGGTTTAGGGGGCAAACTTCGTATATACCTTTTAAGATATTTGAGTATAAAAATACTTGGGGCGTTTCAATAGAAATTGGTTGTGGCGATGAAGATGTATGTAGGGGTTGCTTCAAATCGAATGAAATCTTTGTTACCCCGAATCTATCATTAAAACCTTGCCACGCAAGTAAATTTGAAATTGATTTATGCGAAGCACTGGATAATAATGATTTTGTTAAGTTGCAAGACGATATAATTAAGTCAAGAATTTTTTTGTTGGAGACGCCGGGAAAAGGAATAAAAAATTGGGGAAATTATTATGATGGTGAATAAAAACAAAGATAATGTGGTTGTTGTTTTTGCCAAAAAACCAAAATTGGGAAAAGTAAAAACTAGAATCGCAAAAGAAACCTCGGATAAATTTGCCTTTGATTTCGCGAAGGCATGTTTATCTGATTTGATTAATAAATTAAAAAATTCAGATTATTTTGATTTGGTGATAGCGGTTGATAATAACGAGGATTTAGCTTGGTTTCAGCAGAATTATTCTCTGGATGGGATTATCTTAAAAGATATAAATTCATTAGATGGCGAAATGAGTATGAGTGCTAAGTTGCACTATATTTTTAAAACTTTTCTCGGGGAATATAAGTATAAGAAGGCGGCTTTAGTCCCTATGGATGTCCCATTTATAAACAATGAAGACGTGGTAGCTGCCTTTATTCGCTTAGACGATAAAAAGTATGTATTTGGCCCTGAAATGAATGGTGGTATATATCTAATTGGTGCAAATCAAGAATATAAAGATGATATTTTTAAAAATGTCAGATGGAGCACCCCGAATTCATTTACCGATTTAGTTAATAACGCGACTAAGTGCAAGAGCTATTGTTTAAAGATTAAGAATGATTTAAACCTGCCTGAAGACATTGTGTGTTTAAAGGATTCGATAAAAAATAATTGTCCTGTTTTATATAATTTTTTAATTGAGAGTGATTATTACGGTGATATAAGTAATCGGTATATCGACTATGATGATTTGAGTGTTTCTATTCCGCTTATTCTGAATATAATTGTTAAAAACGGTGAAAAAGAAAAAGAAGTTCTAATAAAAAAGAGATTTAGACCGGTGTCAGATATTAAAAATACTGAAAAAAAAGAGCTACCGTCAAAATTATTAAGCAAGTTTAATAGTCCCTTTGAGGTAATAGCCTCAGATGCGGAAGAGGAGCTTGGGATTGTGATTGAAAAAAGAAATGGCAGTAAAGTTTTTAATTATTTTTTTGATAGTGAAGAGATAGAAAATTTTATCTTAGATGATATATTTTATCAAAGAAAAAATGGGAGGTCCTATTTATACCTTGTGCTTGTTACCAATTTTATTGAGCAAAGCACCAGGGGTTTATTCAGAAAAAGTAGAGATTTAGAATGGATTAAATTTTCAGAGCTAAAAGATTATTTAGATGAAAATAAAAATAATTTTTATTTTCCTTCTTTTGTTGCTTTAGAGCGAGCAATCAATAATAATTTAATATAATAATTTTGTTCTTTAACAATTGGAGGTCAACATGAAAAAGGTTCTTTTTTCTAAACGTGGTTTTGACGAATTTAAGTTATTTTTTGACAGAATAAAAAAAACTTTAAATGAAACAACAAAAGAAAAATCTGACTGTGGAGGTGGGCAAGACGGTTGGCATGACGAAGGTTTTAAACTAGGTATAGGTACTGAATTTATGTGGAGTCAGCAGTTCGGTGGCTTACAGGATATTATGGAAAGACGGGAAATCGTTATACCTGTTGAGCAAAATAATAAAGTGTTGTTTGGAAATATGGTTATTCTGGAAGATGAAGATGGTAATAAAAGAAAGGTAATAATAGACGGTTATCTAATTGAACCTGGTGGAATTAGAGCTTCGTATCAAAGTCCATTAGGATCAAAGTTATTGGGCAAAGTAGAAGGTGATGAAATAATAATAACTGTTGGTTCTGAAAAGAAAAAATATGAGATAATCGGTATTCAGTCTCCGAGCGAGGCTGATAAATTTTTAGAGGAGAATAGTGATGGCTAAAAAACCTACATTAATTGGCATTGATGGTCCGGATGGAACTGGCAAAAGCACATTTTCTGAATACTTCGCTTTATATTTGATGAAGAAATTTGGGAAAAGTGAAGTTGTCTTGATCAAGCCGACTTATTTTTCAACATCAAAACAAGCCGAAGAGGTTGAAAAGAAAATGATTTTAAGCCAAGAGGAAAAATATTCACCATCGCATAATTTGTATTATCTAGAAGCAATGATGTTGAATTATAAACATGTTGTTATTCCAGCTTTGAAGAAAAAGAAAATTGTTTTATTGGATTCTACTGAACTCAGAGCACTTGCTTTTAACATGTCGAAGGCATGCGATAAAGCTGTCGATGATGTTGTGCTCTGGATAAAATCAAATAAACTAACACTCGGAATTTTTCCAGATGTAAGAATTCTATTAAGCGGTAGCGATGAAGATATTTGGAAAAATCTTAATACCAAAAAGAATTTAGATGCTGGCGACCCAAACACTTTAGAAAAAGTAAAAGAAAGAAAGGAGTATTATAAATGCGCTTTAGAAAAACTTGAAAAGTTACAGGCGTGTTGTAAGACTCGTAATTTATTAGTAAATATTTTGCACACTTCGCATCCCAAAAAACAATTTAATGAGATAGCAAAAATACTGTTAGAAAAAATATTTTAGCCTTCGCGTTAGCGAAGGCTTTTTAAATATTTAAAATTATTCGTATTCGTAGCGGAGCGGAGAAGACACCTTGTTTCCCCTTTTTAAAATAAATAAAAAAATCAAATTTTCTTCGTGTTTAAATCACTAAACTTGAAAAATAATTTAAGATAAAAAATTTATTTCGTACAACGGCTTCGGAATAAGCGAAGTAGCCGGAGGGATTTTGGAGCGGAGCGGAAAAATACCGAGAGGCTATTTCGCGTATTCCGTGTTATGCGATGTCGCGAGCCTGAGCGTTAGCGAAGGGCGAGTGACGAGCAGAACCGGAATCTATTCCGAAGCCATTATGACGAAAAGGAGCGAGTCCGACCGACCGCAGGGAGGGAGGGGAAGCGATTTCGTCATAACTGGTTATTATGCGAACTTATTGGATTATTACCTAACATCTTATATTTATATTTTACGCTAATATTAAGAAAATGCAAATTAAAAAAATTAATTAATATCTATTTTTTAGCGAAAATTTGGCTATTTTATGAATATGTTTACATATTACTTTTATATTATAGATTCTCTACTGGAGAAGATGAGATACATAGGTAACACCTCTAAATTGCCTAAATTGAAGGTTG
>CAZGKM010000022.1:0-10314 GCA_964526325.1 uncultured Gammaproteobacteria bacterium
TCCGATAAATGATAAAGGTCGAAATAATCGGTGCTCCTCGCTTAATCCAACCCGCCCAAGCGGGTAATAATTAAACTTATGAAAAAAATATTAATAATTTTTAGCGTCTTTTTGTTTGTATTCGCCTTCGTGGGTACGGTTTCAGCGGCCGCGCCGGAAGATTTGGTTGGGTGGTGGAAAATGGATGGAGATGCTCTTGATAGCAGCGGTAGTGGTTTTGATGGAACTGTAGTGGGCGGTACATCATTTGTAACCGATGGTTCTCATAATGCAGCTTTATTTAATGGCAGTGATGGCTATATTTCAATAGATAACGCCAACGAATTAAATTTTTCCGATGCTCTTACCGTAGAGGGTTGGGTAAAATTAAACACAATTGGCGCAGGTAATCAAGCTACTATTGCCGGAAAATGGAATGATTTATCCGGTAACTATAGGGAGTATTTATTAACAGTAAATGCTTTTGGCCAAGCAACTTTTTACCTTTCTTCTACAGGTTCAGATTATCCTAAAGCAATGTGGAATACTCCATTAACTACTGGAGTCTGGTATCACCTTGCCGGAACTTATGACGGCAGTAATATAAAGCTTTATGTTGATGAAGATTTAAAGGCAACGACTCCGTTTACGTCAAATTTATCAATTAATACTGAACAATTGCTTATTGGAGCTAATGATGGTTATGGCGGCGGATTACGCAAGTTTACCGACGGCTATATTGATGATGTTAGAATTTGGAAAACCGCTTTAACGGAAGAAGAATTAGGGATGACGGATGAGGAATTAATTCTTTTTCTTGATGTTACAGCGCCTATTCTTACCGCCGACTTTACTGCTGATAACGTCGCCATGCCGAAAAGCGTTACGGGACAGTATATTTTAGTAACTAACGGCGTGTCGACAGATAACCATGAACTACAATTTACCGATGAATCAAATTCCGACGAACTGCTAAAAGACGAACTCTTTAGTCTTTATCTTGACCCAAGCGGCGTTGATACAGTGGCATTAGTGAATTACTACAATTCAAGAACAACAATGCCCGATTTTTATAGAAATTATTTAATAGATGCTCTGGACGGTTCCTCACCATTCGCTTACATTACGGGTGATGAAGAAAATAATTTATTTTTGCATGACGCGGCGCAATATGATCTTGCTCAAAATTATTCTATAGGCATGGTTATTCCCGACGATTATCCCGTTGGCGTGTATCCGGTTGAAGGCGTAGTAAAAGATTTGGCCGGCAACCCGACAACCGCGGCGTACACTTTAGTGGTTATAAGAGATCTCGCGGATTTAACTCCGGAAATTGCCTATAATCCGGTCGGAACCGAACATACCTATACAACCAATATCGGCGTTCCGGTAGAAGGAGTTAATATTCTCTTTACGGTTACGGGGGCTAACCCTGAAATAACTCCGGTGCTAACAGGCGCAAACGGCGACGCGGTATTTACATATACCGGCGTTAATCCTGGTGAAGATAAAATTACTGCTTGTATTGACGCGGATATAGATGGCGAGTGCGAAGGCGATACGACCAACACAGCTACTAAGATTTGGCTGGATAAATTCGTTACTGGTGGCGGAGTCGTAAAGGGACTAGAAACATCAACCATAATGCGCGGTAAAAAACCTTATACCGTACAGTCCGAAGTTGTTAAATATACTTTTGGCGGCAATGTTGGAATAGATGTTGACGGTGAATTCGTGGGACAGTTTCAAATTAATGACCACGTAGCAGGGATTTCCTGCCACTTCAATAAAATAAATAACTTTGTATTTCTAGATGGCGAGACTGTTAAATTTAACGCTACCGGTAATTGTAATAATAGCGACGAAGAGAAAACAGTTGACGTGACAATTGTTGACAGGGGCGAACCGGGTATTAACGATGAAATTTTTGTAACTGGATATAATCTTGAATTTGAGGCTGACCCAATCACTGGCGGAAATTTTCAAGTCCGGCCGCCCGTAGCGCGAACAATTGAATTGTGCAAGAAAGACCCTGAAAATAATTGGCAGTGTGTTACGGATGGCGCCAGCGGCGTAGTGTCGTATTCAGAATTTTATGAAGAAACGCCAGTTCAACTATCTGCGACAGGTTTGCTCCCAAATACTTATTATCAGGTAGAGGTTGTTAATAAGGGTGCTAATTGCACTTTATGGAATGTTCTTTCTTCAAACAACCCAATGTACTATGCTCAAACTAATGCAGATGGCAATCTAGACGTTACCTTCGATGTGGTATTGAGCGATTACTCAGAGATTAATGTTAAATATCCGCAATGGGCTAATACTTCAGGCGGATGGGTTTCTGCGGGCGGAGATAATAGCTATGTCCTGTATGCCGAGGGAACGATTCCAAATCAGTGTACATATTAATTTAACTTTAGCGAAATGAATTAACCTGAACTCACACGCCTCCCTCACTTTAATAAAAGCGGGGGAGCGTGTGTGTTTTTGCGAATATTGACAAATTCCAAATGATATGCTATGATATTAAATCAAATTATTTTTATTAATATTATTGTAAATAAATCGTAGATTTTAATGAATTTTGCGATTTATTTAAAGAATAAAAAAGGTCGAAGAAGGAGGAAACGCTTGTCAATTAATTTATTCTCTAACTAAAAACCTATGAAAAAATTAATAATTGCCATTGTTTGTTTAGCCTTAGTCGTCGGAGTTGTTCCGACGATAGCGGCAACAGGCAACGGAGCTCCTAGCGGCGCTCATTATAATTTAAACATTATCGGCGTTAAGAATCCCAAGACAGCCACTATGGACGGTTCAAACGGCCATGTCATTTTTGTCGCTCTTGAAGGCAAATCCCAGATTAATTTGCAAAAAGGAGATGATTATGCAGTTTTAGATGCCAACGCCACTGACAGTAATGGAGCTTTATTACAGCTTCCAGACCCAGGTCTTGATCCTTATGTAGTCGGTCAAGATATGACTGGTGTTGATACAATTTCAGATTATTCAGTATTTGTAAGACCTCTGGGTAAACCGGGCGGTTGGGCGACTATTACTACTTGCGCTGATTTAGTTGACAGCACTTTCGCCGGACTTTTGCCGGGGACCTTTCTAAGAACTCTTAATCGCGCCGGTGCTTTCGGAGGCGAATGTTCAATTGAACAGGTTGGCCAAGAAATTACCATGCGCACTAAAGGTAAATCAACGTTCACGAACGTTACCGCGCAGCTTTTAACTATCGTCTTTAGGGTTGAAGTTGATTTGGATGGTGATGGAATTATGGATGAAACCGTAGACGTACGAGTTCCGATTTTCAATGACATCATTGAAAATGAATACTGGGAATATGACAACAACGGTTTAAAACTTCTTCAGGTTCGTTTTTATCCGGTTGGAACCGACGTGTCTGAAGGTGATTTACTGCTTTAATAGAATATAAAAATAAAACTACAAAACCCCGCCTCTCGGCGGGGTTTTTTGTTGGACGAATTCTTTACAAAATAATTATATTGTGCTATGGTAAAAATATAAATATTAACAATAATTTTATGAAAAAATTATTTATCTTATTATTAGCAACAATCCTGCTTTCCGCTATTGCTATTATGCCGTTTTCTTCAAGCGCGTCCGAACAGCCGACGCGTAAAATCGTCGTCTTTAAACCCGGCGTTTTAAGCGATTCGGCGCAGGAAAATTTAATCAATAAATTCGGCGCAGTTAAAATAAAAAATCTTGATTTAATCGGCGCTAAAGTAGTAATGGTATCATCGCGGATGGTAGCGGCTCTAGGGCGCGAGCAAGCCGTAGAAAGAGTTGATGATGACGTAATCGTCCAAGCTTTAGCTAAACCGGTTAAGCCGGCGCCCGTCCAACCGCTTCAAGAAACTCCCTGGGGGATAGCGCGAATAAACGCCGAAACTGCCTGGGGCACAACCGAAGGCACCGGCATAAATGTCGGCATTATTGATACGGGTATTTCCAATACGCATCCTGATCTTTCTGTTGTAAAAGGGGTAAATACGATTAATTTAAGAAAAAGCTGGAATGATGATAACGGCCATGGTTCGCACGTAGCCGGAATTATAGCCGCACTTAATAATGACATCGGCGTAGTCGGCGTCGGCCCAAAAATTAATTTATTCGCGATTAAAGTTTTAAATTCTGCCGGCTCAGGCTATTTATCCGATATTATTGAAGGTCTTGATTGGGCGATTAATAATAATATGCAAGTGGTCAATATGAGTTTAGGAACCGACGCTAACGTTTTGTCGTTTGAACAAGCCGTTAAAAACGCCGCCGCCGCCGGTATCGTGCAGGTCGCGGCCGCGGGTAATAGCGGCGGTTCGGTTATTTATCCGGCCGCTTATCCGGAAGTGATTGCAGTCTCGGCTACCGATAGCGCGAACGCGATTGCTTATTTTTCTTCCCGCGGTCCTGAAGTTGATTTAGCCGCGCCCGGGTTTAATATTTATTCAACTTACAAAGGTACGGGTTATAATACTCTTTCGGGAACTTCAATGGCTTCGCCGCACGTCGCCGGCGTAGCGGCTTTGGTTGTATCACTACCGACGCTTTGCGATACAGACGGCGACAATAAATGCAGTCCGGCCGAAGTGCAAACAAGATTGCAAGCAACAGCCGAGGATTTAGGCGCAACCGGCTTGGACGAATTGTATGGTTACGGCTTAGTGAACGCGGCCGCGGCAGTAGGATTGTAAATTATTTAAAAACTTTAAATATTAAAAACAGTCCGTTAAGTAAACGGGCTGTTTTCATTTTGTATTTTTTATAAGCAGGGCTTGTTATTAAATCTTGACATCAATATATAAATACTATAGTTTAAAAATAAGCAATAACTGCTTATAGCTCATTTTAAAGACAGAGGAGGATTTGTACATGGTCAAAAAAGCAAAGTGCGTTAAGATGTCGATTCAACCCGGGAGTAGTATTATTGTCAGCGGAGTTAAGCAAAAAGAAAAAAACGGTTCTTTAGGGCCGGGAAATTTTTTTAAAAACTTAAATTTCGGCAAAGGCCTGATATCGTATTCGGCTCAATTACTTCTTTTCGTTGAAATTGACGAAAAAATTATATCCATACGGATTGATAAAAAATTCAGGAAAAAATTCACTAAGCCCGGGCGGTCGCATGCTAATTTTACAGAAAAACGGATTAAACGAATTTATGAAACCATGCCGAATGAAATTGAAGTTATTAAAGGCAACGGCTGTTTTGAATACGAAGTGGCGGATTATGAAATTGACGCCTGGTATGCGCGGTTATAAATTAAAAATGAAAAAAACAAGGGCAGTTGGTTAATCCGGCTGCCTGATTTTTTTAACTTGACTTTTTCAAACTTTCATTGTAGAATAACCAACAAATTAATTTCATGGGTAAAAAAATATAAATCAAGATGATTAATCAAATAAACGAAGAGCTAAAAAGAGGAGCGGATATTTCAATCATTAATCTTGTTGAATCCCTGGTTAAGCATGCCCATAAACTCCGCGCTTCGGACATCCATATAGACCCTTTCGCCCAAAACTTAAAAATAAGGTTCCGGGTTGACGGCGTCATGCAGGATGTTTTTTCATTTCCCCGGGAAATCCGTTCGGAGATTATTTCACGCATTAAAATTTTAACCGGCTTAAGAACCGACGAGCATCAAATCGCCCAGGACGGCCGTTTCAGAATGCATCTGGACGAGAAAAGAGTCGTTGATATCCGGGTTTCCATTACGCCGACCTATCACGGCGAAAACGCGGTCTTACGCCTTTTAACCGATCAATCGGAAGAATATACTCTTGATAAATTAGGTTTTAGCGAAAAAAATTTAAAAAAAATCATGCAGGCTATCCGTAAGCCATACGGCATGATTTTAGCGACCGGCCCGACCGGCTCGGGTAAAACCACAACGCTTTATACCATGATAAAGCTTTTAAACACCAAAGAAGTTTCCATTATAACGATTGAAGACCCGATTGAATACGCGCTTGACGGCATAGAGCAGGTGCAGGTTAACGCCCGCACGGGGCTTACTTTCGCGAGCGGCCTGCGCTCGTTTCTAAGGCAAGACCCGAATATTATCATGGTCGGAGAAATTCGCGACCAGGAAACCGCCGGCTTGGCGGTAAATACGGCTTTAACCGGGCATTTGCTTTTATCAACTATCCATACGAACGACGCGGCTACGACTTTGCCGCGCCTCTTAGATATGAAAGTTGAATCTTATTTGGCGGCTTCAACCGTGAACATAGCCATCGGCCAGAGGCTAGTCAGAAAAATTTGTGCAAATTGCAAAACCGAGAAAAATATTACCCAAGCCGAAAACGACAGCTTAACCGGAGTTTTGCCGCCGGAAATCAAACGGGTCAAAAAATTTTATTACGGCAAAGGCTGCGAACAATGCAATATGACCGGCTATCAGGGCCGGTTAGGAATCCATGAAGTTTTGGTTGTTGATAATGATATCCGCGAGGCGATTTTAAATAAAGCCTCGGCCAGTGAAATTAAAAAAATTGCCGTAAAAAACGGCATGGCCAGCATGGTAGAAGATGGCTTTGAAAAAGCCAAAGCCGGCCTAACGACCATAGATGAAATTATCAGGGTTTTCTACGAATAAAATATTCGCCAGACTTTCCATGAAAGAGCAAAGCCTTTTCGCCAAGCGCTTATCTTTTCTGATTAAAGCCGGCACGCCGATTATTGAAAGCCTTAAAATGCTTAAAAATTACCGTTCAAAATCTAAAGTCTGGATTTTTGAACAAATTATTTCCGATGTCGCGAACGGGCATTATCTGGCTAAAAGCATGGAAAGATTTCGCTATATATTCGGTGATTTTGCCATTAATATCATACGAGTCGGCGAGTCAATCGGCGTCTTAGAGCAAAATTTAAGCTATTTGGCCGAGGAGCTTAAAAAGAAGCGCGAGCTTAGAAGTAAAATTATTACCGCGCTGGTTTATCCTGTTTTTATCATTTTCGCGACTATCGGCATCGTCTTGCTTTTGCTCGTTTTCGTTTTGCCGAAAATTCTGCCGGTTTTTACAAGTTTGAAAATTCAATTGCCTTTAGCCACCAGGATAATTATCGCTTTGAGCGACTTCGCCATTAAATACGGCGGTTATATTTTATTGGCGGGTTTCTTGCTCGCTATTTTATTTTGGTACTTAAATAATAAATACGAATCGTTCAGATTCAGAAACCATCAGATTATTTTAAAAACTCCGCTGATCGGCAGTATGGTGCAAAGCTACCAACTCACTAATTTTTGCCGGACTTTCGGCTTATTGGCGAGAAGCGGCATAGCTATGTATGAAGTTATGACTATAATCGCCGATTCTACGCCTAATCTTGTTTATAAAAAAGAATTCATAAAATTAGCCGAAAGCGTTTCCCGGGGCAGAAAAATTTATCTTCAGCTTGAAAAAAATCCCGCTCTTTTCCCGGAAATTATCATCCAGATGATCGCGACCGGCGAAGCCTCGGGAAATTTAAGCGAAACTTTGATCTATCTTTCGGAAATGTATGAAAACGAATTTGACGAATTGACGAAAAATTTATCCGGAGCCTTAGAGCCGATTTTAATGGTAACCATGGGTTTTATCGTCGGCTTTATCGCGATTTCAATAATAACGCCAATTTATGCGATTACCCAAAATCTTACGCCAAGATAAATCCAGCACCACTTTTTTATAAAAATTTTTATAAAAAAGTGGTGCTGGATAAATCCCCAAAAAATTTTTATGTATTACATCTATATTTTAAAAAGTATTCTAAACGGCACATATTATACCGGGTCAACTAATGATCTCAAAAAAAGATTAGTTGAACATAATACCGGAAAAGTTTTTTCGACTAAACGTTATAAACCTTGGAAACTTTTATATTACGAAGCCTATATCGAGGAAAAATTAGCGCGATTAAGAGAACATCGGCTAAAGCACAATGGCAATGCAATTAGAGAATTAAAAAAAAGAATAGAGCCTCAAAAAATCTCCGTTAAAAGTAGCGCGGGATTCACCCCGCACCACTTTTAATAAAGTAAATCTGTCTTATGATAAATAATTATAAAAAAAATTATTGCATAAAAAGTGGTGAGGATTTATCCAGCACCACTTTTGGCAAAGTCAAAAGTGGTGCTGGATTTACCCTAATTGAAATGCTTGTGGCTATGTTAATACTGATTTCCATTATGGGCTTAGGCATGTTCTTAAGCATGGATTATTACCGCAGTTATATTTTTTATTATGAAAAAGATCTGGCAATCAGCATCTTACAGAAGGCCAGAAGCCAATCGTTAGCCAATATTAATCAGTCCTGGCACGGAGTTAAAATCGGAGCCAGCGAATATATTATTTTTGAAGGAAACGACGCGGTTCATGATTATAACCACCGGGATACAGCTAAAGACACAAAATACGAAGCGGATAAAACCATTGCCTTAAGCGGTATGAGCGAAGTTGTTTTTACCCGGCTGATCGCCACTTCCACGCCCGTCGGTGGCGATTTAACTTTAAGCGACGGAATTCGTTCCGCCATAATTTCTATAAACAATGAAGGCAGAATTAATCAAAATTAAATCCCGCACCACTTTTTTTATAAATAAAGTGGTGCGGGATAAATGTAACCAAGCCGGCATCAGCACATTGGAAATGCTGATTGCTTTGGCTTTAATAACCGTCAGCATTACTTCGGCTACGGTTATTACTTTCGGCAACCAATCTATATCGGTTGATAATGAAACCAACAACCAAGCTTTATTTAAAGCCCAAGCGGCGATAGAAAAAGCCAAGGCTGATTCTCGGCAAGATTTTAATTCGGTTAATTCCGAAAGCCGGATTCTTGAAAATATCGGCGAGCCTTATTTTAAAGAATTTAAAGTTTCCGATATTAGCCCTTGCTTAAAAGAAATTTCCAGTATTTACGACTGGGCGGCTGAAAATAACCGGCACCCGGTGATAACCCTGACAACGCGATTATCAAGCACCTCGACGCTGGCTTTATTGGGAGGGGATTGCGCTACGTCGCCGCCCCCGGGTCTGCCGCCCGGTACGCCATCAGGCGGCTGGGCTTATCCCGATGGCACGTTAAGCTTAACTTTCAGCAACGCCCAGGGGACTGATCTTGAAGTTATTGATGATATTGTTTATACCTCTACCGAATCGCCGTCAATCGCCAAAGAAGATTTTTTTATTACGCGGCCGCCTTATACCGATGCAGAGTTAACCGGTATAGACGCCGGCGGTTACGGTATAAATAGTATTGATGCGGTAAAAAATGGAGACGGAAATATTTTTGTTTACGCGGCTAACAATAAAACCAGCGAACAATTTTTAGTGATTAATGCTACCAACGCTTTAACGCCGTCTTTAATTGCGGCGCGCGACCTTCCGGATGTTTCTTTAACCGGCCCTAATCCCGAAGGCCGAAGCATTTTTTATTATGATAAAAAAATTTATATCGGCACTTACCAAACTACCGGACCGGAATTTCATGTTTATAATGTTTCAAACCCCCATAACCCCGTACATTTGGGTTATAAAGAGCTAAATATTAACGTTAATGCTATAACCGTAACCGATCAAACAATCGGCGGAGTTACGCACCGCTTCGCTTATTTGGCAACTTCCGGCAATAGTACCGAATTGCTTGTTCTTGACGTTACTAACCCCGCGGCAATCGTTCAAGCAGCTAGTAAAGATTTACCGGGCAACGAAGATGGTCGCAGTATTTATTATTTAGGTAATAAAATTTTTCTTGGCCGGTATGCCGGTAATACCAATCCTAATTTCTACGCGCTAGACGTTAAAGATCCTTTAACCGGCATTGATATTTTAGGCTCAATAAAACTCGGCGGCAATACGGCGGATATCAATGATTTCAGAGTAGTCGGTTATATGGCGTTTTTAGCTACGGCCTGGGGTAATAATGAATTTATAGTATTGAATGTAGAGAATCTTCCGACTATTCAAAGAATTAACGGTGAAAAATGCCCTAATCTGCCGAATATTATGTCGGCATTATATTATTATAATAACCGTATTTTTTGCGCATTTCGCAGTAACGATGTGATGAAGATTATTGATCCGGGCGCAGATTCAATTTGTAATTGATTTTTATGCAAAAAGGATTTACCCCGCACCACTTTTTTTTAAAAATAAAAAATTCTACTAAAAGTAGTGCGGATTTATCCAGCACCACTTTTGGCAGGGTCAAAAGTAGTGCTGGATTTTCATTAATTGAAATTATAATTTATCTGGCTTTGTTTTCTATTATCATGAGCGGCAGCGTAGTAACCGTTTATCAAATTATCCAAAACAGCAATTCGCTGC
>CAZGKM010000022.1:10414-11710 GCA_964526325.1 uncultured Gammaproteobacteria bacterium
ATGAGCGGCAGCGTAGTAACCGTTTATCAAATTATCCAAAACAGCAATTCGCTGCAAACTAAAGTTATTTTAGAAGAAGAAGGTAATTTTATTTTGGCTAAACTGAATTGGGCGCTAACCGGAGCCCAGGCTAACACTAATATTGAATCGCCAGGCGTAGGCATAAGTAGCAGTACTTTAATCATAAAAACTTTGCCGGGCAATATTTTACGCGCGCAAGCCGATTTAAATAACGGGAATATCCGATTTAACGGCGGAACCGGAAATCTTCTTGAATTAAATCCGGAGCGCATAACCGTAACTTCATTGAATTTCAGCCAGCCCGTTGCCGGAGAAATACAGGCCAGCGTAACTTTGACCGCGCTTTCCAACGACGGTAAAATCTTTAGTCGGACATTACATATAACCAAGCATTTACGCCGATGAGTATGAAAAAAGCAAAATTAAATTTTTTAAAGAATCAGTCAGGTTATATAGCTATAATCAGCGCTATCGTTATATCTGTTATGCTTATCGGCCTGGCTTTTGTTTCCAGCTTTACCGGCTATTTCGCGCGTTTTAATATTTTGGACACGGAATTTAAAAAGAAAAGTTTAGGCTTGGCCGAAGCCTGCGCCGAGATTGCCTTATTAAAATTGGCGGCTAATCCAACGGCATTTTTTTCAACCGCCGATGAGCTTAATATTGATATTGGCGGCGAAACTTGCGATATAGTTTCCAAAGAAAATAATTATCCGGCGCCGGGGCAAACAACCATTAAAACACGAAGCGTATATCAAAATTCATTTTCCAATATTCAGCTTATCGCTACTACCGATAATTTATCCATAATTTCCTATGAAGAACTGCCGAATTTTTAATGTTATTTTGTCATTCCCGCCCGCCAGAGGCGGATAAACTCCGGCGGGAATCCAGCCTTCTTGCCGTCCGCCAGGGTTAAAACCGTAGGAATTTTTATTTATTAAGATAGTGAGAAAAATAAATGTCCATGCCATTACCCCTGGATTCCGGCCTGCCTACCGGACAGGCAGGCTCGTAGGCCGGAATGACAGAAAAGAGCAGGTATTGATTTATTGAAATAAATATGCTAATGATAAATATAAATAAATATAAGCATTATTAATCCAGCGCCATTTGGTCGGGGTTTAAGATCCCGCCAAATAGTGCGAGATAAAGGTCGAATTTATAATTTTTATTTTAAATTAATAATTAAATTTAAATAATTATGATGAACAAAATTAAAAAACAATTTGCCCGCAGTTCAACTAAGGGCTTTATCCAAGCACCAGCTTTAAA
>CAZGKM010000023.1:0-11358 GCA_964526325.1 uncultured Gammaproteobacteria bacterium
TTGCCGGCGGAACCGTTTGCCATGCGGGCGCGGCCGGGACCGTGTATAGCGGGGTGAAGCAGGATTTATCTTCACAACTATTTGAACAATCGGCTTATCGTTTTTTCGCCAGCTCTACTTCTTACTCGTCCGGCGCTGCTTTAGCCGAGCAGAATACTAAAGTCAATATAATACCGTATACTAATTTCCGCCTTAAAATGCTGATTAAAGTTAAAAATGCCGACCTGGCTTTAAATGCCGGATCATTCAAATTGCAATACGCGGTTAAATCAGGCACTTGCGATAGCGCGTTTACGGGCGAATATTATTATGATGTTACCAATACCTCTCCAATAGCTTTCTATAATACGCCCGGGTTTGTTGTTACTAATAATTTAATGGATTCACCTAACGACCTGACCAGTAATTCGGAAGCAGTCATTAATCAGACTTATCAGGAATCCAATGCCTTTACCAACTCTCAAGGCCTGATTCGCGCCGGGCAGAACGGCAAATGGGAATTTTCTTTATTTGATAACGACGAAGAAGCTCTGTCTTTAGCTTATTGTTTGCGCGTTGTTAAAGCTTCTGATAATGGGTTTTTAATATCTACGGTTATCCCCGAAATCAACTTCCCCCTAAAAGTTCCGAACCTGACTCTAAAGCATTACCGCTGGCGCAATAACGACGGCTCGTTAGGCTCGGCCTCTTTTTCCGAAACCGAAGATACGCCTAAAACCAGCGGCATATTTCCCGGTGACCGCGTCCGCCTAAGAATCGGCCTATCCAATGACGGTTATTTTAAATATTTGGGCGGAATTTTCCGGCTTGAATACGCGGCTTCCAATACTCCTTCAACCTGGGTCAGGGTTCCGCAAAGCGGGTCCAATACATATGAACATTGGGTTATGGCCGATTCCCAGTATTTGCATGACGGCGCCGGCATCGCTAGTCCGATTTTAACCCCGCCTAGCGGCAAAACGTTTTTCCAAGGCAAGCTGATGGAAACCAGGAATAATTTTACCAATACGCTAATTACCCGCTTCCAGTATACGGAGTTTGAATATTCACTAAGATCTACGGTTTACGCGACCGAAGACATGGATTATTTATTCAGGATTACCGACAACGGCCTGACCGATTATTTCTCTTATCCGTATCTGCCGAGAATTCATATATCGCCGATTTATTACCGTCCTCAAGGTGGCGGCGGAACGTTCTTCAACCTGGAATTAAGCCTGCCTACCGATCCGGACGAAGGCGGCGGCGATGTGGGCGGCGGCGATGACCTTGAACCGCCCCCGCCTCCTGATGAACCGCCTCCGCCTTGCGAAGGCGCTGGTTGCGCTGGCGGCGGCGGGGATTTGGAGTAAAGTTATTCGCCGTTATCGTTCTGGTCATAAAATACTTAGACCGTTGAATAGTTCACTTCTGTCATTCCCGCCCCGCAAAATGCGGGGCGGAGCGGGGATGACAATATTATTTATGAAATATTCACGAAAAATAATTGAATACGGCTTGTATTTACTGGTTTTTTTATTGCCGATGCAGACTCGCTGGATTTTACAGGCGGGCGAACTTAATAATGGGCCGTGGGAATATGGAACTTATGCGCTATACGGGGTGGATGTTTTATTAATTGTGGTTTTATTGCTATTTATTGTTCGCGAGATTGCTTCGCTTACGCTCGCGATGACAAAAACCCCCTTAATCCCTCTTTGCAAGGGGGACAAATTACAAACTTTCCACAACGATAAAATAGTTTGCTGGCTTATTGGCGGTTTGGTTTTTACTTCAGCGGTTTCGGTATTTTTTGCGGTTAGCAAACCGCTGGCTTTATATAAATTGGGCTGGTTAATTTTAGGCGTGGGTTTGTTTTGGCTGATAATCAGCGCTAATTACGATAGAGTTAAATTGATTTATGCCATGCTCGCCGGCTGGTTTTTGCAGGCCATTTTAGGCATCTGGCAGTTTTTATCCCAATCAACTTTCGCCAATAAGTGGCTGGGTTTGGCTTTGCATAACGCGGCCGACTCAGGCGCGTCGGTAGTAGAAGCTGTTGGCGCTGACGGCGTTGGCGAGAGGTGGCTAAGGGCGTATGGCGGATTAGACCACCCCAATATTTTTGGCGGCATGTTGGCGATAGGGCTACTGTTAGTTATATATTTAAGTTTGTTTGATATGCCATCTGAAAAATCCCCCGCCCTTCGGGCGACCCCTTTATTAAAGGGGTTGATAATTATTTTTACCGTAGCCTTGTTTTTCAGCTTTTCGCGCTCGGCTTGGCTGGCTTTAGCGACCGGACTGGCGGTAATGATAATATCGGCGGTAGTGGGCAGAAATTTTAAATCGCCAAAAGATTTAGTGGGGATTATCATGGTGATGGCAGTTTTACTTTTTATAATGTCCAGCCAGTTTCAGAATCTTATAACCTCGCGCTTAGGTTCCGAGGGCAGGCTTGAGAATAAATCAATTTCTGAAAGAGTGGTTTCGTATCAAGAATCGTGGCGGTTGATAAAAAATAATTGGGCGGCCGGAACGGGGCTAGGAAATTATACTTTAGCTTTAAACCGGCAAGCGCCGGGCCATGAAAGTTATTATTATCAGCCGGTTCATAACGCGTTTTTATTAGTTTGGGCGGAGATTGGAATATTTGGCTTATTATTTTTTATCGGGTTACTGATTACCATTGCGAGAAGCATTTTATTTTTGTCATCCTCGGGCGACCCCGCAAAATGCGGGGGAGACCCGGGGATCCAGAAAGATGGAGCACAAATCAATCTGGATTCCTCCGCCCCGCATTTTGCCGGGCGGGGCGGGAATGACAAAAGAGAAGTAGTCGCTCGTGATGGCAGCGCAATTTTAATCGCTTTGATTATTATTATGTCCTTTGACCATTGGCTTTTCAGCCTGCATTTCGGAGTTTTATTTTTCTGGCTGGTTGCGGGACTGATGCTTAAGCCGTCCGACGATTCTAAGATTTCTGAAGTTTGATATGTTATAAAAATATTTAGCAAATCGCCTGTCGCCAGGCGATTTTTTGTTATAGAAATAAAAACCGATTTAAATGTTTTTAGGCCGAACAGGCGCTATAGCTTTAAATATTTTTTGTGTTATAATAAAAACATAAAAATGGAAATAATTTGACTGATAATGAAGTTTCGTGTCATAAAACAGGGGATGACCGTGTTGTTTTTAACTACTGAAGAAATTTTTCATCATGAAAATTTAAAAATTTTAAAATTATAATTTTATGTCGGATTTTCAACAAACCGTGGATTTAAGGGGAAAAATAGAGCGGCCCAAGCCGGCCTCGCCGCCCGCCCGGCCTGCGCCGCCGATCAACAGAAAAAACCCGCCCGCCCGCCCGATTACGCCGTTAGAAAAAATTTATCAGGACGAAGATGAAGATGATATTAAGCCTCGGGCGGATTTAAAAAAAATCAGCCAGCCTAAAATTAGAGAACCGCGCGGCAGCCTAGTCAGGCCCGTAGTTTTCATTTTAGCTTTTTTAATCATCGGCTATACGGTTTACAGTTTATTTTTTAAAGATAATGGCCTATTTAATAAACCGGCCGAAGCTCCGGCTTGGTACGCGGTTACTTTAAAAGATAACGGCTTAATTTATTACGGCCAGATTATGAATATAAATGCCGATCCGGTAGTGATTAAAAGTGTTTATTATAATTACGACCAAAAGAAAGCGGTTGATGAAGGAAAGCCGTATGTGGATACGGGCAGTTTACGCCTAGTCAAACAAGGTAACGAAAATTACGGTCCGGAAAGTATTTCCAATGTTTATCAAAGCAATATTTCCAAGATGGATCCGCTTAAAGCTGATTCAAAAGTTCTTAAAGCCATTTTAGAATACGAAAAATAAAAAATTATAATTATTTATGTACAAAACGCAAAAATTAGGCAACGGGCTGGAAGTAATTACCGCGCCGATATTAGGCGCTAAGACCGTCACGGTCTTAGTCATGGCGGCGACCGGTTCAAGATTTGAAAATGAAAATAATAGCGGCATCTCGCATTTTTTAGAGCACATGTTTTTTAAAGGCACGGTTAAGCGCCCGACAACGCTCGCGATTTCTTCGGCGCTGGATCGGGTTGGCGGAGAATTCAACGCTTTTACCGGCAAAGAATACACAGGCTACTTCGTTAAAGTTGAAGCCGGATGCTTAGAATTGGCTTTGGATGTTTTAAGCGATATACTCTTAAATTCAAAATTTGAACAAGAGGAGATTGAGCGCGAAAAAGGCGTAATAGCGGAAGAGCTGAATATGTACCTTGATAACCCGTTGATTTACATTGAAGATTTATTTGAACAATGCCTTTACGGCGATACGCCGGCCGGCCGGGATACGATCGGCACTAAAAAAACTATTTTAGGGCTAAACCGCCGGAAAATTTTGGATTATGTATCTACGCAGTATAGTTCGGACAAAACAATCGTTAGCTTGGCCGGAGGCTTTAAGCCGGGCGCCCATAAGTTAATTAATAAATATTTCGGTGATTTTTCTAAAAAAGGCTATAAAGATAAATTAAAAACCAACGACGGGCAAAACCGGCCCAAATTGAATTTATTTTACAAAAAGACCGATCAGGCCCATTTATCGCTCGGGGTCAGGGCTTATAGCTATGGCCATAAAAATGAAATTATCGCTAAAATTATTTCCATAATTTTGGGCGGAACCATGAGCTCAAGGCTTTTTACCGAGCTTAGGGAAAGGCGCGGCTTAGCCTATTATGTCAGGACCAATAACGAGCCGTATACCGATTCCGGCTATCTGACCACCCAGGCCGGCGTGCCCATAGAAAAATTAAAAGAAGCCATAAGAATAATTTTAGATGAATATAGGAAGCTAAGGGAAATATCGGTCGGCGCCGAAGAATTAAGCCGGGTTAAGCGGTGCTTAATCGGCCGCAGCAAGCTGCAGTTTGAATCATCCGACAGTGTGGCTAATTGGTACGCTCGGCAGGCAATTTTATTCAAAGAGCAAAAAAGAAAAGATAAAATTTTAACGCCGGAACAATATTACGCTCTGATTAAAAAAGTCAGCGCCGCGGATATCGGCCGCGTGGCCAAAGAAATTTTTATTAAGCAAAAATTGAATTTAGCCGCTATCGGACCGTATAAAAAGAGGGGAGAGTTTGAGAAAATGCTAGCGCTATAATAAAATGACCAATGACAAATTCCCAATGACAAATCAAACCCGAAATCCAAATGACAAAAAAATATACGATTTATCCGAAAGAACAGCAAAATTTGGCGTCCAAACAATAATATTCGTAAAAGCAATAAAAGAAAATAATATAAATAGGCCGATTATAAATCAATTAGTCCGTTCAGCAACCAGTATAGGCGCTAATTATATGGAAGCAGATTGCGCGGAATCAAAAAAAGATTTTAATCATAAAATTGGCATTTGTAAAAAAGAAGCAAAAGAAACCACTCATTGGCTGCATATGTTGGCGATAGCCGAAACTAACGAAAAAGAAAGATACAGAGAACTATGACAAGAAGCGCATGAATTAACTTTAATATTTTCAGCTATAGTCAAGCGAAAATATTAATTTGTCATTTAGCCATTAGCCATTGATTTGTCATTCGTCATTGGAAATTTGTCATTTTATTTATGAATAATTTACTTGAAAATCTAAACAAGGAGCAGCTCGAGGCGGTTTTAAAAAAAGACGGGCCTATGCTTATCGTAGCCGGAGCCGGCACGGGTAAAACCACGGTTATTGCCCAGCGCATCGCCTATTTAATTGAGCAGGGTTTTGCCAAGTCTGATGAAGTCTTAGCTTTGACTTTTACGGAAAAAGCGGCCGCCGAGATGGAGGATCGGGTAGGGTCGCTACTGCCAATCGGTTATTTTGATTTATGGATTTCAACTTTTCATAGCTTTGCCGAGCGGATTTTAAAAGAGCATGGTTTAGCGATAGGCCTGCCGGGCGATTTTAAATTATTAAATGAATTTGAACAATGGGCGCTCGTTAAAAAAAATTTGGATAAATTTGAGCTGGATTATTATCGCCCCTTAGGCAATCCGACCAAATTTATCAGCGCGCTTTTAAGGCATTTTTCCCGGGCTAAAGACGAAGACATTTCTCCGGCCGCTTATTTAGAATATACCGATAGTTTAAAGCAGAATTTAGATACGATGTTGAGCGGTGGAAAAAAATGCCAAACGTCGAATGTTAAATATCAAAAAAATAAAAAAATTAGTCATTTGTCATTGGAAATTGGTCATTCTGAAATGGATGATAATAAAGAAATAAATGATAAAATAAATGAACAAGAAATAAAAAGACTGAATGAGGTATCAAACGCTTATCATGTTTATCAGCAGTTGTTATTGGACGGAAATGCCCTGGATTTCGGCGACTTGATAAATTATACTCTTAAGCTCCTGCGCGAACGGCCGGCTATTTTAAAAAAATACAGGCGGCAATTCAAATATATTTTAGTGGACGAGTTCCAGGATACCAACTGGGCGCAGTATGAGCTTGTTAAACTTCTCGCCGAGCCGGCCAATAATCTAACCGTCGTGGGAGACGACGATCAGTCGATTTATCGTTTCCGCGGCGCTTCCATGTCCAATATCTTGCAATTTGCCAAAGATTATCCAGAAACTAAAAAAATAATTCTGACTAAGAATTACCGTTCGGCGCAAAATATTCTGGATTTAGCCTATGAATTCATAAAACAGAATAATCCGAATCGGCTGGAATGGCAATTAGAGAGTCAAGAGTCAAAAGTCAAAAGTCAAAAGTTAAGTAAGAAATTATTCGCGGAAAATAAAGACCAGGGCGCGATAGAAGTAATCCAAGGCGCGGATTTAGCGGAAGAAGTAAAGCTCGTGGTCGATAAAATATGCGAATTAAAAAATAAAAATAAAACCGCGACTTGGAGCGATTTCGCGGTTTTAGTGCGGGCGAACGACAGCGCCAATAATTTTATAGCCGAGTTTGAGCGCCGGGAATTGCCTTTTATTTTTGGCGCTTCGCGCGGCCTTTACGCCAAGCCGATAGTTATGGACGTAATCGCTTATTTTAAACTGCTGGACGATTATCACGAAAGCCTGTCTTTATGGCGGGTATTAAATCTGCCGATTTTTGATTTTACTTACGACGAGCTTATTGGCTTCAATCATTTAGCCTATAAAAAAGCCTGGTCGCTTTACGAAGTTTTAAACAACGCCGGTATTTTAAAATTTTCCGGATTATTGGAAAAAAAGATTAAGCCGGTTCTGGCGCTAATCGCCAAGCATTCAATTTTGGCCAGGGACAAGGCGACAAGTGAAGTTTTTTTGGCTTTCATGAACGACAGCGGTTATTTAAAATATTTGGCTAATTTAGGCGAACAAAAAAATCTTGAGGCCATGAATTTGCTCAATCAATTTTTAAAGCGGATTAAAACTTTTGAAAATTCGTCCGGCGATAAAAGCGTTAAAGCTTTTTTGGCAGAATTGAACATGGAGATGGAGGCCGGCGAAGAAGGCGGTTTGGCGCCTGACCTGGAAATCGGCCCGGAAGCCGTAAAAATTTTAACCGCGCACGGGGGCAAAGGCTTGGAATTTAAATATGTTTTTATCGCCAATTTAGTGGACAAGCGTTTTCCGACCATAGAGCGAAAGGAGCAGATTGAACTGCCGGACGCTTTGATTAAAGAAATTTTACCCGAAGGCGACGTGCATCTGGAAGAAGAGCGGCGCTTGTTTTATGTGGCTATGACGCGCGCTAAATCCGGCTTGTATTTTTCCTGGGCGAGCGACTACGGGGGAGCCCGCGATAAAAAACCATCAAGATTTTTAATGGAGCTCGGGTTGGTAGAAAAATCAGCCTCAAAAAAAATTTGTCATTCCCGTGAAAACGGGAATCCAGAATTGCTATTATCGGGTAAAACTGCCGCCGTCCTGGATCCCCCCCGCATCTTGCGGGGCGAGGATGACAAAAAAGGGCGTGGGGGCGATAAACAGAGTATTGTACCTTCGCATTTTTCCTATTCCCAGCTGGCGGCTTATTCAAGCTGCCCTTACCAATACCGCTTCGCCCATGTTTTAAAAATTCCGACAATGGGCAAAGAACAGTTTTCTTTCGGTAAAACTCTGCACGCGGTTCTGCAAAAATTGTTTATTTTAATTAATGAAAAAAAGGGCTTGGGGCAGGCGGAATTATTCGGCGCAACAAAAAAATCCCCCCCGCCCCCCTTTGCTAAAGGGGGTAACATCACTTTTGAGGAAATTTTAAAGCTTTATGAAGAAAGCTGGGTTGACGATTGGTTTGAATCCAAGAAGAAAAAACAGGAAAGAAAACAGCAAGGCCGGGAAATTTTGCGTATTTATTACGAGAAATATAAAGACAATTGGCCGCCGGCGCTATTTTTAGAAAAAGGTTTTAATTTCAGAATTGCGGATCCCTCGGCCAAGCTCGAGGCAGGTGGAGAAAACTCATATATCGTCAGAGGCGTGGTTGATCGGATCGATCAAGCCGGCACAGGCTTGAAATTAGTTGATTATAAGACCGGCAAACCGAAGGACAAGCTGACTTTTGAAGATAAAGAGCAATTATTGATTTATCAGCTGGCGATTCAAGAATTATTCAAGCAAGAAGTTAAGGCCTTGGCTTTTTATTATCTTGATAACAACAGCGAAGTTGAATTTATCGGTTCGGCTAAAGAATTGGAAAAAATAAAAGTTAAAATTATCAATACTATTAACGAGATAAAGCAAGGCCGATTCGCGGCTAAACCGGGAAAGCTTTGCGCTTGGTGCGATTTTAAAGGAATTTGTGAATATCGCGCACGATAATTTAGCTTGAAAAAGATGGATGAAAATGGTAAAATTAATGCATATAAATTTTTAAATTTTGTAATTTTTAATTTTAAAATAAATTTTAATTTTTAATGTTTTAAAATTAGATATTAAACCTGCCTGCCGGCAGGAATTATTTAAAAATTAAAAATTGAAAATTAACTCCATGTCCTTACGCTTATATTTATTCATTATGTCGGTCATGACAGTTTTTTGCTGGCTGGCTTTCGGCTATATTGTTTGGACGGTTGATCCGGAAATTACCAATAACACGGGTTTTTTCCTGTTTTATCTGTCTTTATTGTTATCCATCATCGGCACTACGGCTATTATCGGTTTTGTCGTTAGATTTGTGATTTTTCGCCACGAATTAATTATCAATACGGTTAAAGTCGCTTTTCGCCAGTCATTTTTTTTCGCGGGTTTTATCGTGGCGTCTTTATTTTTGCTTTCCAGAAATTTATTAAGCTGGCTGAATTTATCAATTTTAATAATCGGCTTATCCGCGCTAGAGTTTTTCTTATTGAGTTACGGGAAAGCGAAAATGGCGCCAGAGGATTTAATGACAAATAAAGAAATAAATCAATAGAATTTTTAATTTTATAATTTTTGAATTTTTTAAATAATGTCTAAATTTTATAAAATTAAGAATTAAAAATTTAAAAATTATATATTATGCAGGATCAATTAATTAAACTAAAGAAGAAGATACTAAGTGATTTAGAAAGAGTTAAAGACTCGCTTGTTTTACGCTCTCTCGAAATAAAGTATCTTGGCAGAAAGGGCGAGCTGACGAAAATTTTACGAAGCGTGGCCGATTTAAGCGCCGAGGAAAAAAAGACTTTAGGCAAAATGGCTAATGACATAAAATTCGAGCTGATGAATAAATTTGAAGAAATTAAAGCCGGTTTGCAAGAAATCGCGCCGGCTTTTTATATTGACGCGACTTTGCCGGGCGCGGAAATTAAGCCCGGCCATGAGCATCCCATAACTATTGTGCAAAATGAAATTGAGGATTTATTTACATCGCTCGGGTTTATGGTTTTAGACGGACCGGAGCTGGAAAGCGATTATTATAATTTTACCGCCCTTAACATTCCTCCGCTTCATCCGGCGCGCGACATGCAGGATACTTTTTATATTGATAAGAAAAATTCTAAAGGTGAATTGGATATGCTGATGCGTACGCAGACTTCGCCCATGCAGATTCGGGCCATAGAGAAATACGGCGCGCCGTTAAGATGCGTCGTGCCGGGCAGATGCTTCCGCTCCGAAGCTACCGATGTACGCCATGAGCACACTTTTTATCAATTAGAGGGTTTAATGATAGATAAGGGCATAAATTTTAGCCATTTAAAAGCCGTTCTGGAAATTTTAGGAAAAAAATTGTTCGGTCCGGAAACGGTTTTAAGGATGAGGCCGAAATTTTATCCGTTCGTTGAGCCGGGTTCAAACGGCGAATATTCCTGCTTTTTATGTTCGGGTAAAGGTTGCCGGCTTTGCAAAGGCACAGGCTGGCTGGAAATCGTCGGCTGCGGCTTAGTGCATCCGAATGTTCTTAGGGCGGGCGGACTTGATCCGGACGAATATCAGGGTTTTGCCTTCGGCTACGGCTTGGACCGGCTAGTCATGCTGAAATACGGCATTAATGATATCAGACTATTCCATAGCGGCGATTTAAGATTTTTGCGTCAATTCTAATTAGCCTATTTTGTCATTGCGAGGACCCCGCATCTGCGGGGGACGAAGCAATCTCTGGTTAAATAATCTATATGAGGGAGGAGAAAAATTATTACGTTTACCCCGTTAAATCCCTATAGGAGGCAAAGCCTATTTAACGGGGTGAATATTAATACCAATAAGACGCATAACGTATTTTATACCGGAGTAACTAATAATCTATTGAATAGAAATAATCAGCATAAAAATAAAGATAATAAAGTAAGTTTTACGGTAAAATATAAAACTGATAAATTAGCCTGGTATGAAACATTTAATGATATTAATGATGCTATAAGCAGAGAGAAGCAAATTAAAGGCGGTTCCAGAAAAAAGAAGATAGCTTTGATTAATAAATTAAACCCAACGTGGAAAGATTTAACGTTAGATTGGTAAACCGGAGATTGCTTCGCTACGCTCGCAATGACAAATAAAATTAAAAATTATTATATATGTATTTAAGCTTAAATTGGTTAAAAAATTTCGTTGATATTCCGGAGGTCGTCAGCCCGAAAAAGCTGGGCGAGCTTTTAAGCCTGCATACGGTTGAAGTTGAAAAAATCGAACGGCTGGCGGATAAATATAAAAATGTTGTAGTCGGTAAAATTTTGGAAGTAAAGCCGCATCCGAACGCGGACAGGTTAAGATTGGCTTTAGTTGATATCGGCAAGGAAAAACTGGAAATCGTTTGCGGCGCCGAAAATATTAAATCCGGGCAATTCGTTCCCGTAGCTTTAATCGGCGCGGTTTTACCGGGCGGACTGGAAATAAAACCGGTAGAAATCAGGGGAGTGAAATCATGCGGCATGCTGTGCGCTGAAGACGAGTTGGGATTAGGCGA
>CAZGKM010000024.1:0-10371 GCA_964526325.1 uncultured Gammaproteobacteria bacterium
CCATATTGACAAAATGCGTAATTTTTGCTAATATATAGTTAGAGAGCTAAAAATAAGCTTTCGAAAAAAACAAAAATCAAAACAAATGTCATTAGCTAAAAATCAAGCCAATTATTTTAATTTAGGAAATATTGGCTGGAAATACTACAATACCATAAAGAAAAAAGCAGTGGAGCAGGAGTTCAGCTGGTCTGGACTCTTAATAAGCTTGTCCATTGCTTTTTTTATTGTAACCATCAGCGCTTTACTGCTTAGTTTTATTTTTAACTCAGTGCAAGCCGGCAGGCAGAGCAAAGGATTGGTTGACAAAAATATCTACCATTCAGAAAAAATTATTCAAGCTAATTTGTCTTAGAAAAAAATACAAATTATATTAATATAATTAACTGCAGTTAAAACAAATACATACTGCAAATATTGCACTTTAACAAAAAACAATAAATTAGGAGGATTAAAAACATATGTCATAACAACATATGAAAAAGCTGTGTTAATTAAACAGCCAAAAACTATAAAAAACCAAAAAACAAAAAACGAAAATACTACATAATTAACACAGCTCCCTTTCCTGCTTTATCATCTATTTGGTAAGGCAAGCATGGGGAAAAAACACCGCCGGAACTCAAAGGCGGTGTTTTTTATTTTAATTATCCACTTTCTAATATTAATTATTTGTATTATAATAAAATTATCAGTCCATTTATCAACAACTTTTAAAACATTTCCGGGGGAGGCACGAAATGTCGAGAAAAAGAAAACGCGATAAGAACTTTCCAAAAAGAAAAAAACCGCCTGGCTATAAAAAGGGCTGGGGCGAACCACAGGATCACCATCTTATAGCAATAAACCGAGGAGGAAAAGACACTAAAGAAAACAAGAAAAGATTTAGCGGAAAATTCCATTGGTGTCTTCATCAAGTGCTTGATACGTTAACCCCTGGAGAATCGCTGATTTTTCTTTCCATTCTGCTTCAGGGCAAAAAGAGCAAATGGACATCCGGCGAGATAAAAGCCTTGCAAAACCTGATTAAAAACAACCGGCTTGATGAGGCTAAAAAGTTGGGCGAGCTGAAGATTAATCTGCTCGTCCGGGGATTTTCGCCGAAAGCAGTAGCAACAGCACCTGAAACAATAAACACCACAGAAAAGGAGGCTTACTGCTATGCGCACGCAATTTAATAACCGAATTCTGGCTTGGCAAAGGAGGTGATCCTAAAAAAGAAACCGCGGCCAAACGTGCCCGCTTGGGCAAATCCAACCATGCGCGGTTGCCATTTTATCGAAAGTTTGGCTGGTAGAAACTTTAATCATTTCTACCAGCTTTTTTATTTAAATAAAATATTGTATAATTAAATAGAGAGACGCATTATTATGCGTTTTTGCGTAATATATATTTATTTATGTTTTTAGAAAAACTGGAAATTCAAGGTTTTAAATCTTTCGCCAATAAAAATACATTGATTTTTCCTGGCATACTAACAGGTAACCAGCGCGGTATTACCTCAATCGTTGGACCTAATGGCTCGGGGAAATCCAATATCGCCGATGCTGTACGCTGGGCCTTGGGCGAGCAAAGCATGAAGACTTTGCGCGGCAAAAAAAGCGAAGATATTATTTTTTCCGGCTCGGATAAAAAAGGCAAATTAAGCATGGCTGAAGTTTCTCTTTTCCTGAATAACGAAGATCATAAAGCTCCGATAGACTATTCTGAAGTAATTTTGACCAGGCGCATCTATCGCAACGGCGAAAGCGAATATTTAATCAATCAGGTTCGCGTCCGTTTAAGCGATGTACAAATACTTTTAGCCAAATCAAATTTCGGGCAAAAAACCTACAGCGTCATCGGCCAAGGCATGGTCGAAGGCTTTTTGAATACCACTCTTTCCGAAAGAAAGGAATTTTTTGATGAAGCTACCGGCGTTAAACAATTTCAAATTAAACGCGATGACTCGCTTAATAAATTAATCCGAAGTTACGAAAATTTAAATCAAGCCTCAATGCTTTTATCTGAAATTGAGCCGCGCTTAAAAAGTTTAACCAGACAAGTCAATAAATTAAAAAAGCGCGACGAAATTGAAGCTGAATTAAAAAAACTGCAAAAAAATTATTATAGTAAAATATGGCATGAAATTAACGGTAAATTCAGCGATTACAATAAAAAATTCTTAGGTTTGGAGCAAACTAGGCTTGAAAAAGAAAAGAAAAACACCCACCTAAGACGCGAATTAGACTTGATGGAAAAACAAAATCCGAATAACGACGAATTTAATGGCTGGCAAAAAGAATTAAGCGAAATACAAAACCAAAAAGAAATTTTAACAAAACAACTAGCCAAATTGGAAGCTGAGCTTGAAGTTAAGTTAGAAGCTAACGGCCAATTTGATTTGTCCTGGCTGATTAATAAAAATTCGGAAATAGAAAAAGAAATTAAAAAATTGAGCGAAGAGGCTTTAGGCTTAGAAAAAAATATTGAACAGGAAAAGATAATACTAATTGATCTGGAAAAAGACAAAGAAGCTATAAACTTAAAAATCAACCGGCTAAACGACGAGCTTTTAAAACATAGTTCCAGTTTAAGCGGCCAAGGCATGGAAAAGATCAACCAAGAGTTAAAAAATTTAAATAATTTATTGGATGAAATTTATAATACGGATAATTTAGCTGACATTAAAATAATAATCGCGCAAACTCGTGAAAAAATTGAATTAATTTTAAATCTTTCCGGTGATATTTTGGAAAAAGAAAATTTTGAACAAACTCAAAAAAATTTAATGGCATTAACTTCCAGTAAAGAGGCTATTATGGCAAAAATCAATGAAAGCAGTTTTCGCATTTCCGCGCGCACCGAAAGGGTTAAGCTGATAAAAGAAAGAAAAGACCAGCTTGAAGCGGAACTTAACAGCATTGCCAATAAGCTTAAATCAAATAAAGGAGCGGTTAATTTAAACGAAAACAAAAAAGAGCAAAACAGCATAAAAAATAAAATTGAAGAGTTAGATTTAAAAATTAGCGTTATAAAAGAAAAATTAAACTCGTTTAACGCCAAAGAAAACGAACAAAGAGCTAAACTTTTTTCTTTGCAAAAAAATCTGCAAAATCTGCAAAATGAAATAAATGAATTAAGCCGCGAACTGAATGAAATTAAAATTAATTCCACAAGATACGAAACTAAATTAGAAGATTTGGAAATTGAAATCAGGAATAATTACGGCAACTTAAAAGAAGTGATGGATAAGGTCGTCGA
This sequence comes from uncultured Gammaproteobacteria bacterium, assembly GCA_964526325.1. Classification (GTDB taxonomy): domain Bacteria; phylum Patescibacteriota; class Patescibacteriia; order Patescibacteriales; family GWC2-42-12; genus JACPHD01. Next base: position 3,244 of record CAZGKM010000024.1, read on the forward strand.
AGAACCGGTTGATATTGAAACGGCCTTGGAAAAAATTAATTCGCTGAAAAAACAAATTGACCAAATTGGCGGTATTGATCCGGAAATTGAAAAAGAATATATTGAAACTAAAGAGCGTTTTGATTATTTAGAAAACCAAGCCCATGATTTAAATAGCGCGGTTGGGTCGCTGGAAAAAATAATCAAGGAACTTGACGTTATAATTAAAGAAAGATTTGACAAGGAATTTAAAAATATTTCCGCCAAGTTTGAAGAATATTTTAAAATTCTATTTAACGGCGGAACGGCAAAAATAGTAAAAGTTTTAACCGAAGAATTGCCGGAAAACAACAATGGCGAAAAAAATAAAAACAACACAACCGAAGGAATCGAACCGGCAGCGGCGCCCGAAGCATTGGAGGATAAATTCACGGCAAATTTAAAAAGAATTAAATATTTGCAAAAATATAACGCCACCGGTTTGGCCGGTATTGAAATTCTGGCCACGCCTCCGGGCAAAAAAATAAAAGCTATAACCATGCTATCCGGCGGCGAAAGAGCTTTAACCGCTATCGGTCTAATTTGCGCTATTATTAGCTGTAATCCGGCCCCTTTCGTTGTTTTGGATGAAGTTGACGCTTCGCTTGACGAAGCAAATTCTGAACGCCTGGCTAAAATTTTAGACGACTTATCCCATAAAACTCAATTCATAGTTATTACTCATAACCGCGCTTCTATGCGCCGCGCCAATGTTCTTTACGGAGTTACCATGGAAGAAAGCGGCGTGTCAAAATTACTAAGCATTAAACTGGATGAAGCGAAGGCAATAGCAAAAATTTAATATTAATTGAAATTAATAAACGCTCAACTGCCTTAGGCGGTTTTTTGTTTTAATGATATAATAAATTTATTCTTTAGTTATACTTCAATTTTTTATGAGCTCAAAAATTCTCTCTGCGGCCGTAGTCGGGCTTGACGCCGAACTGGTGGAAGTGGAAGCCGATATTTTAAATAATCCTCTTGGTGCTTTTAGCATCGTTGGCTTGCCGGACACGGCGGTTTCGGAATCAAGGGAACGAGTCAGAAGCGCGGTAAAAAATTCCGGACTGTATTTTCCTAAAAGAAAAGTAACGGTTAATTTAGCGCCGGCAGATTTACGAAAACAAGGCCCAAGTTACGATTTGCCTATCGCTATCAGTATTTTAGCCGCAACTAAAAAAATAAATTGTGAAGATTTTTCTCGCTTTTTATTCGTAGGCGAACTGGCTTTAAACGGGGAACTTAGGCCGATTAACGGCATCTTGCCCATCGCTATTAAAGCTAAAAATAATGACTTAACCGCCATGTTCGTGCCGGCGGCCAACGCGGCCGAAGCCAAACTGGTTAAAGACCTTGAGGTTATACCTGTAAATAACTTAGTTGAACTGGTCGCCCATCTTGAAGGCCGCAAACCAATACCGGGCGCGCCTTACACGGAATTTAATTTTACCAACTCCAAAATTGATTTTGATATGGCGTATATTAGAGGCCAGGAACATGTTAAGCGAGCTATGGAAATCGCGGCCGCCGGAGCGCATAACGTCCTAATGAGCGGTCCGCCCGGTTCGGGAAAAACTCTGATCGCCCGCACTATTCCGTCAATTTTGCCGAATTTATCTTTTAAAGAAGCTCTGGAAATAACTAAAATTTACAGCGTCGCCGGAGAATTGCCTTCCGAAACGGCCTTGATGACTTCAAGGCCATTTAGAGCGCCTCATCATACGGCTTCCGGAGTGGCTTTGGTCGGCGGCGGTACCTGGCCGCGTCCCGGAGAAATTTCTTTAGCCCACCGCGGCGTTTTATTTTTAGACGAATTCGCCGAATTTACACGCCAAGTTCTGGAAAATTTAAGGCAGCCTTTGGAAGACGGCATGATTCATGTCAGCCGCGCCGCTAGCAATTTAAGCTTTCCGGCAAAATTCATTTTAGTGGCCGCCTCAAACCCTTGCCCTTGCGGCTATTCGGGCGATCGTGAAAAAAATTGCGTTTGCTCAAGTACGCAAATAATTAATTATAAGAAAAAAATTTCCGGTCCGATTCTAGACCGAATTGATTTGCATATTGAAGTGCCAAGAATAAAATTTGACAAACTGGCTTCGGATATAAACAGCGAGGGGTCAGCGGTTATAAAAAAGCGCGTAGAAAACGCCAGGGCTTTGCAAAATAAACGTTTTGAAGGCACTAATTTCATAACCAATTCGGAAATGTCGCCGGAAACTGTCAAGCATTTTTGCCGAGTAGACAATACTTCAACAAATTTACTGCATCAAGCCGTAGACCAAATGCATCTATCAGCCAGAGGCTACTTCCGTATTCTTAAATTAGCGCGCACCATCGCCGATTTGGCCGGAGAAACAAATATTTTAACGCCTCACATAGCCGAAGCTTTGCAGTATCGGCCACGCATTGAATAATATACAGAATATTTATTAAACCTAATATTTTGTGGTATAATATAAACAGCTTAATTTTACTACGTTTATGAAAAAAATAAATAAAAAAATTGCTATTTTATCTCTTCTCTCAATCTTCATCCTGACCTCTGGTTTCGGCTGCGCGGTGGTCAATAAAAAAACTCAAGAGGCCATGGCGCCGATTACGCTAACTTATTGGCGGGTTTACGACGGCGAAGATGCTTTTAGCGACATTCTGGAAGCTTATAAAAAACTGCACCCTTTTGTTACCATAAATTACCGCAAATTGCGGTATAACGAATATGAAAGCGAGCTTATCAATGCTTTGGCCGAAGACCGCGGACCGGATATTTTTTCCATCCATAACACTTGGACAAAAAAATATTTAAACAAAATCGCGCCCATGCCGCCGACCATAACCATGGCTTATCCCATAGTCCGCGGCACCATTAAAAAAGAAGTTATCCCGGAATTAAGAACTACAAAAAGTCTGAGTCTAAATGATATAAAGAATAATTTCGTTGACGCTGTTTACCAGGACGTGGTTATCCCGACTCTGAACGAAGCAACCAAGCAATATGAACAAAAAGTATACGGTCTGCCGTTATCCGTCGATACCTTGGCCATGTATTACAATAAAGACTTATTTAATAACGCCGGCATAGCTGAGCCGCCGACTTATTGGAATAATGAATTCCAGCAAGACATTAAAAAAATGACCAAACAAAACGATAAAGGCGAAATTATTCAATCGGGCGCCGGACTAGGCGGCACAAATAACATTGAACGCTATAGCGATATTTTATCAATCTTAATGATGCAAAACGGAGCAATAATGCTGGATGATAGCGGCCATGCGCTTTTCAACAGAATCCCGACAACATTTAAAGACCAAAATTATAATCCGGGATTGGAAGCGCTTCGCTTTTATTCTGATTTTGCCAATCCGGCAAAAGAAGTTTATGCTTGGAATAAAAATCTTGATAATTCCTTGAACATGTTCGCCCAAGGAAAATTAGGTATTATGTTCGGCTATGCCTACCATTTGCCCACCATAAGAGCGCAAGCGCCAAAGCTTAATTTCGGCATTACTAAACTGCCGCAAATCGAAGGCAATACGCCGATTAATTTCGCAAATTATTGGATAGAAACGGTTTCCAATAAAAGCAAATATGTCAGCGAGGCCTGGGATTTTATTCAATTTGAAACTAAAGCCGATCAAGCTAAAACTTATTTGGCTAATGCCAAAAAACCCACTGCTTTGCGCGCTCTTGTAAACGAGCAAATTGATGATTTGGATATAGGTGTTTTTACCGAACAGGTTCTGACGGCTAAAAGCTGGTATAAAGGCGCTGATTCAAATGCTATGGAAAAAATATTCGCCGATATGGTTGACTCGGTAGTATCAATCCAGGACAAAATAGAAAATGCCATTAATTTGGCCGCTAATAAAGTAACGCAAACGATTAATTCGTCGCAATAATTATAATTTTTATAATAATGAAAAACATTTTTAAAATTTCCATTATACTAATACTCGTGATTAATATTTTATCTATTGGTGTTTTGGCGGCCAAGGCAACGTCGTTGCTTAATGACTCGTCGGGCGATATGGCATTAAATTCTTCAGACAAATGCATGACAGATGGCGACTGTAAATTAAATGATTTTACATTAATTGCCATTAATATTTCTAAAATTATTCTCGGCATCGTCGGCTCACTGTCTCTTTTAGCTTTCGTGGCCGGCGGGCTGATGATGATGCTATCGGCCGGCAATCCCGAGTGGGTGACGCGCGGTAAACAAACTATTATCGGCGCGGTTATCGGCTTGGCCATTGTTTTTACCAGTTATACTATAATTTATTTTGTCTTTAAATCATTAGGTATAAGCGGAACAAACTTTTTCACTTCTGGATGGTTTAAATAAATAACCAATGGCCTTATTTAAAACTAATAAAATATATCTTGACAGCGAGATGGTGTCCGAACAGCTAAGAAGCTCAAGGCAAGCGAAAAAACTAAAGCTCTCCGAAATTGCCAAAAAACTAAATATCAATGAAAAATACTTAACAGCTTTAGAAAAAGGCGAATATGAAAAACTGCCTCACGGAGTTTACGGAAAAAATTTCTTGCGCGAATACGCGCTTTTTTTAGGCTTGGACTATAAAAAACTGGCCTTAGATTTTGAAGCTGAAATTAATATACTTGAGCCTAAAAGGCAAAAAGAATTATTTTCAAAGCAAGTCATAAAAAAGCGCTACCTTTTAGCTATGCCTAAAATCCTTAAAAATATTGTAGTTTTTTTAATAATTTGTGTTTGCTTTATATATTTAGGCTACCGCATCAATAAAATAATTTCGCCGCCATTATTAATTATAGATAGCCCTGCCGCCGATTTAATTACCGACCAAAGCTATCTGCAAGTAACCGGCAGAACCGAAGCCGAAGCCAGTTTGATAATTAACGGCCAAATTGTTTTAACCGATAAAAACGGTAACTTTTCCCAAACTATCGGCTTAAAAAATGGCATTAATATTATAACCATAACAGCCAATAAAAAGCAGGGCCGTGACAGTACGATTATTAGACAGATTATAGTCAAATGATAATAGCCATTATTGCCAATCAGCTTAAAATAGTCTATTATAAAAACTATAAGGAGGTATCTTATGAACCTCTTTTAATTTATTTAATTAATCATTTATATGGACCCCGTAAGAAGTCTCTAATTAAATCGGACTTTTTATGGGTTGCATTATATAATTATTATGAGTACTTCTAACGGGGTGGACACTAAAATCAAAATTGACAAAGAAAAAGGCGAGTCTGATGAAAAAATGAAAGCGGCACAATCTGCCATCGAGCAAATTAAAGAAAAATACGGCGAAGGCGCGATTATGAGATTTGGCGACGCTAAAAAATCCGACGTTGACGCCATACCTACAGGCTGTTTATCTTTAGATATTGCTTTAGGCATAAACGGCGTGCCGCGAGGCCGAATTATAGAAATTTTCGGCCCGGAGGCTTCTGGCAAAACGACTCTAGCCCAGCATATTATCGCTGAAGTGCAAAAAATTGGCGGTATTGCCGCTTTTATTGACGCCGAGCATGCTTTAGATCCCGAATACGCCGCAAGAATAGGCATTAATGTTAAAGAGATGCTAATAAGCCAGCCTGATACCGGCGAACAAGCCTTAGAGATATTGGAGACTTTAGTCCGTTCCAATGCGGTTGATGTAGTAGTAGTCGATTCAGTAGCCGCCTTGGTTCCGCAAAAAGAAATTGAAGGTGATATGGGAGATTCTCATATGGGGCTCCAAGCCAGACTAATGAGCCAGGCCTTGCGCAAATTAACTGGCACTATTTCAAAAACTAAAACCGTGGTTATTTTTATCAATCAAATAAGAATGAAAATCGGCGTCTTTTTCGGCAATCCGGAAACCACTACCGGCGGCACGGCGTTAAAATTTTATTCTTCGGTCAGGATTGAGGTCAGGCGGGCGGCGCAAATTAAGCAAGGCGATAAAATTATCGGTAACCGCGTAAAAGCAAAAGTAGTTAAAAATAAAGTGGCCGCGCCTTTTAGAGCCTGCGAATTTGACATCATGTACAATGAAGGCATTTCTATCTCCGGTGATTTATTGGATACCGGCGTCAGCAATAATGTTGTCAGTAAATCAGGTAATTCTTATAGCTATGGCGATATAAAATTAGGCGTCGGCAGAGAAAACGCCAAACGATTTTTACGCCAGGATAAAAAATTGATGAAAGAAATCAGGAAAAGAATTTTATCGGAAATCAGCGCGCGGGAAATTGAAGTATAAAAATTATTTTAAATTTAAGCTATCCGTAACGGTAATCTTATTATCACCAAAAAATTTTTAGCAGTTACAAAAACAGAGGCAAATAAGCCTCTGTTTTTGTAACTATTATTTTGTATTTTACTCCCGGCTGACATATTCTCCCGTATCAGTATTTACAATCACCATATCGCCTTCATTTATAAACATTGGAGCGTTAATTTGCGCTCCGCCTTCAAGTTGAACCGCCTTAGTAACATTGCCGGCCGAATTACCCTTAACTCCGGGAGGGGAGCTAATAACCTTAAAAGAAATTTTAATCGGTAATTTCAAAGAAACCGGATTGCCCTGAAAATATAATATGTCAACATCCATGCTTTCCTTCAAAAATTTTATCTTGTCGCCAACTTGTTCTAACGGCAAACTAAACTGTTCAAAACTTTCGTTATTCATAAAATAAACTTCTGTTTCGGTTTTATATAAATAATTTGCCTTGCTGGTTTCGGTTTCGGCTTCTTCGGCTTTATCATTGCCTTGAAAAGTTTTCTCTATAACATTGCCATTAAGTAAATTTTTCAATTTGGTTTTTAAAACCGCTCCGCCTCGCCCCATCTTATGATGGTCGGCTTTTATGACCGTGTAAGGTTCGTCGGCGATTTTAATTAAAGAGCCAATTTTAATTTCATTTAAACTTAACATAAAATACTTCTAAATGATTTTACTTATTAGTGAAAGGCAAGATAGCCATAACTCGCGCGCGCTTAACGGCAATCGCTAATTTGCGCTGATGCTTTGAACAAGTGCCGGTTCTTTTTTTCGGTAAAATTTTACCGTAAGAATTTATAAAACGGCGCAGCAAATTGGCATCTTTATAATCAATGTCTTTTACGTTAT
>CAZGKM010000025.1:0-3902 GCA_964526325.1 uncultured Gammaproteobacteria bacterium
CTGCTCATCGGGCAAGAATGAAGGCAGAGAAAATTGTTTTGCGGCTGATGCCTGCGCCACTCCTACTCCAACTCCAACTCCAACTCCTGCTCCAACAGGTTGCGAAAATTGTTTGGGAGGATTTTCTTCTTGCACGGCGGCATGCCAAGCACTCGGTTTCGGACAAATCGGTTGGTGCTACAACCCTGGATCAACCGACTTTGCCGCTTGTTGTGGTTGTAAAAATTAATTTTAATAAATGAAAACCGTTGGCTTGAAGAAAAGAATCTTGGTGGTGCACCAATCATTTCGGCGGTAATCTCGGCGGTACTTGGGTTTGTCTGTCCGTTTCCGGCGGCAGTTGCGGTGCTGATGCTCCTCTGAATTCTAATGTTACTTGTGGACGTAAATCGGGGACATAAGGTTAAGCAAAATTCAAATTCAAATAAAAATCTGCCCCGCTCTTCGCGAAGAACGGGGCAGATTTTGTTGGTAATAAATCATTTTTTTTGCTATAATAAAAATATAATTATTAACATAACAATTTAATAAATTGAAATTAATTTCTATGCCAAAGTCTTTTATTAAAAATAATAAAAAGCCATTTACTTTTATTTTTTTTCCTTTAATCTTAGCAGGTTTTTTCCTGCTATTTATTTTTTTAGGCAATTATCCGAGTATTGCCAGCGCCAAGAATTTTTCCTATATTACCAACAACAAGGTCAAACTCGGTGTGATTACTGATTGGGGAGCAGCAGTAGGTTATTTTTCAAGAGTTGATTCCGAACGTAATCTTATTAATTCCGCTGATAAGGGCAGGGAGATTCAGCAATCATATTATGGTTCGCCAAACGGGTTATTTTGGAATGGAAGTGCCTGGAAATGGAATCCTGTGCAAGCAGGCGATACCTACGGCTTTCCCAGCACTGTTCAGAATTTTATTAACGACGGTACTTCAATCTACGCCAAGACAATACCAAAAGATTGGGCGGCAAATAATGTTAATATAGACGGATATATGGAGGAATGGATTACTCTTGATAATGATACAGCGCATATACATTACAAATTTACTTATACTGGAGCTACAACGCATGATTCCGCCGGCCAGGAACTACCGGCTATTTTCGTAGATTATGACCTGCCCAACCTGGTTTCTTACCGTGGCGATTCCCCGTGGACTAATGGATCTTTAACAAGTGTAATCCCCAATAATCTCCCGGTTGCCGGACCGAATTTTAATGCAACCGAACAATGGACTGCCTATGTGGATAACAGTAATTGGGGCATAGGCATGTATTCTCCCGGCTCGCCTAATCATAGGATTTCATACCGTTATAATAATGGCGGTGCCAGTGGTCCGGATGGAAATTCTACTTCTTATGTAGCGCCGGTAGGAACCTGGTCATTTTCGCCTGTGGCAGGATTAAACAAGGGACCTGTCTATGAGTATGATGTATATCTGACCATAGGAACACTGGCTGATATACGATCTAGGTTTTATGCAATACATGGTAGCGCCGTCCCCACCATCTCTTCCTTTACCGCCAGCCCGGCAACTATTAACTCCGGCCAGACCGCTACGCTTTCCTGGTCAGTTTCTAACGCGACTCAATTATCCATTGGCGGCTTAGGCACAGTTACCGGCACTTCCAAAACAGTCAATCCGGTGGTAACCATGACTTATACCCTTACCGCCTCCAACGCCAGCGGTTCGGCCACGGCTAATACGACGGTGACGGTAACGCCAACGCCAACGCCAACGCCAACGCCAACGCCAAGTGTTAGTTTGTTCTGCTCAACCGATAGGATGCTTTTTAGTGTTACAAAGTATAACGGTACGATTTATGCAGGTTCATATACATCTGCCATGAGTTCGGAAGGGAGGAGGGATGCAAGACTTTACAACTGTAGCGCCGGCGGCGCGGTTGCAAAACAATATACGGCAGAATCAGTTTATTCTATGAGCGAAAATAACGGAGCGCTCTACATGTCGCTAGAAGGAGGAGGCGGAAATCCCGGAAAAGGCACAATATATAAATATAGAGATGGTAATTTCAGTGAGGTTTATCACCACCCAGCAGGGAGCTTGATGTTGGGCACAATAACATATAATGGTTCGGTCTATGCTGGAGTAGCCGACTGGAGTTCTTCTTGGACAGCAGTACTTAAGTGCGTTGGCGATTCGTGCTCTATTTTATCTTCCAGCCAAAGCACAAGTTGTACTGGTAGCTATACAGATTTCGGCATTCATAACAATGAATTATATGTAACAAAATCGTGCTGGGATGGAAGCGGAACCACTCTGTCAAAGATAGGCACGAATGATCAGATTTCCTCTCCATTGGTGTCTGACAGCAGAGGTCAGTTCAACGCTCCAACTTCATTTGGAGGTTCGTTGTATTACACACAAACTTATTTAGATAATACAATAAGAATATATAAATACCCGCACACGCTAGTTAAGGAAATTAACGGCTACAAATTAGCTTTATTTATGGGAAAATTTAACGATTATTTGTATGTCGGGGTTGGTCAAGAGTGGGAGAGCCAATCAGGCTTTTCAGCCCTATATCGCAGTAATACCGCTACTGGCGGTTCTTGGGAAAAAGTAACTGATTTTACTATGCCAGTTTTATTTGGCGGTTATGTTGATGGCAACGAAGCTATTTATATTGCCGGAGGAAAGCAAGCTAGCTTTGGTAGTGTTTATATAGTTGGTGGTAGCGGTTCCATCGGTAACTGTCAAAACGACCCATCGGCCTGGTACCTGAACCGTTACCCTGACGTTAAGAACGCAGGCGTGGATGCCATAACCCATTATTGCGCTTTCGGTAAAAATGAAGGTAGAGAGAATTGTTTTGCCGCTGATGTTTGCGGGTTAAATAACGATTTTACCTGCCAAAACGATCCATCGGCCTGGTACGTCAACCGTTACCCGGATGTTAGAAATTCAGATATGGATGCCGTAACACATTATTGCGGTTACGGTAAAAATGAAGACAGGGATAATTGTTTTCCGGCCGATGTCTGTAATGCAAATACAAACCCAGCTGTCTGCTCCGGAACAATAGATAGATGCGAATCAAATCCTAATTGTTGGTATCTCAATCGTTACCCGGATGTTAAAAATTCAGATATGGATGCCGTAACACATTATTGCGGTTACGGTAAAAATGAAGGCAGGGAAAATTGTTTTGCTTCTAATGCTTGCGGATCTACTACTCCAACCCCAACTAATACTTGTTTAGCTGACCCAAACCTTTGGTATCTAAATAATAATCCTGATGTCAAAGCCAACAGCTATTTCGGCACAATCGCTAACGGCGGACTAATTCATTGGTGCACGTATGGTAAAAATGAAGTTAGCAGGCAAGGGAAACATTGTTTTTCCACCAGCCAATGCACGACTCCAACTTCAATACTAATAACACAGACTCCAATATGCGCTAATGCCGGTCCGGATAATTGGCAGATTACCGGAACATCAGGCGCTAAATCAATCTATGCCTACGGAGTAGGGAATGCCGCTACCGTTGCTTTTGCCGCCTGGACAAAAGTTAATGGCCAGGATGATTTAATCTGGTATCAAGGCACAAACCTCGGCGGTGGCACATGGAAAGCTGATATTGATTTAGCTAAATTATCAGGTTCAGGCGAAATTGCCGTTCATGTTTATATGAACCCCGGCAGTGTTTGGTGCGACACGGCCAATGGTTACAGAGGCACTGTAGGCGCGCCGCCTCCGACTCCTCCAAGCAGTTGTTTAATCAATCCTAACGATTGGTACCTCAACCGTTGGGTTGATGTTAAAGCTCATTCTTATTTCGGTATGGTGGCTAACGGCGGTCTGGCTCATTTCTGCCAATTCGGCAAGAATGAAGACAGAGAAAATTGTTTTGCGACTAATGCCTGTCCCACTC
>CAZGKM010000025.1:4002-10149 GCA_964526325.1 uncultured Gammaproteobacteria bacterium
CAACTCCCACTCCAACTCCCACTCCAACTCCCACTCCAACTCCCACTCCAACTCCCACTCCAACTCCTCCGGTCAGTAATTGTTCAGCCGATCCGAATGGCTGGTATCTATATAATAATCCTGACGTTAAAGCTGATTCTTATTACGGTACGGCGGCTAACGGCGGCCTGGTTCATTATTGCACTTTCGGTAAAAATGAAGGCAGAGCAAATTGTTTTGCGGCTAATGCCTGCTGTCCATTCGATCCGAATGGCTGGTATTTAAATAATAATCCTGATGTTAAAGCTGACCCTTCTTTCGGCACGATAGTAAACGGCGGCCTGCTTCATTTCTGCCAATTCGGCAAGAATGAAGGCAGAGAAAATTGTTTTGCGGCTAATGCCTGTCAGTAAACCGCAACAAGCGGTGGGGTATATTCTGATCAACAAACTGTTAACGTCTATCAAGCTGCTCCGGGACGCACCGGAATTTGGTGGTGCACCAATCATTTCGGCGGTAATCTCGGCGGTACTTGGGTTTGTCTGTCCGTTTCCGGCGGCAGTTGCGGTGCTGATGCTCCGCAAGGCTCGGATGTCAGTTACGGACGTAAATCCGAGACTTAGGATATTATTCATTTAAAATATTTATTTTATTAACTAAAACCGCCGTTTAACAAACGGCGGTTTTATGCTATAATTAAGCCATATTTATGGATAAAAAAACAATAAAAAATCGCATAATTAAGTTGCGTGATGAAATAAATCATCACCGCTATTTATATCATGTTTTAGATAAGGTGGAAATTAGCGACGCGGCTTTAGATAGCTTAAAAAATGAGCTGGAAAAGCTGGAGCGCGAGCACCCCGATCTGATCACACCGGATTCGCCCACGCAAAGAGTGGGCGGCGCGCCTTTGGATAAATTTAAGAAAGTTAAGCACTCGTCGCCCATGATGTCGCTTTACGATGCCTTTTCGCCCGAAGATATGAGAGATTGGGGAAAAAGAATGGATAGGATATTGCCCGGGCAAAAATTTGATTATTATGCCGAGTTGAAAATGGATGGTTTGGCTGTGGCATTGGTTTATGAGCGCGGCAAGTTTGTTTTAGGCGCGACTCGTGGCGATGGAGAAATCGGCGAAGACGTAACACAAAATTTAAAAACCGTTGAAGCGATTCCCTTGATTTTAAGGCGGCCGGCTGAAGCGGAATTAAAAAAAATCGGTTTAAACGGCGAGTCTATAAAAAAATTATTTCACGCTTTAGATAATGGCCGACTTGAAGCGCGCGGCGAAGCCATTATATCCGCTAAAGTATTTCAGGATTTAAATAAGCAATACAAAAAGCAGGGCCGGCCGCTGCTAGCTAATCCGCGCAATGCGGCCGCCGGCTCAATCAGGCAGCTGGATTCAAAATTAACGGCTGAACGAAAATTGGATTGCCATGCTTATGCTTTATTACTCCCTTCAGTAAAGGAGGATGAGGCCGGGGTTTTCCAAACCCATGAGCAAGAGCATGAATTGGCCAAACTTTTAGGCTTTAAAGTTTTAAAACAGAATAAATATTGTAAAAATTTAGAAGAAGCCATTAAATTTCATGATTATTGGGAGAAGAATCGGGATAAAGTGCCGTTTGAATGCGATGGGGTAGTAATAGTGGTTAATAATTTAAATTTATGGAGTAAGCTCGGTATTGTTGGCAAGGGGCCGCGCTATATGATGGCTTATAAATTCGCGGCCGAGCAGGCGACTACAGCGGTGGAAGACGTTGTCTGGCAGGTCGGCCGCACCGGCGTTTTAACGCCAACGGCGCATCTAAAACCGGTTAAAATTTACGGCGTGACGGTCAGCCGGGCGACTTTGCACAATCTTGATGAAATCAATAGGCTTGGTTTAAAAATCGGCGATACGGTTATAATTGAGCGCGCCGGCGATGTTATTCCTAAGGTTATAAAAGTTTTATTTAATTTGCGATTAGGAACGGAAAAAGAAATTAAAGCGCCGAAACGATGCCCGATCTGTTCGGGCGGCGTGGAAAAAGTGGCCGGCGAGGTGGCTTACAGATGCGTTAATAAAAATTGTTACGCCGTAAATTTACGCAATTTAACCCACTGGGCGTCAAAAAATGCCATGGATATCGAAGGACTAGGCCCGAAAATTATTGAGCAATTAATTAAGCAGGGTTTAGTAAAAGATATCAGCGATTTTTATAAATTAACCGTAGGTGATTTAATGCCCTTGGAAAGATTCGCCGATAAATCGGCGGAAAATTTAGTTGAAGCAATCGCGGTTAAAAAAGAAGTAGATTTACCCAGGTTTATTTATAGTCTTGGCATCAGACATGTGGGCGAAGAATCGGCCTTGAGTTTAGCTAAACATTTCGGCAGTTTAGAAAAAATTAAAGAGGCCGGTCTGGATGAAATAAATTCTATTTACGATTTTGGAGAAATAATGGCTAAAAGCGCTTACGAATGGTTTCATGATAAAAAAAATTTAGAGTTGCTGGCTAGATTAGCGACAGACGGAGTAAAAGTAACCAGTCTTAAAATTACGGCTAAAAGCGCAAAATTAGCCGGAAAAACGTTTGTTTTAACCGGTTCTCTTAATCAATTGACAAGAGACCAGGCTAAAGCTAAAATAAGGGAATTGGGCGGAGATATTTCTTCATCGGTCAGTAAAAATACCGATTATGTCGTGGCTGGCGTTGAGCCGGGAAGTAAGCTGGAAAAAGCAAAAAAATTAGGAGTGAAAATAATTAATGAGCAGGAGTTTATGAAGATGGCAAAATAATTTTATGTCGAAAAAACAACAAATCGTATTATTAGTATTAATTATCATTTTAATTTTGGGAGGAGTGTCTTATGGCGCTTATAATAAATGGCGCGGCGAGACTAAAAGAGTCGCCTGCACCATGGAAGCTAAATTATGTTCTGATGGTTCTGCCGTTGGTCGTACCGGGCCTAATTGCGAGTTTACAGCTTGCCCCGAGGCAGGGGAAAATTCTATTTGTAAGGATCTTTGCGGTAACGGTTCTTGTCAAGAAATAGTTTGCATGGGTAGTGGTTGTCCTTGCGCGGAAACAGCTGAATCTTGTCCACAGGATTGTGCTAAAAGCACCGGCGATGATTTAACGTCTTGTCAAACGGATAGCGATTGCGCTTGCGGCACGAAGATTAATACGGGCGAATGTTTTGTCGGTAATAAAAAATATGTTAATGTTTTAAAGCAGTGTCCGGATTATTGCAGCGGATTAACCGGTCATCTAATAATTAGCTGTGTCGACGGCTTATGCCAGCAAGTAGAGAATTAAACTGTCCATTAGCAGGCGTATAAAAAATAAATTTATGCTGTTATCAAATGAAGAAATACAACACATTGCCAAGTTAGCCAGGTTGGAATTAACCGATTCCGAGTTAAAAAAATATAGCGGACAGCTTTCGGCTATTTTAAATTATATCGATCAGCTAAAAGAAGTTGATGTAAAAGGCATAGAGCCGACAGCGCAAGTTACCGGATTGGAAAATATTTTACGCGAGGATGCAGTAAAAAATTGGGATGAGAAAGAAATTGAAGAAGCGTTGGCCGACGCGCCGGAAAAAGAAGAGGGGTTTATTAAAGTAAAAAGAGTAATAGAGTAAAATTTTTAATTTCCAATTTTTAAATAATATTCAAATTTTTAATGTTTAAATATTAGGATATTTAAACATTATTTATAAAATTAAAAATTTAAAAATTATTATGAATTTAAATACGTTGACGATAAAAGAAGCAAATAAAAGACTAAAAAGGGGAGAAATAACTTCCTTGGATTTGACTAAGGCGTGTTTAAAGCGGATTAAGGAAGTGGACGGGGAAATAAAGGCTTGTTTAACGGTTTGTGAAAAAGAGGCGCTAGAGGAAGCCAAAAGAGCCGACGAGCGCCGCGCTAAGGGCGAGACTAACGATTTATTGGGTATTCCATATTTAGCTAAAGATAATATTTTAACTCGCGGCGTAAAAACTACGGCCGCTTCGAAAATTTTAAAAAATTATATTGCGCCTTACGACGCGACAATTATTAAAAGATTAAAGCGGAGCGGCGCCGTGCTTTTAGGCAAGACTAATTTAGATGAATTCGCCCATGGCGCCTCGACGGAAAATTCCGCTTACGGCCCGACTCATAATCCCTGGGATTTAACTCGCGTGCCCGGCGGTTCTTCCGGCGGTTCGGCCGCGGCCGTAGCCGCCGATATGTGTTTATTCGCTTTAGGCACCGATACGGGCGGTTCAATAAGATGCCCGGCTAGTTTTTGCGGCATCACCGGCCTAAAGCCGACTTACGGCCGAAGTTCCCGTTTCGGGCTTATCGCCATGACCAGCTCAACCGACGTTCCCGGACCGCTGACTAAAACAGTCGAAGATGCAGGCATTGTAGAAAAAGTTTTGGCCGGCGCAGATAAAAATGACGCAACGACTGTAGATATTGAAATTCAGAATTATGGAAAGGAAATGAAAAAAAGCATTAAAGGCTTAACTATCGGCTTGCCAAAAGAATATTTTATTGAAGGCACGGACAAAGGCGTAACTGAAGCGATTGAGCAAGCGATTAGGGATTTGAAAAAATTAGGCGTTAAATTTAAAAAAGTAAGCCTGCCCAGCACAAAATACGGTATTCCGGTTTATTATATTATTACGCCGTCTGAAGTAAGTTCAAATTTAGCCAGATTTGACGGCATAAAATATGGCTTGAGCATTCAAGACGGAGACAGGGTTAAAGCTGATTTAATGGATATTTACACCAAAAGCCGCGGTAAAGGCTTCGGTCCGGAAGCCAAGCGTCGCATTATGCTGGGAACTTATGCTTTAAGCGCCGGCTATTTTGACGCTTACTATTTACAGGCGCAAAAAGTGCGCACTAAAATAAAACAAGAGTTAGATAAAGTTCTGGAAAAAGTCGATTGCTTATTAACTCCAACCGCGCCGCACGCAGCTTTTAAAATCGGCAAGCAGTCCAGCGATCCTTTAAAAATGTATCTTGAAGATATTTTTGTTGCCGGCGCATCGCTCGCCGGACTGCCGGCGATTACTATTCCCTGCGGCTTTGACCAAGGCTTGCCGGTTGGCCTGCAGTTAATCGGCAAACGTTTTAATGAAGCCATGCTGTTTAGAGTGGGGTATAATTTCCAACAAGCCACTGAATGGCATAAAAAGAAGCCAAAGATTTAAGAAATAACATATAAAATTTTCAATTTTCAATGACCAATTTTCAATTCACCCCGTTAAATCCGGCGAAACCGGTGCGAAGCAATTTAACGGGGTAAATAACTAATTATTAAATTTTCAATTAATTTCTTAGTAATTTATAAATTGAAAATTGTTTGAAAATTGAGAATTGTAAATTGAAAATTAATTTTATGTCTAAACAAAATAAAATATTTTTTCTTGTAGTTATTATTTTAATCGCGGCCGGCTTAATTCTTATGGCCAGAGAAAGTAAAGCGCCGCAGGATTCAGAGCAACAAGAAAATAATAGCCAATATCAAACCAATAAAGTCAGGCCTATTGATGCGACTGACTATGTGTTAGGCGACCCGCAGGCTTTAGTGCAAATAATTGTTTACAGCGATTTTGAATGTCCATTTTGCGCTAAATTTGCCGAAACCATAAAAAGGGTGGAAGAAAATTTTAGAGGGAAAGTCGCGATAGCTTTCCGGCATTATCCTTTGCCCGGCCATCTTAACGCTAAAAGCGCGGCCGAAGCGGCGGAATGCGCAGCCGAGCAGGGAAAATTTTGGGAGATGCATGATAAGTTATTTGCCGATAACACAGCCGGCAGAATGAGCCAGGAGCAATATAAAATAGACGCGGCCGATTTAGGCTTAAATCAGGAGCAATTTGACCAATGTTTGGATAGTAATAAATATACAGATAAAGTCGGAGAGCAAGCGGCCGAAGGCGGTAAAGCCGGCGCTACCGGTACGCCAACCTTTTTTGCTAACGGCTATATTTATCCTGGCGCTTATCCGTTTGAAGATTTTACCGCTTCCGACGGCCGGCCGGAAAAAGGCTTGAAAAGCATAGTTGATGATTTGCTTAAATAAGTACGGAGAGGTCGCCTAGTGGCCGATGGCGCGCGCTTGGAAAGCGCGTATACCGCAAGGTATCGAGGGTTCGAATCCCTCTCTCTCCGC
>CAZGKM010000026.1:0-7797 GCA_964526325.1 uncultured Gammaproteobacteria bacterium
ATTCTTGACTGCAGCCTCCCGTAGGAGTCTGGGCAGTGTCTCAGTCCCAGTGAGGCGGGTCAATCTCTCAATCCCGCTACCCGTCGTAGCCTTGGTGAGCCATTACCTCACCAACTAGCTGATAGGCCATAGGCCTTTCCCGAAGCGATAAATCTTTAAGCGAGAATGACTTAAGTCCCCTCGCTTCCATCATGTATTAGACCCGCTTTCGCAGGCTTATTCATGACTTCGGGGTAAGTTACCAATGTGTTACGCACCCGTTTGCCGGTGTCCGTATTGCTACGGACCCCTCGACTTGCATGCCTTAGACACGTCGCCAGCGTTCATCCTGAGCCAGGATCAAACTCTCAATTAAGTTTTTGATCAGGCTTCCCTGAAAAAGTTTATTTGCATAAACTTTTTTTAGTTTTTTACATGGTACGCCATGTTTAGTAAACAGTTCTTGCGAAGCTATATACTAAAATATTTGAAGAAATTAATTCTCCAGATTTATCCCCACACTTATAAATAAGTGAGGGGATTTATTTTTCTTCAGTTTAATAAAAAACTGTTGAAAAGTTAGAATTAGCGCCTGTTAGTATTGAAATTTATTCTGTTATATCCGCCTGGCGGAAATTCGCCGGGGGGCGAATTTGTTTAACAGAATCTTACTCTTGTGAAAATATTAATGCTGCTTGCTGCAATTCCGAAACCTCTGATCGAAATTGTTTCACAGAGTAGATTTAATTGTTAAGTTACGCATCTTTCTTGACGAAAGAAAAAAACAGGGATATTAGCTTTCCAATATCACTGTTTTCTTCTTTCATGTGTTTTCAAGTTGTGCTTATTATTTATTCAATGAATTTTTTATTTATGAACCCCGTTAGAATTTTGATTTTAACGAGATTTATATTTATGAATAAATATGCGAATTTCAAAATACTAAATTCTAACGTGGTGAATAAATTTGTATTGCATTAGTAATATTAAATAAAATCTCAATAAATGTCAAGGGCAAAAGCAAATTTATTTGATATTTTTGGTTTTTAAAATATTTTTATCTAATTTTAGCCTATATTATTTACAAAAACAAAATAGCGGAAATAAATGCTTTAACGAAAGTACACAGCTTTTTAACAAATTTTGCACCCCGGCACTTATTTATTAGCGGCGAGGCGTACTTATTCCCTAAAAAATTCAGCCGCTTCTTCCGGTGCAACAGAGTTTATTATTAACCCTGACCCAAGCTCAACTCCGGCCCAGATGCTGTCGCGAGGCTGGATTTTTAAATAGAAATGCTGGTCATGGTCGGAGATTGACTGGTGCAGAAAATAGTTAAAAGAAAGATTCAGCTCGCTAAGCTTTATCAGGATTTTTTTTAGGATTTTAGCGAAGGCTTTAAATTCGCCATCGTTTAATTTTGTGATGTTGTCCAGGTGACGCTTGGAGAAAATCCAGGCTTCGTAATGGTATTGGCTGGCGTAAGGAGTGAATGCGCCTACAAATTTATCTTCATAAATTTTTCTCGGCGATTTCATTTCCTTTTTAAGAATTTCGCAATAGGCGCAGATTTTTTTATCAAGCCTGTAGTCGCGCCAAATTTTTAATTCTTCTTTAATTTCAGGCGGCATTATATCGGTGGCAAAAATTTGCGAATGGGCATGGACGATTGAGGCGCCGGCTTTAGATCCTTGGTTCTTAAAGCATAAAACATATTCAATATTTTTGATTTTACTTAATGCCTCCGTACGTTTTGAATACATTCTTAGAAGTTGTTCGATTTGGCCCTCGCTTAAATCATGTAATTCTTTTTTGTGGTCAGGCGTTTCAATAATTACTTCTTGCACTCCGTAGGCTTTTTTATTATCAAGTGTTACGGCCGGGAAGACATTTTTTATGCTTAATATTTTGCCTTCAGGACCGTCAATTTGGTCAAGGATATTTTTTTGGTCAATTTTTTCTGGGCAAAACGGGCAGCTGGAAACGCGGGAAATAATGGTTTGCTCGCTAATATCGCGCGGCCGCTTAGCGCGGCCGGGCGTGATAATTACGTGTTTATCGGATAGATAATCTTTTCTAATTTCGGATTTAAGCATATGTTATTGATTATAGTTATAATTCTATTATAGTATGTCTAATTTATTGTGGCAAAATTAAGACTGGCTTTTAATCTGCCCATAGGAAACAGCCGCTAAAGCGACTGAAATCGGCGCCAGCGTTAAAAAATTTCTTGATAACGCCGTATTATCAACCGCGAAACGATATTCTTCAGTAAATAAGTAAAGCATAATTAAACCGGTAAGACATAAGATTAAAAATAGCCAAGATAAAAACAGGTTATTTTGTTTTTTAATTTTTTTGATATTTATTATTAAGCTCAAAATAACCACAAACCACCAAATATTAAAACTGTTATTTAAAAATAAGGCCCAGCCGATATTACTCCAAACATCAGCATGGTAGCCAAAGCCAGGTTCAACGTTCGAAAAAGGAAGATTATATTTAATTTTAATTAATAACCAGGGCAGTAGCGGTAAAATAATCGCCAGTAAATAAAAACAGCAGTATTTAAGCGTAGCAATGATTTTTTTGTCAGTTATAAAAAGATTTATAAAGATGACAGGCAAGCTAGCCAGAATAAAAATTAAAGCATCGTTTTTAACGAATAAAGCGCAGCCGAAAAATACCCCAGCGATCAATAACCATTTTTTTTCTTGTGTTTTTAGCCAGTAGAATAAAAAGATAAAAGCTATCAAAAGATAATAACTTAAAGTTAAATCCGCATAACCGTTATAAGCATGATAAAATGGCAGGGGCATGGTAGAAAAAAACCAGACGAAAATCAAGCTAACCAGATTGGATAAATATTTTTTTAAAAAATAATAAATAACAATTAAAATTGATAAATAATAAATTATATTGATTAAATTTCCGGCCAAGTCGTTGAATTCGCCTAAATTAGCGTAAAACCAATAAAATAACAGCGGTGTTTGCCAAGGATAGTTAGTATGGCCGCCACCACCAAGAAAAGATAAATTTTTTGCGTCAAAATTGATTTTATTTTCATAAAACAAAACTTTTGGCTTGTATTGCCACATAGTTAAATTGTCGTAAGCGATAGGCGGACGAGCCAGGGCGTTAAACGACAATAAGACAACCTGAATTAAGATAAGAATAAAAACAACCACCCAGGTTATTCTTATTTTTGTAAAATTAAATTTTATTAAGGATAATTTAATTTTCCAATTATCTAAATTATTTTTCAAATTAAGCCAAGCTTGATTTTTAATAATTAAATATAGGAATAATGCGCATTCGGCAGTTAAAAATAAATAGAAAATAATTAAGTTCATTTTTAATTTCAGCAAGAAAAATAAACAGAAAAGCTCAAGCGTTAATAAAACCGCGCCCATGCCCCACGATAAGGCGAGTTTAAATAAAAAAGATTCTTGACTTTTAATAAAAATTTTTTCTACGAGCCAGCCGGGTATAAATATGGAAAGAAAAAATAGTATTAATTTTAAGGTTATCATTTTATTGTTTTTTTAATATAAATTCAGTATTACTTTTAGCGGATAGCATTTCATATTTACCAATAATTATATTTTTATTATTTTCTCTTTTGTATAAAATATTATTTTTAAATAAATAGTTATTAGGGTGATAAAATAAAATATAATCGGCTTGATCAACAATTTTGTAATTAGGATATAAGTAATAATTAAAATACGCGTCCATGCCCGGCGCAACCAGTATTTTAACGTTACTTCCAGCCGGTAAGCGGTTTTTTACAAAAGTAAAAAAAGAAAATAAGCGGCAGTAAATTCCGTTTAAATTTTGGCGGTTGTCAATATTGCAAATTCTTAAAATATTCTTGCTCGAGTTGCTGTATTTTAAAGCGCCAAGATTTTCCGATAAATCATAAATATTGTTGTAAGTAAAATTTATGTAAAGCGGCAGCCAGGCAATAACAATTAAACCGAGTAAAATCATTTGGAATTTATTTTCACCTAAATTTTTAAAATAGAAAATTAAAAAAGCTATTGAGCCGGCGAATATTAAAGCTAGGCCAGAAACCAAAACTAAAGTAAGAGAATTGACTTTCATGCCTGATATTAAAATGCCGGGAATCATATTGATTGTGTAAAATAATTCCGGCGAGTTTGTGAATATTAATTTTAATAGCATGTTTATTGGATGAGATAAGTAGAGTAATTATAACAAATACTCAAGTTAAACAAAAACACTTCTCAAATTGAGAAGTGTTTTTTATCCCCATACCTATATATAGGTATGGGGATTTATGTGAAGTATTATTATCTTCTAAATCCGCCGCGTCGGCGGTCGTTATCGCCGCCGTTAAATCTCGGGGCGCCGAAACCGCCTTCTTGCTTGCCTTTGCCGTCTTTCCAGAGATGCTCATTTTCCGGCAAACCCTTTAAGGTTAGGTTAATGCGTCCCATGTCGTCTATTTCAATAATTTTAACCGTTACTTCGTCGCCGATGTCAACGAAATCAGCCGGCCGACCGACCCGGTAAGGCGCTAATTCGCTGACATGCGCCATGCCGTCTTTATTCGGAGTTAATTGGATAAAAGCGCCGAAGTCCATTAAGCGGACAACCTTGCCTTTAAAAATTTCCCCCGGTTCAAAGTCGCGTACGATATTTTTTATCCAATCGACGGCTTCAATAACTTTGGCCGCGTCAGTACCGCAGACCATAACCAAGCCGTCGTCATCTATATCAATAGAAACTCCGGTAGCCGCGATTATTTCGTTAATAACTTTGCCGCCGGTGCCGATGACTTCTCTTATGCGGTCAGGCTCAATATGAAAGCTGGTAATGCGCGGAGCGTAAGGCGATAAATCCGGCCTTGGCTTATCAATCGCCTTGTTCATAGCGGCTAAAACTTCCAGCCTGGCTTTTTTCGATTGGTTAATGGTTTTAGCAATCATCTCTTCAGTAAGGCCGTTAGTTTTAGTGTCTAATTGAATGGCGGTTATGCCGTCGGCCGTGCCGGTTATTTTAAAATCCATGCCGCCTAAGCCGTCTTCTAAGTCCTGGATATCAGTCAGTATTTCCCATTCGCTCATATCTTCATTGGAAGCCAATCCCATGGCTATACCGGCTACGGTTTTTTTAATCGGTACGCCCGCGTCCATTAAGGCCAAGCTTGAACCGCAAGTCGCGGCCATTGAAGATGAGCCGTTTGAACCTAAAGTTTCCGAGACAACGCGGATAGTATAAGGAAATTCTTCTTTAGTCGGCAAAACCGGCACTAAGGCTTTTTCCGCCAAGGCGCCATGACCGATTTCTCTTCGTCCAAGTGATCTTATCGGTCTGGCTTCGCCGACCGAGAACGGAGCGAAGTTATAGTGATGCATATAGCGCTTGGTGCCGACGCCTTCCAGTCCTTCTAAAGATTGTTCCATGCCCGGAGCGCCTAAAGTAACAATTGATAAAACTTGAGTTTCGCCGCGGTTAAATAAGCCGGAGCCGTGAATTCGCGGCAGCATACTAACTTCGGCCGATAAATTTCTAATTTCATCTAATTTTCGTCCGTCAACTCTTTTTTTGTCCTTAAGAATTGCCCGCGTAACTTCGGCCTCAACCATTTCTTCAACTAAGTGGCTGATGGCGGCCGCGCGCTTATCTTTGCTTATATTTTGTTCAAATAAGTGTTGATCCAAGCTTTCTTTAATAGCGGCTACGGCCGATTTTCTTTCGCCTTTGGTGTAATGAGTTTTATCGAATAATATTTTAGGAATATTTTTATCCAGCCAAGATTTAGCCAAGCCAAAGATTTTTTCCATTTCTTTCTGCGCGTCAATTTCTTCCTGGCTGACTAATTTTTTGGCGGCTGGCTTTTTCGTTACGGCAACATTTTTTTTCATTTCTTCTATTAAATCAATGGCGGCTTGAAGATTTTTTTGTCCGATATTAATCGCTTCAATCATATCGGCCTCGGCGATTTCTTTGCCTTCAGCTTCAATCATAACTACTTTGGCGCCGGTGCCAGCCACGATTAGGTCCATATCGCAGACCAGCCTTTCTTCATAAGTCGGGTTAAAAACATATTGGCCCTCAATTCGTCCGACTCTGACGCCGGCGATCGGTCCATGCCAATTTAAACCGGCGATTGACAACGCGGCCGAAGCCGCGACCAAGGAAACGATGTCATAATCGTTTTTTCCGTCGGCCGATAAAACCGTAATCATGACCTGGACATCTTTTTTTGAATCAGCGCCGAAAAGCGGCCTGATAGAGCGGTCAATCATGCGTCCGGTTAAAACCGCTTCATCCGACGGCCGGCCTTCGCGCTTAATCCAGCGCGAGCCTTTAATAATTCCGGCGGCGTAAAGTTTTTCTTCAAACTCAACCATGAGCGGAAAAAAATCTATACCCGCGCGCTCTTCTTTTGCTTCAACTACGGTAGCTAAAACAGACGTATCGCCGTATTGCACGGTAACGGCGGCGTCAGCTTGTCTGGCTAATTTGCCAGTTTTAATAGTGAGAGTGCGGCCAAGCCAGTCGCAACTGAATGTTTGTTCGTTCATACTTTTGTGCTTGGCCAACAAACTACAGAACTATGGTTAAGCCACAGTACTATCTGTTCGCCGGTCAAGCGTTAACCCCGTTAAATACGCTTCGCGTAGATTTGCTACGCAAATTTATTTAACAGGGGTGAATTATTATTTTCTATTTTAATAAATACTTTTTATCTTCGCTTAAATTCGTAAAGTCGTCGGCTTCTTCAATCAGTTTGCTTGAAGTAGTTTGGCGGAAAGCCATAACTTCAACTAAGCAGCCTTTGGTGTTTTGCAAATAATTAACCAAAGGAATATAGTCGCCGTCCCCGGTAACCAAGATTAACACGTCTAATTTTTCCGCCAATTTAATGGCGTCAACCGTAATGCCGACATCCCAATCGGCCTTTTTAGCGCCGCCGGCAAAAATCTGCAGATCTTTCATTTTAACTTCAAAGCCTTGCTGGCTTAAAGCTTCAAAAAAAGCATTGCCTTCTTCGTTTTCGGTTTTAATTACATAAGCCGTGGCCCGAATCAGCTTTCTGCCGGCTACGGCTGTTTTTAAAATTTCTTTAAAATTAACTCTTCTTTTATAGAGATTTTTAGCGCTGTGGTACATGTTGGAAACGTCAACCAAAACGCCGATTCTCTGCTCCTTATGTTTTATCATAAAATAATACACGAAAATAACGAATTAATTTTTTTGTTTATTTCGTCTTTATTCGTTTTGTTCGTGTTTTTACCTGTAAGTTAGTTTGATTATTCATTACGAATTAACACGAATTTATAACAAAATGTTAATATACTACTCTTCGTCTTCTTTATTTTTATGGTCCTCGGCTTCGGCTCTTTCGTTCTCGGCATCTTCGGCCTGTTCGGCTTTTAATTCTTGCTTAGCTAAAATTTCGTCCTCAATTTTTTGCCTAGTTTCCTCGTCTTCAATCATTTTTTTGGCAATTCTTAATTTTAAGGCTTTAGCCAGTTCATCAAAAGCTTCCTTATCTTCTTTCTGCAGATATTTCAAAAGACGTCTTCGCTCGCCGACTTTTTTCAGCAGGCCGCGCCTTGAAGAATGGTCATGTTTGTGCTTTTTTAAATGTTCGGTTAATTGCTTGATTTCTTCGGTTAAAATCGCGATTTGCACTTGCGAAGATCCGGTATCGGTTTCATGGATCTTAAACTTGTTAATGATTTTTTGCTTGGTTTTTTTGTCTAACATTTTAGCTTTAGCCCGGACCGAGACAGGGTGACAAAGCCCTGACCAAGACCGGGTACAGTTATTTTTTAATAA
>CAZGKM010000026.1:7897-9332 GCA_964526325.1 uncultured Gammaproteobacteria bacterium
ATGAGCTAAGACTAACATAAATTGTAAAAAATTGCAAGGTGTCGTAAAATGATGTTATATGGATAAGGTAATAAATAATTTTTTAGAGTATTTAGAGGTGGAAAAAGGATTGTCGCGCATTACGGTAGGCAATTATGCGTTTTATCTGAAAAGATTTGCCAATTTTTCCAAAGAATCTGGCATTACTTCTGTCGCTAAAATTAGCAAAGAATTAGTGCATCGTTATCGTTTATGGCTAAATCGTTTAAACAGTTCTAAAAATCTAGGTTTAAAAAAAAATACGCAAAACTATCATTTAATCGCTTTGCGCGGGTTTTTAAAGTATTTGGTTAAAAACGATATTAAATCGCTTGAGCCGGAAAAAGTAGAATTATCCAAGCAGGAACAGCGCCAGGTTGATTTTCTTGAAGGCTCGGATTTAACCCGTATTTTAGAGGCGCCATTCAAGATTGATTTGCCGGAAATTATCAGAAAGCGCGACAAGGCAATTTTAGAATTATTTTTTTCTACCGGTTTGCGCGTGTCTGAATTATGCAAATTAAAAATTGAGAATGTAAATTTAAAAAAAGACGAATTTACGGTGCGCGGGAAAGGCTCTAAATTGCGCGTGGTTTTTTTGTCCGATGAAGCCAAGCGCGCAATTGAAGAATATTTAAAATCACGCCTAGACACCAATCCATTTTTATTCGTTAGCCACGACAAAGCGGCCGGCGGCCGCGACGAGCAAGCAGGCCTAACCCCAAGAAGCGTTCAGCGCTTAGTGCAAAAATATTCAAAAATTGCCGGCATAACCAAAGAAGTGACGCCGCATACCTTGCGCCATAGTTATGCTACCGATCTTTTAATGAATGGCGCGGATATCAGGAGCGTGCAAGCCATGTTAGGCCATGCCTCGATTACTACTACGCAAGTTTACACGCACATTACCGATCAGCAGCTGCGCGATGTGCATAAGGCTTTTCATGGAAGGAAGAGAAAATAATTTTTTTGACAAATCATGTTTTAATCGGTAGTATTTTGATATTGCCGAAAGTTGGCAATTTTATTTTATGCGCCCATAGTTCCCGCCTACGCTGATGCTTCGGCGGACAAGTATTTTATAATCAAAAGCTTGTGTAAGAGATACTTGTCCTACGAAATTTCAACGAAGACGCGCGCCCATAGTTCAATGGATAGAACACCAGCCTTCTAAGCTGGATATGTTGGTCCGATTCCAACTGGGCGTACTGTTTGCAAAAATTTTTTAAAACGTATAAAATAGAATTACAATATACATATCAGGAAAGTCCTCGTTAGATTCGAGGCGCTGTGCCGCAGCTGTAATGCCCCTTTTCGGGGATAAGCCAGAATGCTGATAGTCGGTTAATTTTTGATTTTTCTTCGAGCAAGAGAAAAAGAGTTTGATTTTAAAGCAACTACCCGCTCGAATAAGCGG
>CAZGKM010000027.1:0-8832 GCA_964526325.1 uncultured Gammaproteobacteria bacterium
ATGCCATTCGTGCAGGTCGGAACTCACCCGACAAGGAATTTCGCTACCTTAGGACCGTTATAGTTACGGCCGGCGTTCATCCGCGCTTAAGTTTAAAGCTGCCTCCGCCTTGCGGCGGAATGACTTCTCCCCTTAACGTTCGGACACTGGCCAGGCATCACCCCCTATACATCCTCTTTCGAGTTAGCAGGGAGCTGTGTTTTTGTTAAACAGTCACTTGAATTCTTTAGCTGCGGCCCCGCAAATGCGGGGCAGGTCTTATTGCGAACTTACGACCGCTATTTTGCCGAGTTCCTTAACGAAGGTTCTCTCGTACACCTTAGGCTTCTCGCCTCACTTACCTGTGTCGGTTTGCGGTACGGTTGCCATAATCCTTTCGCCTTGCGGCGACCCTAGAGGTTTTTCTGGGCAGTTTATCCGTCTAAATTGACTCCACCAAAGGCTTCGTCTTTTAACAACGCTCGAAAATATCGGCCCGGATTTGCCTAGGCCTATTTCTCACGCCATTAACGTTCATACCATAGAAACGCTCAAACTTTTAAACCGCGTCCCCCCATCGGAAGATTACGGCAGTGCTGGAATATTAACCAGCTCATCCATCGGCTACGCCCGCACTACACGGGCCTCGTCTTAGGACCGACTAACCCTGGGTCGATTTGCGTTGCCCAGGAAACCTTAAGTTTTCGGTGGGCAGGGTTTTTGCCTGCCTTTTTGCTACTCATGCCAACATTCTCTCTTCTAAATCCTCCACTCAAATTCACATTTAAGCTTCAGCGAATTTAGAATGCTCCTCTACCGCTCTCTGCCCGAAGGCAGAAAACCCACATCTTCGGTAATATGCTTAGCCCCGATATATTTTCGGCGCGCGGCAACTTGACTAGTGAGCTATTACGCTATCTTTAAAGGATGGCTGCTTCTAAGCCAACCTCCTAGTTGTCGCAGTCGCGACACCACCTTTTACACTTAGCATATATTTAGGGACCTTAGATTGTGATTAGGGCTGTTTCCCTTTAGACTAATGAACCTTAGCGCCCATAGTCTGACTCCTGAGCTTAACTTCCAGGTATTTGGAGTTTGGTTAAGAACGGTATCTTGCGACCCGCTCTCATTCAGTGCTCTACCCCCTGAAAGGAACACTCAAGGCTAGCCCAAAAGCTATTTCGAGGAGAACCAGCTATTGCCGAGTTCGATTGGAATTTCACCTCTAACCACGATTCCTCCCCTAGTTTTGCACGGCTAGTGGGTTCGGTCCTTCCCCTCGATTTCTCGAGGGTTCAACCTGATCATGGCTAGATCACACGGCTTCGGGTCTTGTATATGCGACTTTCTTAAATATTAGAAAGAAGGCTAAAGGGCCTACTTTCTAATAAGTAAGACGCGGGCTATTAACCCTCGCTTTCACTATACATGCTCCCGCTTTGCGGGATTATGTAAGCCACATACAGCAAACTCGTTGGCTCATTCCTCAATAGGCACACCGTCATCCCGCACCACTTTTATCACAAACGCTTTTATTTTATTAAAATGCTTATGTTAAAAGTGGTGCGGGACTCCGATTCTTTGTAAGTATATGGTTTCAGATACTATTTCATCTCCCTTACCGGGATGCTTTTCACCTTTCCCTCACGGTACTTGTTCACTATCGATCTCAAGAAGTATTTAGTCTTGGGTCATAGTCGACCCGGTTTCGTACGAGATTTCACGAGTCCCGTAGTACTTAAGATAAGTTATCGCAGAGTAATAATTCCTTTTGCTTACGGGGCTGTCACCCGCTCTGGCAGAGCTTTCCAGCTCGCTTCAACTAAAAATTACTTTTGTTTTACCTCTACCTCACTCTTCTGGGGAGTAATAATAACTATCTTGCAACCCCTAATAAACATATGGACCCAGATCCTTAAGCATTACCTCTCCACCGAAGTGGATTAGCAATACGCAGTTTAAAAGGTTTAGACTGTTCCCCTTTCGCTCGCCACTACTTAGGGAATTAACACACTTTATAGAATCCACAGATTCGAAAATCCGTGCTTCTATAAAGAGTGCTTTATTTTTTTCTTTTCCTCCGGCTACTAAGATGTTTCAATTCACCGGGTAGTCGTCTCACCAGCCTATATATTCAGCTGGCGGACGTTCCGATATTTAATCGGAACAGGTTTCCCCATTCGGAAATCCTCGGGTCAAAGGTTGCTTGCCACCTTACCGAGGCTTATCGCAGGCTGCTACGTCCTTCATCGTCTTCTTGAGTCAAGGCATCCACCATATACTCTTAATGAGATTTTCCCACACTTTTGTTTTAAAAGTGTTTACCCCGTTAAATATTTATATTTAATCGAGGTTTATTTGTTTACTTTTATTTATTATTAATAGCTAATAATAAGATGCTCAATTCTCTAAAATTACTTTATACTTTTTATTTATTTTTATTTAACTGATTGTTAATGTCCTAGGTTATTTTCATAACCCATAATCCATAACCCAGTTGCGAGTTACGAGTTACGAGATACGAGATTTAAGGGAACAAAAAAACCGCCTGTCAAGCGGTAAGTTAATGCGCAAAATAGAGCCGTGCCTAACCGCTTGTAAGTTTAATGAATAATGTAAGTATTTTCATAAAATTTATAGAAGTTTTAACTAACTGGTATTATACAGGATGTATAAATTATGTCAAGTGGAATAAAACCGCGAAAATACAGACTAAAATATTGGTTAAATTTTATCTAAAATTGGTTATTTTATAGAATTCTGAACTTTTCCAAAAGTTCCGGATTATTCATATGGCTTTGCGCTATTTCTTTGGCAATAACTTTCGCGTCATACAATCTCTTTAAATCATGGTCTAAGCTTACCATGCCTTCTTTAGAGCTGGTTTCAATAACTGTTTTAATTTGGGCGATTTTACTTTCCCTGATTAAATTTGAGACGGCCGGAGTGTTGGTTAGAATTTCTCTGGCCGCTATGCGTCCGCCGCCTACTTTTAAGAGCAGTCTTTGCGAGATTACCGCCGCTAGCGTCATGGACAGCTGCATCCTGACTTGCGTCTGCTGGTGGGGCGGAAAAATATCAATAATACGATCTATGGTTTGCGCCGCGCTATAAGTATGTAAAGTAGCTAAAACCAAATGTCCGGTCTCGGCCAAGGTTATAGTCATGCCGATAGTTTCTAAATCTCTCATTTCGCCCACCATAATAACATTCGGGTCTTGCCTTAAGACATGCTTTAAGCCTTGCCCGAAAGACATCATGTCGGTACCCAATTGTCTTTGCGTCACAACGCTTTTTTCATGTTTAAACCTAAATTCAATCGGATCTTCCAAGGTAACGATACTGCATCTTCTTTTTTGATTAATATAATTTATCATGGCGGCCAATGTAGTCGACTTACCGCAGCCGGTTGGACCGGTAACTAATATTAAGCCTTGCTGTAAATTAAGCAAATCGTAAACCACCTTTGGCATCAATAAATCTTCAAGATTGGGAATAGTATCGGTGATTACTCTGGCCACTAAACCGAGATTGCCCCTTTCGTAAAGCAAATTTATTCTAAATCTGGTTTCATTATCGTCTTCATAGCCAAAATCAAATTCTTTTTCAGCCATAAATCTGTTTTTCTGCTCTTCGGTCAATAACGGTAAAACCATTTGCTCAATATCTTTTCTTGATAGAATTTTTTTAGGATCTATCGCAACCAACTCGCCGTCAATTCTTAATAAGGCCGGGGCATCAACAACTAAATGAATATCCGAAGCGCCTTGTTTAACTGATAATTTAAAAATGTCTTGCATGGTCATATGATTACTATTGCCATTGCGAGCCCCGCATTTGCGGGGCAATGACAGATAAATATTTAATTATATATTTTACCAATTTTTATTTATCAATCCTTCTTCGGCCGCGGCTACTTGAGCTTCCTGCTTTGACGTGCCTTTGCCTCGTGAAATTAATTCGTTATGCAAATAAAGGCCGACCACGAATTCTTTGGCATGATCCGGACCGGACTCGCTTAAAACTTTATAGTGCGGAGTTACGCCGTAAACCTCTTGAGACTTTTCCTGAAATTTTGACTTGGGATCAAGGTAAAGCTTATTTTTTAAAATATTATCCAATTTGGAAAGAATGAACGCTTTTACGAATTTTTTTGCCGTCTTTATCCCTTGGTCTAAATAAAGCGCGCCGATAATTGCCTCCATGGCATTGGCTAAAATATATTGCCGCGCTTTTGAATTTTTATCCTTGGACTCTCCTTTGGACAAATACAAATATTTATCTATGCCGAGCTCGTCGGCGATTACGGCAAGCATCCGGTAATTAACCAGGCTGGCCCGCCAGTTCGTCAGGTCGCCTTCCGGGGTTTCGGTAAAATCATGAAACAAAATTTCCGTAACTATTATTTCTAAAACCGCATCGCCTAAAAATTCCAAACGCTCGTTATGATGCAACCCGAAATCAGGATGCTCGTTTAAATAAGATCTGTGCACTACTGCTTGCTTTAATAGGTCAATATTCTTAAATTTAACGCCCATTAACGCTTCTAGTTTGGAAAAGTCTTTCATGATAATGAAAATTTGAAATTTGTAATTGGTAATTTGTCCTGTTTAACCAGGGACGAATTGCAAATGACAAATGGCAAATTATTTTAATTGTTAGTTGATTCTTCGGTTTGTGGCCCGTCTGCCGGCGAGGCAGGCTTTTCTTTCTTTTTAATAGTCTCGGCCACATCTTTGTAAATTGCGCCTAATACTCCATTGACGAACTTGCCTGACGACTCGCCGCCAAAAGTTTTGGCTATTTCAATGGCTTCGTTAATGGCTACTTTTGAAGGTATATCCTGATCGAAAACCAATTCATAAACGCCAATGCGCAAAATATTTCTATCGACTATAGTAATCTGATCCAAAGGCCATTCGGTAGCATACTTGGTAATATAAGCATCAATTTCGGCTTCATGCTTTATCACGCCGTTGATTATGCATTTAACAAAGCCATGATCGTTAAATTTTGGAGCGAACTGCTTAAAATTTTGCTCAATTAAATTGTTGAGGTTCTGTTCCTGCCGACCGTTAAAATCCCAAGAAAACAAAGTTTGCATGGCGATCGTTCTGGCTAAATGGCGGTTAGACATAAATTATTCTACAATCATAAATCATATAAAATTTTATATGATACGATATAATTTTTGAAAGTATTTATCATCCCCTTGCGGGAGAAAACTTTTTCAAAAAAAATTTTCAAAGGTTTTTTATTTCTTCTCTTTCTTAATCCTGGTTTTTATCTTTAAAACTTCGCGCCCTTTATATGAGCCGCAAAATTTACAAGCACGATGAGGCAATACGGCTTTACCGCATTTCGGGCATTTGTTTAATTTTACTTTTTTTAAGGCTTGATGCGAACGGCCGCGTCTGGCTTCGCTTCTAGACCTTCGTTTGGCTGGTACGGACATAATATTTTGTCAAAATCAAAAACTAAGCTTTAGTTCTGAATTTTGTGTTTACTTTAATTATTAAAATTAATTTTATTATAACTTAAAAAATCGGCTTAAGTCAAGCATAAATAAATAAATCTAAATAATCAGCATGGCGTCGCCATAACTGTAAAAGCGGTATTTTTTCTTAATCGCCTGTTCGTAAACTTCTAATATTTTTTTTCTGCCGACGAAAGCGGAAATCAGCATTAACAATGTTGATTTAGGCAAATGAAAATTAGTTATCATGGCATCAACGATTTTAAATTTATAGCCGGGATAAATAAAAATATTCGTCCAGCATGAATAATCTCGTATCTCTTTTAAACCCCCTTTAACAAAGGGGGTTAGGGGGATTTTACTAAATAAACTTTCCAAAGTTCTCGCGCTTGTCGTCCCTACCGCGATTACGCGCCCGCCATCTTGCTTGGCTTTTAATATATTTTCCAAAGTCTTCTTACCTGCCTCAATCCACTCCGAATGCATTTTATGTTTAGTTATATCATTAACTTTTACCGGCGCGAACGTGCCTAAGCCGACTTGCAAAGTAACATATTCAATCTGCACGCCTTTATTTTTTATCTTTTTAAGCAAGGCCGGAGTAAAATGAAAGCCGGCTGTGGGCGCGGCCACGGAGCCCAGTTTAGCATCATCGGCATAAACTGTCTGATAATTCATTTGATCAGACTTAAGCTTCTGGCCCCTCTTAATATAGGGCGGCAACGGCACTAATCCGATTTTTTCTACCAGCTTCATAAAATTAGCGCCGCTTTTATTGAATTTCACTTGCCAGGTTCCGTCTAAATTATTTTTTATTATTACCGCTTTAAGCCCGTTTCTAAATTCCAGGCGCAGATTTTCTTTTCTCTTATGTCCGCCAACCAGGCATTGCCAGACATCAGATTCAAGCCGCTTCAACAAAAACACTTCAACTTTTCCGCCGGTGTTTATTCGCCGGCCAATCAATCTGGCCGGCATTACTTTTGTATTATTTAAAATCAATACATCTCCGGCCTTAAAATATTCAATAATATTATAAAAATGCTTATGTTCAATTTTACCGGTTTTTTTATCTAAAACCAAAAGCCGCGAACGGTCTCGCGGCGAAACTGGTTTTTGCGCGATTAAATTTTTCGGTAAAAAATAATCAAACTGTTTTAATTTCATAGTCTTATCAAATCTAAAACTCTACGCGCTGTGCGGTCCATGATTTTTTTTATTTTTCTCGGCTAATTTAATTATAATATTTCTTATTTCTTCCGGATTGTCAATCTGCCTGAAAATAAACCTCTGAACCTCTCCAGCCGTCTGCACATGCACATCGCCGAATCTGAAAATAAACTGAAAAAATCCTTTAAGCTCGCTGGTTACGTCCTGCACCTGGAATAATTTTAACTCGGATACGGTGCGTGAAAAAAATCCTTCCTGTCTGACGTCGATTATCCTTTCGTTGGTTATTATCCAAATATCCAAGTAATAATCAATAAAAGAAAAGAAGAAAAACAGCCAAACAAATAAAGCGTAACCGCTCGCCGCCAAAACTATTAAGGGATAAGAAATTTCGCCTTGAAGCAAATTGGGATAAAGGCTAAGCATCATTAAACCGGCTAATAACGGCAAGCCGATTAAAACAATCACTAAAATTAATTTGCCGAATAAAACAAAACCGTCTTTCCTTAAAATTTTTATTATTGTTTCGTCAGGCAATTTTCCCGGCAATTTATAATTTAGCATAATATTTATAAATTTAAAGACTTAAAAATTATTAACGCCGAACACGCCGGCGCCGCCTTGAAAAATCGTTAAACCGACGCTCCAATCAATAACGCTTAAATATCGATATGACAAATATAAAATTACTATTGAACCGGCGATATAAATAAAAGTTGTAAAAAAAGTCGTAAAATTAATTTGGCTATATTTAATCATGTGAAAAAGCGCAATCAGGCCAAAAATCAGCCAAACAATAACAAAAAACAAATAAAAAAACAAAAAAGCGATTAATGGAATAGTCATAAATTATTTTTATAGAATTCTGTTTTGCCCGATCTTTTTACGGCCTAAATGCTTATAAGCCGCATCCGTGGCGACGCGGCCACGAGGCGTTCGGTCTAAAAAGCCCAGCTGCATTAAATATGGCTCGTACACTTCTTCTACCGTAGCGATATCCTCGGCAGTAGACGCAGCGATAGCGGAGAGTCCGACCGGGCCGCCGCCGAATTTATCAATAATCACTTCTAAAATTTTCCTGTCCACCCAATCAAGGCCAAGCTCGTCAACCTCAAGCAAATCAAAAGCCTTTAAGCAATGGTCTAAATTAATATCGCCGTCGCCTTCAACCTGGCAATAATCGCGGACTCTTTTTAAAAGCCGGTTGGCGACTCTTGGCGTGCGGCGCGAACGCTTGGCGATTTCTTCGGCCGGTTCGGTCGACAGGCTGATATTTAAAATTCTGGCGCTTCTTTCAATTATCTTTTTTATGTCGTCGCTTTGATAAAAATCCAAACGATAAGTCATACCGAAACGGTCGCGCAAGGGCGAAGATAGAAGGCTTATTTTCGTGGTAGCGCCGATAATCGTAAAGCGGGGCAAATCAAGGCGCAAAGTTCTGGCCGTCGGTCCTTTGCCGATTATTATGTCTAAAGCATAATCTTCCATAGCCGGATAAAGTATTTCTTCAATAGTTTTATTCAGGCGGTGGATTTCATCAATAAATAAAATATCGCCCTGATTAAGGTTGGTTAAAATAGCGGCTAAGTCGCCGGATTTTTCAATCACCGGTCCGGAAGTAACTCGTATATTAACGCCTAGCTCATTGGCGATAACATGAGCTAAAGTGGTTTTACCTAAACCCGGCGAACCATATAATAAAACATGCTCAATCGACTCATTGCGATTTTGCGCGGCTTTAAGAAAAATCCGCAGATTTTCCTTAATATTGTCTTGCCCGATAAATTCGCTTAATTTTTTCGGGCGCAGAGTTAAATCCAAAGTTTTGTCATCGCCCAATTCTTCCGAGGCGATAATGCGTTCGTTTGTATCGGTCATGCCTTAACTTTAACATTTATCTATTTATATTTCAAACCTGCTAAAAACAAAAAACACTCGGCTAAATACCGGATGTTTTTTTATTGAAATAGTTAAAATATCACTAGCTTATAACTGTAATTTATTTTTAGATCAAAAAAATCTCTAAATAATTTATGATTTTTTACTGCCAAATATCTGGCCGATTATAATGCTGATAAAATCCATATATTTTATCTTAGTATTAGTAATAGAACATTATAATATAGCAAAAAGATTAAAATTTGTCAAGTAGATGTACTAGAAGGGTACATAGGTAACACATTGTGATATTTAAAGGTAAAGTTAAT
>CAZGKM010000028.1:0-8416 GCA_964526325.1 uncultured Gammaproteobacteria bacterium
CAATCCCTTAACCGGTAATGCAACCAACAAAGACATCCCCACCCTTCTTGGCACAATTATCAATTCTATTCTTGGAGTAGTTGGCTCTTTAGCCTTGGTTATGTTTATCTACGGCGGTATAACCTGGATGCTGTCGGCCGGCAATCAGGAGCAGGTGACAAAAGGCAAAAATATTTTAATTTGGGCAACTTTAGGCATTATAATTATTTTTACCGCTTACGCACTGGTAAGTTTTGTATTGACTACTGTTACCGGTTAACTTGCAAATAAAATGTAAAACACAAAAACACGGAAAACCGTGTTTTTTAAATTTTGTATTTATATAATTAATGGCGAGTCTATAAAATTTAGTGGAATTTTTATACGAAAGCGAAGTAGATAATTTATCTGTTTGAGCCGCCTAGGCGAGTTATAAATTATCACGAGCGAAGTATAAAAATTCCCTAAATTTTCTCTGGCGAGCGACTTTTTCGTCCTTTTTCTAGAAAAAGGACCCTGCGGAGCAAAATAATATTAAATGTCAAAACCGACAAGCAAGTATGGAAAATATTTTAATATCTTGCTAAAAAACCGGAGATTGCTTCGTCTCCCTGCAAATGCGGGGCTTCTTGCAATGACAATCAATTTACCAGCAGCGCCGCTCCGATTGCTCCGGCATCAGGGCCTAATTTGCTTTTAATTATTTTAATAGTCTTCGCTTTTGGCGATACGATATACTGGCGCATAATTTTTTTCGTGCGTGACAAGAACAAATCGCTTGACTCTATAACTCCCCCGCCAACAATAATAACTTCCGGATCCAGTAAGCTAACCACATTAGCCAGGCTAATACCCAGATAATGGCCAAACTCATCATAAGATTTTTCGGCCAGTATGTCTCCGTGATATGCTTCATCGGCCAAAGCGGCCGGACTGTTTTGGGTTAATTTATGATAAGCTTGTTCCAAATTAATCCCCTCTTTAAAATCAACTATTAAATCGCATACTTCGGTAGCGCTGCCGTGCGGACCCCGATAAATTTCATCATTATGCCACCAAGCTCCGCCGATGCCCGTGCCCACGGTTATACCGAAGGCATTTTTATATTTCTTGCCTGCGCCGAATTTCATTTCTGCGCGCAAAAAACAATGCGCGTCATTATCAACCTTAATCTTCTCAAGCCCCAATTTAACCGACAAACTATCCGATAATTTAAGTCCGTTCAGTATGGGCAAGTTTTGCGTTTCCACGATTTTATTATCATTAAAATCCAGAGTTCCCGGTATGCCTATGCCCATACCATCAACAACGCCGCCGCCTGATTTAGCCTTATCCAAAAGCGGCTCAACCAAGGCTTTAAGCATAATCATAAAATGTTCCAGATCATCTTTGGGCGTGGCTAAAACATAATCGGCTACAACTTTTTGTCCATCAAACAAAACCGCGCTCATTTTTGTTCCGCCAATATCCACGCCGATGATATAACTTTTAGTTGGTTTATCCATAAAATAATAAATTTCTAATTTTCAATTTCTAATTCCTGAATTAATTATTTGAAAATTAAAAATTAAGTTTATACTATTAATAATATAGATACCATATTAACATTACTTATTAAATAGCATTTCCGCTTCCCGCCACATCTCCGGCCGTCCCTCTTTAAACTCCCAATACCACCATTCAACTCCCCAAAGATAGAATTCGCGAAAACCGGCCTGATGCCCGAACTCAATTATATTTTTAAATTTTTCCTGATTCATGGTTTTATCGCGCTCAGCTTGCGATAAATTTTGATAAGGCTTTTGCCCCCAAGGCTCGGCTTGCATCTCTATTACTATCCAATTTTTAGGCCGAGCGAATAAACCGGCCATATTCTTTTTAAATCTAAAAAATCCGGGCCTGATCGGATAATGAATATAGCGTTTAAAAAATTTGGAATAAGTATTTAAATACAGGCTGGTGCCGAAAATATCGGCGCGCTTTGCCGCGCCTACCCAAAAAGACAACTCGCCCGAATCAGTAACAACTATCGGTCGATCATCAAGGCCTCTGACCAGCATAATTTCTTGGTCTAAAAATTTAGCATCAAATTTCGGACAGTCGCCGAAATGGGATAAAAACGGCTCATTTTCTATTTGCCAGGCAATAATATTCTTATTATCTTTATAACGCTCAATCACGCGGGAAACGTAATCCAAAGTCTTATTTTCCACCTGGGCTTTTAGCCTCCCCTTAGTCCAGCTCGGAAAATGGCATTCCGGCCAGCGCGGCAAACGGGCGCCAACCGCTAAAATTATTTCACCTTGCCGCTCGCCGGCTCGATTTATCTGCCAATCGAGATCCTCCCAAAAATAAACGCCCTCTTCTCTTTCAATTTCATCCCAATAAGCCGGCAATCTTATTTTTTTTACTCCCAAATCGTCAAAAATAGACTGATAGATTGTTTTCCAATCAAGTCCTAAGCTCTCGGCCTGTTTTTTGGAAAAAGTTACGCCATATTCCAGCTCATCTTTTTTATAAATACGGCCTCGGCTGAACAAAAAAATAAAAAATATAATTAAAATCAAAACAAATAAAAATATTTTAAAAAACTTAAAGGTTTTGAACATATAAAATAGTTGCCTTTATAATCAGTTTTTACCATGACCAAGTCACTGGCATTACGCCGGTAGTCGCGTATATAAGCTGATTTAACACAAAAGTAGCGATGGAAAAAGCCGCTATAATTATAAATAAGCCGATTAACCCGTTAGTTAATTGTTTTTTGGATGATTCCACTTTTGCTTCGTCTCCTCCGGCCGTCATCCATCTAAACCCGGCTATAATAATAATCACTACGGCAATTATGCCCAATAGCTCTAAAATAATCCTGATTAATCTGGCGACCATTATTCTGATATCATAACTGTCCGAAGGCGTGCCTGTCTGGCCGTAAGCTTTTCCCACCTCATTAAGACCGCCTTCACTAGCAGTATCCCACCAACCTTCGGCTTTAGCTTGACTGGACGTCATAAAATCAGCCGTAATCGGCAGCAAAATCAAAAACGTGGACAAAAATATAACGCTTAGGCTATACTTAATGATTGACTCAAAATCTTTAGTCATAAACATATTATTTTGCTATAATTTAATTAGATTAAACTTAAAAATATTCTACTAATATTATATCTAAAATTAGTAAATCAGGCAAAGATATGAATCCCGTTAAAAATTTGATAAAAGCTTCTTGGTATGTTTATATACTTGAGAGTTATAAAGACAAACAATGGTATACTGGCTGCACGAATAATCTAACCAAAAGGCTGAAAGAACATTGCGCCGGGAAAGTATATTCAACTAAACATAGAGGGCCATTCACTCTGATATATCTTGAAATCTCATATAACAAATATGATGCTTTTGCTAGAGAAAAATATCTTAAAAGTGGTATGGGAAAAAGATATTTAAAAAATAGATTAAAATATCACTACAATGGAAAAATATAACAAAATTTCTAACGGGAGGACCTTATCAGCTCAAGTTGCTTATAATACCATTATCCAAATAATCGGCAAGGCTATTTCTACGGTTTTAGGGCTGGCGGCCATTGCCGTTATGGCCAGATACTTAAAAGAAATCGGTTTCGGCCAATACACTACTATCATTACCTTTTTATCGTTTTTCGGCATAATAGCGGATTTTGGCTTAACTTTGGTAACCTCGCAAATGATCAGCCGGCCAGGCAACAATCAGGCTGTTTTGCTAAATAATCTTTTTAGCCTGCGCCTGATTTCTGCCGTCTTCTTTTTGGGCTTAGCGCCTTTAATCGTTTTATTTTTCCCATATGAGCCAATCATTAAACTGGGCGTAGCGGTGGCCGCCCTGTCTTTTTTCTTCACTGCTTTAAACCAAATCCTGGTTGGCTTTTTTCAGAAAAACTTAACTATGACCGTCGTGGCAACGGCCGAAGTAATTAGCCGTGGGATTTTGCTTATAGGCATATTTTTAACGGCCTACTTAAATTTAGGCCTTCTAAGCATTATGATAGCGACGGTGGTCGCGAGTATGGCCAGTTTTGTTATGCATTATTGGTTTTCTCGCCGTTTTATTAAAATCGGCTGGCAAATTGACCTGACTGTCTGGCGCGAAATTATTAAAAAGTCATGGCCGCTTGGGCTAACTATCTTTTTTAATTTAATTTATTTAAGAGCTGATATTTTTATTCTATCGCTTTTAAAAAACCAGGCGGATGTAGGTATTTACGGCGCTACCTATAAAGTTATCGATGTTTTAACCGCTTTGCCTTTTATGTTTGCCGGCTTAATTTTACCCATCTTAACATCCGAGTGGTCTGGTAAAAATTTTTTAAAATTTAATCAAGTTTTACAAAAATCATTTGATGCTATGATTATGTTAGCTATCCCCATGATTGTCGGCGCCCAGCTTACGGCCGGTCCTCTTATGCTGCTTGTAGCCGGACAAGGTTTTGCCCAATCAGGCCATCTTTTAAAAATACTAATTTTAGCCATCGGCTTTATTTTTGTTGGCTGCTTATTGGCTCATGCGGTTATCGCGATCGACAAACAGAAAAACATTATCGGTGCTTATATTTTTACCGCCATAACTTCTCTGATAGGCTATCTGATTTTTATCCCCCGCTTTTCATATTACGGCGCCGCCTGGGTAACTGTTTACAGCGAGCTTGCCATTGCCCTGTTTTCCCTATATATTGTCATTAAATACAGCCAATTCAAGCCAAATCTTGCCATTATTCTTAAATCAGCGGCCGCCTCGCTTGTTATGGCCTTAAGTATTTATTTATTAATCGGCAAACTTAGCCTTATCTTAATAATTTTATTTGCCGGCATAATTTATTTATTTTGCCTTTACTTATTTAAAGGCTTAAATAAAGAAGACTTTAAAAATTTTACTAATTGATATGACACGTAAAGTTATTCTTATTAATTCATCGGTTAAAAATAATTTATTGCTGGTTAGGGCCTGCAAAGAATTGGAACAAAAAAAATTTTCCTTTGCTCTTTTATCTTCAAAAAAACCGCTGCTTGGACAATTAAAATTCATATTTTTATTAATAAACTTTAAGCTTAAGAAAAAAGTTGATTTGGTCGCTTGCCTTAATTTTAATGAAAAAATTATTATTACTCCGCTGGCCCGCTTGCTTGGCTTAAAAGTTGTTTGGTTTGAGGGCCCTGAATCAGACTATCGGCGATTTAATAAATTTTTAATAATGCTTTATAGATTGAACTATAAACTGGTTAAAATTATTGTTTTTAATAATTTTTCCATTTTAAAATTAAAAAATAT
Source organism: uncultured Gammaproteobacteria bacterium (assembly GCA_964526325.1). GTDB lineage: Bacteria > Patescibacteriota > Patescibacteriia > Patescibacteriales > GWC2-42-12 > JACPHD01. Next base: position 5,284 of record CAZGKM010000028.1, read on the forward strand.
CGGCTGCGACGAAAATAAAATTAATCTGGTAACTCCGGGCGCTAAGCTTATCTCCTATCAGGAAAATATTTTTAACAAACTTGCCAATGCCGGCCGGACTAACTTCCACCGTAAATACTTTACGGTCGGCGCCATAACCGCTTTAAACCAAAAACAAAAAATCGAAACTATCTTTCAGGCAATAAAAATTAGTTTGCCGGTAATTCCCAATATCCAGCTAATTATAATCGGCGAAGGCGAAGAAAGAAAAAATCTCAGCTGGCTTGCCAAAAAAATGGAAATTGATAATTTAGTCTGGCTGGTCGGCGAGCAGGAACAATTAAAAAAATGGCTTGATAGCTTTGATGTTTTTCTGGCTTTAGGTGAAAATTTATCGCTTGATGATTATGGCAATATTTTAGAAGCTATGGCCGCCAGCCTGCCGGTTTTAGCGCCGAGAAATATCGGCTTGGAAGACTTAATAATCGATAATAACACCGGAGCCCTAATTGAATCTGATAATAGCGAAATGCTGGCGCGGCAAATCATTAAATTGCATCAAGATAAGCGCTTACGCATTTTTTTAGGTAAAAACGGACAGGAACGCATTAGCCGATCGTTTACCCTTGAAATAATGCTTAAAAAGTTGGAAAAAGCTTTTTTAACATAGTTGCGGACGCAGTACAGTAAAAATACGAAATTATACCTATAAAAAATTTATATCAACATATGATAATATTAATAACCGAAGTAAATTCCGACGAAAGATTGGATAAATTTCTAACTAACTCCGGCCATTTAAGCCTTTCGCGAAATCAAATTCAAAAATTAATTAAACAAGGCTTAATTACCATAAATAACCAAATCGTTTTATCTCATTATATTCTTAAGCCAAAAGACAAGGTTAATATCGATAAAAATCTTACTTCTGACAAAAAATCAATTAACAAAAAAAGGTTAGCGTCTACGCCTGGCCATAAAATAAAAATTATCCATGAAACCGATGAATTCTTGATTATTAACAAACCGGCCGGATTGGCAGTGCATGGGCTTAATAATTATACTCTGGCCGATTGGTTAATAGAAAAATACCCGGATATAAAAAAAGTAGGCGACGATCCTGAACGTCCGGGCATAGTGCACCGCCTTGATAAAGATGTTAGCGGATTGATGGTAATAGCAAAAACCCAACCGGCTTTTGATAATCTTAAAAACCAATTCCAAAACCGGACAATAAAAAAAGAATACACCGCCTTGGTCCATGGTAAAATTCAAAAAGACAGCGCTACTATCAACTTTCCGATTAGGCGGGCGCGTACAGGCTATAAAATGGCGGCTATACCGGCAACGGTAAAAGGCCAACCGGCCGAAACCGGACGGCTGGCGGAAACAGAATTTATAGTTTTACAAAAATTAATTAATTATACGCTGTTAAGAATAAAAATTAAAACCGGCCGCACTCATCAAATAAGGGTCCATCTGGCGGCTTACGATCACCCGATCGTGGGCGACGATACTTACGGCACGGCTAAAACCAGAGCGCAAAATAAAAAATTAAACTTAGGACGTATTTTTTTAATCGCCGATCATCTGGCTTTTACCGATCTGGCAAATAACCGGCAAGATTATAAAATAAACCTGGCCGATGAATTGAAAAATCTCCTAAAAATTGTAAAATAATATAGTATGCAAAATAATAAAAATAATATATTCATAATTTCCGGTCCGTCCGGTGCCGGTGAAGATAGTATTATAGACGGTTTAGAAAAAATTCTGCCGGTTGAAAGGATAGTTACGACAACGACGCGCCAAATACGTTCCGGAGAAACTTATGGAAAACCGTATTATTTTGTCAGCCAAAATGATTTTATGAAATTAATAGAAGAAAAAAAACTTTTTGAATACGCTCAAGAATATAATAACAATTATTATGGCGTCACCAATTATGAAATTAACAGAGTAAAGGCCAGCGGAAAAATTGGTCTCTGGAAAATAGAATATAAGGGCGTTATTACGGCAAAAAAATTAATGCCTGAAATTATCGCAATTTTTATTAATGCGCCGCTGGAAATATTGGAAAAAAGAATCAGAAAAAGAGATAAAGTAACCGAAAAATTTGTTCAAGAGCGGTTGCAATACACAAAAGAATGGTTAAAGCATCTTGATGTTTACGATTATATAGTAGAAAACGAGGAGGGCAAGCTGCAACAAACCATTGACCAAGTAGCTAATATTATAAAAAATCACTGAGGCACTCTGTTGACAAAACCAACTAATTATTATAGTATAATTAAATCATTAAATATTAAATATATTTAAAATAGAACCGTTGATGTTCTATTTTTAAATACAAAAATATGGCAAAAGCAAAAGAAGCAGTTATGGCAAAAATAAACCCGGAAGACTTAAAGCCAGGCATGACAGTCAGAGTCTACCAAAAAATTAAAGAGCTTAATTCTAAAGGGGAAGAAAAGGAAAGAGTGCAATATTACGAAGGCATAATTATCGCCAAAAAGCACGGCAAAGAAGCCGGCGGCACTATCACGGTTAGAAAGATATCCGACGGCGTTGGCGTGGAAAAAATTTTTCCTCTTAATCTGCCTACTATCACAAAAATCGAAATTAAAAAACAAAGTAGAGTAAGGCGCGCTAAATTATATTTTTTGCGTAATTACAATAAAAAGATTAAAGACGTAAAAATTGCTTAATTTCTGGCCGAGGTGGCGGAATTTGGTATACGCGCAAGCTTGAGGTGCTTGTGGAGGAAACTCCTTGCAGGTTCAAGTCCTGTCCTCGGCACTCTTGAGGGCGCATAGCTCAGCTGGTTAGAGCGCTTCGTTTACACCGAAGAGGTCCAGGGTTCAATTCCTTGTGCGCCCACATAATAATTTTAGGTAGCTTTGAAGGGGTTGCCACAGTTTTGGATTTTTTTTAGCCCGAAGGTGGCACCGAGGCTCTTCGAGCACTGCACTGTCCACATGAAATATCTTTCTACTTCCGAAAAAAAAACTTATATTTTTGCAAAAAATTTCTCTAAAAAATTAACCGGCGGCGTAACGATTGGCCTAATGGGTAATTTAGGCGCTGGAAAAACTATTTTTACAAAAGGCTTGGCGCTTGGCCTGGGAATTAAAAAAAATATTACCAGTCCGAC
>CAZGKM010000029.1:0-6921 GCA_964526325.1 uncultured Gammaproteobacteria bacterium
TCGAGCAAGAGAAAAAGAGTTTGATTTTAAAGCAACTACCCGCTCGAATAAGCGGTTTTTTTTATGAACCCCGTTAGAAATTATTAATTTAACTGGCAATATATAAAATTATATGCGAATAAATAAAAATGGGATTTCTAACGGGGTGAAAACGAGATATTTAGAGGTAATTTTTATTATATTTTTGCTACTAACGCTGGGGAGCGGCTTAGTTGTTTTTTTGACCCAGGAAAAAAGCCAGCCGATTGTAGATGAGCAGTTAAGCTTAGTTGAAAATCGCGCTGAACCGGCGGCTGAAGCGCTGATTGAAGCGGTTGCAGATGAACCAGCTAAAGTTGAGTCTGTGGTTCCGAAAAAAGATAAAATCTCCCCAACCCCCTTTGTTGAAGAGGGCAATAAAGTTGCTGTTCCGGCTGAAGAAAAAAATAATACTGCGATAATTATAAGCGGTGTTAAATACGAAGCCGCGGTAAAGCCGGGCAGCTCGGTTTATGATTTAATGAATTTATTAAGTGTAGAAAACAAAATTAACTTTTCCGGCAAAGATTATTCTGGGTTGGGTTTTTTCGTAGAAGAAATTAACGGCTTAAAAAATAATCCAACCGGAGCCAATTGGCTGTATTATATTAACGGCCAACCGGCGCCGGTCGGAGTGTCGTATTATAAAATAAAAAGTGACGACATAATAGAGTGGAAGTATGAGAAAAGAAGTTTTTAATAAAAATTAATCTTCGTGAGATTGTTTCGTCGCCACGAGTACGTGGCTTCTCGCAATGATAATACTACATTATGAAAATAAATCTTTTTGATCAATATAATTTTTCCTGGATTCCCGTTTTCGCGGGAATGACAAAGACAATAAGTTTTATTTTGGTTTTAGCCTGGCTCATTTTTTGCGGCGGTCAGGCCAAGGCTGATGCGGCAACTACGACCGTTAATTTGCGAGTAGAAACTAACGATGGCAGTTTGTACGGCCAGGATATCGCCGTGATCGCTTGCGCAGATTCTGCTACCGTCACTACCACTACGGTTAATGCCAAATGCGCCATTGAACAATCGGGACTATTAAGCGACTCAAGCTGGTGGGGCGATGACGTATTTTTAAATTCTATCGGTAGCTATGTAAATAACGATGGGGGCAATGGAGTGTATTGGGCATGGTTCAGCAACTTAGAATATGGTCAAGTGGCGCTGAATAAACATATGCTTTTTGATGGTGAAATATTATTGTTAACTTATAATGTTAATCCATTAAAAATTTCCGTTGACGATGCCGCGCCTTATGTTAACGCCACTTCTACGATTACGCTAGAGCAGTTCGGTTTGGACGCAAGCTGGAATCCGGCTTGGCTGCCGGCCGCTTCCAGCACTTTAGTTATCAATGGAGAGGAAATAGAAAATATCAGCGGAGTTTATGAATATACGGCTACCGCGACAGCGCCGGTTTTAATTTATGGCAAAAAAGGCGGTTATATTGACAGCGAAGAAATTTCTATTGCGGCGCAGGAAATTATTGAAGATAATAATGAAAGCGAAAACGGCGGCAATAATCAATCAAGCGGCGGCAGCGTAATTATTCCGGCCGTGTCCGGAAGCGCTTCAGCGGTTGTTTCGCCTTTAAAGGTTGATTTGGGTAAAGCCATAGATTTTTTAATTACTAGGCAAGGCGTAGACGGCTCTTTCGGTTCGTCTTTAATGACTGATTGGGCGGCCTTAGGCTTGGCCTCAGCCAATCCTAATGGTTCTGCCGCGCAAAAAATTAAAAATTATTTGCTCGCCGACCCTAATCCGTTAGCCGGCATGAATATTGTGTCTGATTATTCCCGCCGCGCCATGGCTTTAATGTCTTTAAATATCAATCCATATAACGGCACAAAAACAAATTATATAAATAAAATAATAGAATCGTTTGACGGCCGGCAGTTTGGCAATGTTTCATTATATAATGACGATATTTTTGCCTTATTGGCCTTAAGTAAGGCCGGCTATGGAACCGACGATGAAGTAATAAAAAAAACCACGGATTTTATCATTGCCAAACAGCAATTTGACGGCTCTTGGGCAAGTTCGGACTTAACGGCTGCGGCCGTACAGACATTAACTCCCATGTCTTCTTTAATAGGTGTTGCGCCTGCTTTGCAAAAAGCCAGGAATTTTTTATTTAACGCCCAGGGCGCTGACGGCGGTTTTGGCAATACTTATACTACGGCCTGGGCTATGCAAGCCATAGCGGCCTTAGGCGAATCAAGCGATGCTTGGCAGAAAAATAATAATACGCCGGAAAATTATTTAGCTCTAAGCCAGGGCGCTGACGGCGGCTTAGAAAAAGATAATGTCAATGAAGTTAACCGCATCTGGTCAACCGCGTACGCAATTCCGGCGATACAGGGCAAGCCTTGGTTTAACATAATGCAAAATTTCTCCAAACAGAATACGTCAGTTTTTTTAAACGCGGCCGATTCTGCCGATGCGAACGAAAATAATACCGCAACCTCAACTTCGGAAAATTTGGAAATTGCCAGCTCATCGCCGAAAGATTTAATTACGGCCAGCACTACGGAAATTTCGCTTCAGATTGAAACTGATGAAGAAAAAATAATTACAGAGCCGGTTGAAGCTGTTAACGCTGCTCCCGAACCTGCTAAACAGGCAGCGCCAAAAGTATTAGGTGCGGCGGCTACTTTTTTAAAAACAATAGTTATTAAAGATAACAAAGTTGAAAAAAAACAAGATCAAGAAATAGCGGAGAATGGAATTGCTTTAACCGCGGTTAGTGATCCTGACTTATCGCCGGCAAATGATAATAGCATTATTATCACAAAGACAACCGTTGAAGAAAAAACTAATGCCGCAGCCAAGAAGTTGTTGTATGTAGCCGGCGCCGGCGCAGTTATCGTCGGAATATTTTTGGGGTTGAAATTGCTGTTGCTTTTGCTATAATTAAATTATAAATATATTTTTATGAACCCTGCTAGAAATCTATTTTAAAATGCGGGGAGCATATAATAAAATAAAATTATGGAAAATAAAATTTTTACCGGCGTGAAAAAATTTTTACCGGCGTTAATTTTAATTATTTTAGGCATAGCCGCCAGATTTTTACCGCATCCGGCGAATTTTGCACCCATCGGAGCAATCGCTTTTTTTTCCGGAATTTATCTACCTAAAAAATGGGCTCTTATTTTGCCTTTAGCCGCCATGTTTTTCAGCGATTTGTTTATCGGTTTTTACGGTTGGCCGATAATGCTGTCGGTTTATTTAAGTTTTACGGCCATGGGATTAATCGGCCTATTAGTCAGACGGAATAAAAAAATAAGCACGGTTTTAGGCGGTACTATTTTAGGCAGTATTATATTTTATCTGGTTACCAACGGGGCGGTTTGGGCGTTCGGTTCGCTTTATCCGCATACCGCGGTCGGCTTACTGCAAAGTTATTATATGGCCATTCCATTTTTTAGAAATAGCCTCTTAGGCGATTTATTTTATACTGGCGTTTTAGTCGGAGCTTATGAAGTTAGCCTGGCGTTTATATACAGAGAGAAGAAAATTGAAATTACGGTCGGATAGGGTTGAGTTTGATTTACAATTTACCATTAAATATAATATTAAAATAATATGGAATTTTTTATTTTCATAGTCGTCGTTGTGATTTTATTATTACTATTTAATCTCCGTGGACGGGTGCGAAAATTAGAGCTTTTAATAAAGGGTAAAGTAGCTCAACATTCATCCGAAGTAAGTCATGAATTACAATCCGAACAATCAGAAGTACAGCAGCCAGAAATTTCCGGCCCATTACTTGATTATATAAAACAACAGCTTGAGCAAAATGTAGATAAAGAGAAAATCAAGAGCACTCTTTTAAGCAACGGTTGGCAAATTTTTGATATTGAAAAGGCATTTAACTTTATTAATTCATCGGCTCAGTTAGGGCAATCTGAGATTGGAACAGCGCAAGATAGGCAAGTTTCCGTAGAAAAGTTTTTTGATTGGCTGAAAGAAGATTGGCTGGTTAAATTAGGCGCGTTACTTTTACTTATAGGGTTTGGCTGGCTTACAACATACGCTTTTCTTAATAATTGGATCGGACCGATGGGGCGTATAGCTATTGGCATTATCGCCGGAGTTTTTATTATTTTGCTTGGCTGGTGGAGAATTAAAAAATATATTAATCAAGGCGGCATATTTTTAGTTCTGGGCTCAACCACAATTTTACTAACTCTATTCGCCGCGCGCGAAGTTTACGATTTTTTTACTCCGATTTCCGTTTTGGTTGTGATGTTTTTGAGTACGGCTTTCGTCGCGCTGGCCAGCGTTAAATATAATAGCAGATCTTTGGCTCTAGCAAGTCTTGTGCTTGCCGGAATTGCTCCCCTGCTCACTAATTCACCGTCGACTGATTATGTTGGAATTTTTTTATATCTGCTAGTTACAGTGGTTGGTGCAATTTGGATTGTTGCTCTTACCGGGATGCGCGAGTTAACCGCGGCCGCTCTCATTTTAATTTCATTTTATAGTTTGCCTCACCTAATGTCTTTTTCTTCATCAGATAAAGGGGTCTTACTTCTCTTTGCTTATGCTTTTGCAGTAATATTTTTCTTAACTAATACCGCAGGCATCCTTAAATTAAAAGATAAAAAAATAATTTCCGACCTTATAACGGCTGCCGGAAATGGCTTATTTTTACTTGCCTGGATTATGGCAGCTGCGCAGGATGAATGGAAGAGTTTAATTATTTCCGCATGGATGATTGTATTTTTAATTGGCGCATTTTTAGTGTTTAAGATTACGCAAAAACAAAAAACATTTTATGTATATGCCGGTATCGGTATTGCCATGCTGGCTGCGGCCACTTCCGCAGAATTAAATGGCGCAACGCTAGTTATAGCCTATACGATTGAATGCGGAATTATTTCTCTTATTACCTATTTATTTTTGCGCGATATTAAAATAGCTGAACGAATCAATTTACTTTTAATCGGGCCGATTATTTTATCGACTGGAAGCATTACTTCCGGCGCGTGGGCGACAGGCGTTATCCATAAAGATTTTTTTGTTCTGCTCGTTTTAGGGTTAACTCTTTTCTGGCTCGGCCTATTTTTTCTGCCTCGCCTTCGCACCGCTAAAGATGAAGAGCCACGTCTATTTAATGCCACTTTACTAATCGTGGGTTCGATATATTTATATGTACTTTTTTGGCTTTCTTTGCGGGCCGCGTTTCTTAACGAAGATACTGCGGTAATGTTTTGTTTGATTATATATACCATAATCGGCTTAATATCATATTTTTATGGATTTATAAATGAGAAAAAAGCGATTAGGCTATACGGCGGATTACTTCTTGGGTTTGTGATCGTTAGATTATTCTTAGTTGATATTTGGAAAATGGAGTTAGCCGGTAGAATTATTACTTTTTTTCTTATCGGTACTTTATTGGTAAGTACCGCTTTTATAGGTAAAAATAAACATAATTCAAATTTACCCGATAATACACAATAAAATTATGAAATTAAAAACATTTTTTTTATGCTTTGGGATTTTAGGTTTTGTCTTTATGGTAAACGCGCAAGGATTGACGCAAAATTCAACTCCTCAAGCAATCAGCGCCTATCGTTTTTATAAGGATGTGGACGGTCTTTCCGTAAACGTACCGACCGTAGTTGAAATTCCTTTTTTTGAAGAGTTTATTGAGCGCTACGACTTTGTGGTTTTAGATAAAAATTTAAATACTTTTGAACCTTATTTTTTCAAGCAAGAAACCGTAATTGACGAAGTGCCATTAGCTGTAAGCTCTGAACCGCATGCTGACAATACCCAGCTAATGAACGATCGTGATATCAGGACTTACGTAGACTTTCCCTTGCCGGACAATGCACAAGGACAGGTCAAAATCACCTTGACTAGCTCCGCCGCAATTACTTCTTCCGCTATTACTACTCTTCTTGCCAATAATGTTGCTTTACCAAGTTTTGTAGAAATACGAGCTATGATTAATGGACAAAATAGAATTATTGTCGCTAATCGAAGAATGGATCAGCAAACTATTCATTTTCCGCAAACAGTATCAAATAAATGGACTATTACATTCATTTTTGGTCAGCCGCTTCGAATTAGTGAAATAAAATTAATTCAAGATTATGCCACTAAATCAAATACTCAAGCTATTCGATTTTTAGCTCAACCAGCCCACGCTTATCGTATTTATTACGATTCAGACAGATCAATGACCACTCAAGTCGGGGAAGCTGGAAATTTAAGTTCCGCTAAAGATGTAATAGTTTTTTCTTCCGCCTCAATTAATAATAACCCTAATTATATTATTGCAGACATAGACAATGATGGTGTTCCTGATATTAGCGACAATTGCGTTTCGGTAGCTAATTCTGATCAGTTAGATGTAAATAATAACAACAGAGGTGATTCATGCGATGATTTTGATCAAGACGGGATTATAAATTCTGATGATAATTGTGCAGATAATCCAAATCGTAATCAAAAAGATACTGATAGCGATGGTATCGGAGACGTTTGTGACAAAGAGGAAAGTAGAATAACGGAACGCTATACTTGGATTCCGTGGGTCGGCATGGGATCGGCTGCGCTAGTTTTAATTCTTCTTCTAGCTCTAACAGCTAAATCAATTTATACGACAAAGAAGTAATAGAATCGGCATATGGCATTTATTTTTTAGCAGGTGTTTTTGTAAAAAAGAAAAAAGTTGAAATTATGGTGCAATAGTTTGACTTTTTGGCAAATTCTGTTATATTATAAAAGTTGCCGCAAGGCAACTTTTGTTTACCCCGACACTTATATATCATTAAGTGTGGGGGGATAAAAATAAAATCATGGTGGCCATAGTTCAATGGTAGAACACTAGGTTGTGGTCCTAGATACCAGGGTTCAATTCCCTGTGGCCACCCC
>CAZGKM010000030.1:0-6321 GCA_964526325.1 uncultured Gammaproteobacteria bacterium
AAGCATTTTTTTTGAAATTCCGCGTCGCCGACGGCGAGCACTTCGTCAACGATTAAAATATCCGGCTCCATATGCGCGGCTACGGAAAAGGCTAGGCGGACATACATCCCGCTTGAATAATATTTTACCGGAGTATCCAGAAATTTTTCAATCCCGGCGAAAGCGACTATGGCGTCAAATTTATTAATAATTTCGTTTTTTTTCATGCCTAAAATTGCGCCGTTAAGCATAATATTTTCCCGGCCGGTAAGTTCGGGATGAAAACCCGTCCCGACTTCTAAAAGGGAACCGACTTTGCCGTTAATTTTTATTTCACCGGTGGTCGGGGGAGTGATTTGCGAAAGAATTTTTAATAGAGTGGATTTACCCGCGCCGTTAGCTCCGATGATGCCGATTACTTCTCCGGGCATAACTTCAAAATTAATGTCTTTTAGCGCCCAAAATTCTTCTTTAGTTTCCCACCCGATTATTTGCTTGGTTTTATGCTTCGCGTATTTAAAAGGATTTTTAAAAATATTGGTTAAAACATCGCGCAAAGAAATATATCCGCCGCGTTGATGGGCGATATTATATTTTTTACTGATATTTTTTATAGAGATAATTGGTTCCATATTTTATGCAATATCCGCGAAATATCTTTCGGTTTTTTTAAAATATATTATGCCGATAATAAATAAGACTGACGTGGCGATAAAAGACATTGATAAAAGCAGCCAATTTATCGGCGCGTTGCCTAATATGGCGGCGCGCGCCGCTTTAATTACGCCGGTCATCGGATTAATAGCTAAAATCCAGGAATATTTTCCGGCGATGCTCGCCGGATAAATAACCGGCGTCAGAAACATCAGAATCTGGATAAAGAAGGGGAGGGCGTAGCGTACGTCTCGGTATTTAACGTTAATCGCGGCTAAAAATAATCCTCCGCCGACAGCGGCTAAAAAAGATATAAGCAATAGCAGAGGTAAAATTAAGAGGCCGAGTATGTTCGGCATGTAATTATAATAAATCATCATGCCTACTAAAATTAATGAAGCCACAAAAAAATCAACGAGTTTAGTTAAAACGGCGGAAATCGGTAAAATCAATCTCGGAAAATAGACTTTAGTTATTATCGCCTGATTGCTGACTAAGCAGTTGCTGGTTTCGGATAAGGCGGATGAAAAAAATTGCCAGATTAAAAGGCCGACATAAACAAAAATCGGGTAGGGGATGCCGTCAGAAGGCATTTTTGCCAAACTGCCGAAAAATATTGAAAAGACTACCATGGTGATAAACGGCTGTAAAAGCGCCCAAAGTACGCCTATGGCGGTTTGTTTGTATCTGACTTTTAAATCTCGCCAAGTAAAAAAATACATCAGCTCGCGGTATTGCCAGAGTTCTTTTATATCATTCCATGAAAAAGTTTTTTTAGGCTTGATTATTGTTTGCATGCAAAGTAGTTAAAAGTTTAAAGTAAAAAGTAGAAAGTTAAAATTTAAATGCCGAAATGTATTTTATACCAATGTATTTCGCCCTTGAAATCCGTAATATTTTTTATTTAATAAACCACAAGTCATCATTAGTGCTTCTTTGATATTTTTTCATGCCATTGTCTAAAAATAGTTTTATTAATTTTTCGTCTATGGTTTCTATTAGAATGGCGTTAATTTGTTTAATTAAAATTTTAAGCGAGTCATATAACAACGGCTCGGCTTTTTCAATATCAATTTTCATAAAATCTATTTGGTTAATTCCGAATCTTTTAATTATTGAGTCTAAGGTGTCGGCATCAACCTTTTCCGTTCTTCCTTTTATATTTAAAATACTATTTTCTTTGCCTAAAACTTTAGTGATTTTTACGGTTCCTTTTTTATCGCTAACCGCTTCCTTTAATATAATGATATTATCGGTATTAAAATTTTGTCTTTTTTTGTTGTCTTTAAATGTTTTTAAATTCCAAGTTGATGGTTCTATGGCGAGTATTTTTGCGTTCGGATATTGCTTAGAAAAATATAAGCTCACCTCACCGTAGCACGCGCCCAAATCTACGACAGTATTAATTTTTACCCCTTTAGTTTTTAAAAAGTCATCCATCTCTTTGCCTTCATTTGTTTGCATGTTCGCCATATATCTATTTTCACTAATATCAAGACAAACGCCGTCGATTGTAACGTATTTTTTTTTCGTAAAAAAACGTTTTATTTTATATTTTATTTTAGCTAAAAATAATTTTATTTCCGGCATAATTTAAGTTTATTACCAATATTTTAAATATAATATTTTACTTTTTACTTTAAACTTTTGACTTTATACTATTAATATACCAGCCGTAGGTCATTTTAATGCCGTCTTCTAAATTAATTTTATGTTTCCAGCCAAGGTTATGTAATTTAGAAACATCCAATAATTTTCTCGGAGTGCCGTCCGGCTTAGCCGAGTCCCAATTTATTTGGCCTTTAAAACCCGTAATATTTTTTATTAATTCGGCCAGCTCTTTTATGGTAATATCTTCACCCGTGCCAATATTTATTATTTCAGAATTGTCATAATCATTCATTAGAAAAATACAAGCATCAGCTAAGTCATCAACATAGAGAAATTCTCTGCGCGGAGAACCAGTGCCCCATAATACTACTTCTTTGCTTTTGTTTAATTTTGCATCATGAAATTTTTTTATTAAAGCCGGTAAAACATGAGCTCTTTCCGAATCAAAATTATCATTAATGCCATATAAATTAGTTGGCATAACAGAAATAAAATTTGTGCCGTATTGTTGATTGTATGATTGGCAGGTGATTATGCCGGCAATTTTTGATATCGCATAGGCTTTGTTAGTTGATTCAAGATAGTCGCTCAATAAACATTCTTCATTAATCGGTTGAGGGGCCATTTTTGGATAAATGCAAGAGCTTCCTAAAAAGAGTAATTTTTTTACTTTATTTAAATAGGCAGAATGGATAACATTTGTCTGGACTGTTAAATTTTCAAATATGAAATCGGCCGGAAAAGTTTTATTGGCCATAATGCCACCGACTTTCGCCGCGGCTAAAAAAACATATTCAGGTTTTTCCGATGCAAAAAATATCGCTGTTTTTTCCTGGTTTAATAAATCAAGTTCTTTCCTTGTTCTTGTTATAATATTGGAGTAGCCTAAACTTTCCAGTTTCCTTTTTATTGCCGAGCCGACTAAACCGGTATGCCCGGCCAAATAAATTTTAGAATTTTTTTGCATATATTTATTATTGTCATTCTGGAGCGTAGCGATAGAATCTTGTGGAAGGCGCGTTAACAACGAGATGCTATCGCTCCACTTCGTTTCGCTCCAGCATGACAGAAGTGGCAATGACAGAAAAAAAATTATGGAAATGGATTGCTCCTCGGCGCTGACCTCGGCGCTGAAAAAGAAAACGGGATGCCTGCGCGGGGATGACAAAGGGCGGGTGGGGGGTTACATTTTATTTTTTTCCGCTTCAAAATCCGCTTCGGCCATTATTTTTACGAGTTCCGCAAACTTAACTTTCGGCTCCCAATTCAATTTTTGTTTGGCTTTAGAATAATCACCGATTAATAAATCTACTTCAGCTGGGCGGAAGTAGTTCGGATCAATTTCTATAATCGTTTTTCCTGTTTTTTTGTCAATTCCTTTTTCATTTATTTTAGATCCTTCCCAAACTAGTTCAATATTTAAATTTTTTGCTGTTTCTTCAGCGAACTCTCTGACCGTATGAGTTTCACTGGTCGCTAAAACGTAATCATCAGGTTTATCTTGCTGAAGCATTAGCCACATGCCGTAGACAAAATCTTTAGCATACCCCCAGTCACGTTTAGCATCTAAGTTTCCTAAAAATAATTTTTCATCTGAACCCAATTTAATGCGTGCCATACCCCTAGTTATTTTTCTCGTAACGAAAGTTTCGCCGCGGCGAGGTGATTCATGATTAAAAAGAATTCCATTACAGGCAAAAAGATTATAGGCTTCACGATAATTTTTAGTTATCCAGTAAGCGTAAACTTTAGCGCAACCATAAGGGGAGCGAGGATAAAAAGGGGTGGTTTCTTTTTGAGGTATCTCTTGCGCTTTACCAAACATTTCACTTGATGAGGCTTGATAAAATTTTGTATTTATTTTAGTTTCTCTAATTGCATCTAAAATTCTTAAAGTTCCTAGACCGGTTACGTCTCCTGTATATTCAGGAATTTCAAAACTCACCTTAACATGGCTTTGTGCTCCTAAGTGATAAATTTCATTAGGTTGAACTTTTTCTAAAATTCTATTTATATTACTTCCGTCTGATAAATCTCCATAATCACCAAATAATTTTATGTTTGTTGTGTGTCGATCTTTTAGTAGATGATCAATCCGAGAGGTATTAAAAGTACTGGCTCTTCTCATAATGCCATGCACTTCATAGCCTTTTTCGAGGAGCAGTTCGGCTAAATAACTTCCGTCTTGGCCGGTTATGCCGGTGATTAATGCTCGCATAGAGTTAAAAGTTAAAAGTAAAAAGTTAAAAGTTGATTATTTTAGAGATTTAATAAATCCCATTAATAATCTGGAAATTTCTTGCGCTTGGTTAAAAATTATTTCAAATTGATCTTTGTTGATATATTTTAACTCAAGCGCGATGTAGGACATCGATCTTACCTCGCCGCAAGACCCTTTCGCGATATAAAGAAAGTGCCGTAATTCAGAATTACTTTTTCTCTCAAAGCCTTCAGCGATGTTATTATTTATACTTACAGAAGCTCTTTGAATTTGATCTCTGAATGAGTAATCTTTGTTATTAGAAAATATTTTATATATTAATAATGTTAATTCTTTGGCTTTTTGCCATGAAATTATGTCTTCAAACTTTTCAATATTCATAACTTGTAACTTTATACTTTTTACTCTTTCCTACCATTTATTAATAGTAGCTACAACTTTTTTCTTTATATTTAAATATGATTTTATGGCTTTCTTTTCAACCTCCGGAGAAACCAGACGAAGAATCTCTTTGCCTAGTATCCTGTATTGACCGCCGACTTTATTGGCTTTTAATAAGCCGTTCTTAAGCAGGCGCTTAATAGTGCTGTTGCTTATTTTAAGCAGTTTTTCCGTTTCCGCGGTAGTATAGATTGAATTTGGTTCGATTTTTATAGACATGGGGTTAGTATAGCAAAGAGGTCAAAAGGTGTCAAAAGGGGTCATAAGAAGTTTAAAGTTAAAAGTGAAAAGTTGAAAGTAATAATGCAATTTAATAAATACTAATAATTTATTTTTATTTTTTTAATTGTTTTTTTTCTTCTTTCTCTATTTGCTTTATATGTTTTTGCGTAGGTAAATTTTCCGGCATTGTACCACCGATTTTTTCGATTGTATTTCTTATTTCTCGGCCAACCGTAAAGTGGGTGGTATTCGCTTTTTCCTCGCCTTTGATTTTTTTAGTCTGTATCTGCTCGTCTGTTTGTGTTATACGAAATAAATTAGCGGCCAATTCAGTCGCGCCGGCTCTATCTAATATGTCATCCTTGCCGATAGCTTTTTTCTTTTTAATATCGTTAGCCACCAAACCATAGAGTCCCAGATAACCATAATTATTAAATTTACCAAAATTATTTACGCCTGCCTGCTTGGCCGTTTCAAATAATTTTACATTATGTTTTTTAACTTCCTGTCTTACGTATAATCTTTTTTGATTTTCGGTTAATTGTTGTGATATTTCCTGCTTTCTTGTTTGAACCGCGAAATAAGTTTGGGCAGTGGCAATTTCTTGTTTTCTCGGATCGCCATTTTGAGCTATTAGATAACAGGCATATCTCGATAAATAATAGTCTTTTATATTTCTGGATGCTTCTTTAGCTGTATCTTTAGCTATTTTTATCATTTTGCTGACGCCAACAAAATGATATTTAATCTCTTGTTCGCTATTCCCGCAGGCTTCTTTAGCCCTTTCTATCACTGCCTCGAAATTACGCCATTGATCATACCCTAAAAGCGCCATAAGCCCTCTAGCTTCCCAATATTCAAAACCCTGATCATTTATTTTTTTTATGCTCTCGAAATTTTTAGCCGGTTCAAAAGGTGTTATATTTTGTGCCATGTTTTTGTAATTATTAATAATTTTTTTCGCGTTGACGATTTTTATTACATTCCGCCTCTTGAAACTACCGTAGCGATAGTTTTAAGTATTACGGACAGGTCTAAATATATTGACCTGTTTTTTATATAGAAGAGATCGTATTGCAATTTTTTTAAACTGTCTTCTTTTGACGGCGAATGGTATTCGCCGGAAATTTGATCCGAGCCGGTTAGGCCGGGCTTAACTAAAGTTCTTTGGCCGTAAAAAGGGATTTGCTTTT
>CAZGKM010000031.1:0-6202 GCA_964526325.1 uncultured Gammaproteobacteria bacterium
GTGAAAGCTAAATCTACTTTTGGCATAAAATCTTCGGAAAAGGGGATGGTGGCATCGGCTACTTTAATAGTCGCGTTTAAGCGGGGGAATGATTGTCTCAACATTTTAATTTGGCTGTCTAATAGATCAACGCCGTATAAAGCGGAATCGGGTAAAAGCGTTTGCAGGTTATTTAAATGCATACCTGTCCCGCACCCCATTTCAAATATCGATTTCGGCCTAAGCAGCATAATCGTTTCATAAAGAAATCTATGTAAAGAAAGAAGCGGTTTGATGTCTTTATTCTTTTTGGTTAAATAATTATTTTCTAAAACATAATCGCCCGGCTTAATTTCTATTGAGGTGTTTTTTTTTGCTTCTTTAAGCTCTCCTTTGTAGTGTAAACTATATAGCGACCAATTAAACATATCTTTATCAAGATATTTATTTTTAATAATTCCAATTTTAATTAAAAATTTATGAAAGGCCTTAAGAACATGATAAGAAAAAATATAAATATTCGGGTAATTATTTTTGGGGTCGGCTATGAATTTATATACTTTTTTTAAAAAAGGCATAATTTATTTTTAATATTTTTTATAATAGTATTTACGAAATTTTCCGGAAGAAATAATTTGTATTTATCGCTTTTTAAATAATTATTAATTGCATTAATATATTTTTTATATTCTTCTTCTTTAATATTTAGAATAAATTTTAATAATTCATGATTATTTTTAAATCGGCGCCTATCAATAAAAGTATTTTTATCGACGTAATCTTCTATATTTTCCGCTCCCCAATATATTGGTACGGTTTTAGCTTGGAAGCAATCAAAAATTTTCTCCGTTATATAGCCTTTTTCGCCGGATAAATTTTCATAGCAGATGCAAAATTTATATTTTGATAAAGTTAATATTTTATCTGCCGCGACACCGCGATAGTTAGAATATTTTTTTACTAAAAAAGGAAGGGTCGTTTGAATTTTATTTTTTGGCCGGTTCCATTTATTGCCGAAAAGATCAAACTGATTAAGAAGTTTTTTACCGAAAAATAAAGCGGCTTTTCTTCTCTCGGAATTAAGTTCGCCGGGAATTTTTGAAATTTTATCGTGATTTATTAAAACGAGCATTTTTTTATCTGCGAACGAGACCGGATTATCAATAGGTTGACGGTTAGGGATAGGCAGATAAAATTTAATAAATTTTTTATTATCAACCATTTTATCATCCCAGGTAAAAATAAGATTAAATTTATCGTGTAATTTTGAACTATAATTTCCCGGATCAACTGAACGCCCTTCCCACATAAATAAAGCGATTTTATCGGATAAATTTTTATTTATGCATTCTTTGAATAAATCTCTTTTTAGTTTTTTTTCACCTCTTAATAAAATTTTAATTCTTTCTTCAATATTGTTTCTTAAGCTAGATTTCATTTTTTCCTCTCTGATATATTTATAATTAACGGTAACGGAATCCATAAATAGAACTCCGGCGCAATCATTAAGATTGTTTGAATCTGCGGTATGAATTTCATATCCTAGTTCAAGCAGCTTATTTTTTAAAAGAACCCAAACATCATTCATGCGATTAATATCTCCCGTCTTAAACATGGAGTCATCTAGAGGATCGCGGCTATCCATATGTAATAATATTTTTTTCATAAAATTTTCCAAACAATGGCAGAGTAGCCATCAATAAAAAGACTTCCAATAAAACTTCGTTGAGCGTTAAGAATTTTTATTTTTTTATTATTTTCTAAATTCTTAAGATGATTATAAAATCCCTTTAAGTAGTTTCTCTTTTCAAAATATCGTATTGATAAATAATCCAACAAATTTGCTTCATCTAAAAGTTCGCTAATCGGTTCGATATTAATGCATAAATCAGGCTTATTAGATAATAAATAATTAATGAATTTTTTGTAATTGTTTCCGGTTTGCTCTAATGCAGCAACAGTATAAATAACTGAATTTTTATTTATTTTAAAATTTTTATCAGGATGAAAAAAATCAAAACGATGCGCTTTAATATTTTTATCAAAACCGTTTTTTACTATTTGATTAATTATTTTTTGGGATGATTTAGCCCAATCCAAACCGTATAATTCCGCTTTTTTGTTATATTCCCTTATTTTTAAAAGATGATGTCCGGTTCCACAGCCAAATTCATAAATATGATTAGCTGATTTCATATATTTATCAGCCAGCCATTCTATAATAACCGATAAAGTATTTTTTTCAAAATTTTTAGAAATAGCTCTAATATATTTTTGGTTAATTCTTACTATATTATATTTTCCAAAGTAGCCGGGCGAAACCGAGTCGATATTATTATTTTTTAAATAATTTGAATAGTTTTCTCCCCAGCCTTTTTCCCATTGTTTAATGCGGTGCTTACCGGCTTTAACTATATTTTTATCTAACAAAACATCAATACAGCGCCTAATATAATGAAATTTTTCCGCTTCAGTTAATTCTTGATATTGAAAGTTGTATTTAATAATTTTTTTCTTAAGATAAGAAGAAAATTTGTCGCCGAACATTTTTTCAAAATCTTGCGGTTTTAGTTTTTTGGTAATCTTTTTAGCCATATTATTTTCTGATATTCGGGTAATTATTTAAGAACCACTCTATTGTTAAATCCAGGCCTTTTGATATTGTCGTAAAACTAAAATTAGAGTTTAATTTTTTTATTTTTGAATTATCCGATGGTTTTTTAAATTGTCCGTCCGGCTTAGCGGCATCAAATATTGCCTTGCCTTTAAAATCCATTTTTTCAGCAATTAATTCAACTAAATCTTTTATACTGATTTCTTGGCCGGGGGAAAATATAATAGGCGATTCTTCATTGTAATTATCTAATGCCCAGATTGATAATTTGGCAATATCATCGGCAAAAATAAACTCTCTCAATGGTTTTCCCGAGCCCCAGACGATTAAATTATCTTTATCTTTTTTCGCCAAGTAAGTTCGATGTATTAAAGATGGAATAACATGGCCGCTTCCAAGACTAAAATTATCATTAGGGCCGTATATATTTGTCGGTATTGCCACGCAAAAATTACATCCCCATTGTTTTCTATATGCTCGGCTTTGTACGTCCAACATCCTTTTCGCGTAAGCATAACCGAAATTTGAAGGATGAGGAGGGCCTTTATGTAAATTTATTTCTTTAAGCGGGTATTCGGTTTTATCAGGAAAGACGCAAGTCGACATAAAAGATATCAGTTTTTCTACGTTAGCTAATCTGGCGGCTTCTAATACGTTAGTGTTGATTAAAATATTATCTCTATAAAAACTGCCGGGATTTTTTATGTTGTTATCAATACCGCCTACCACCGCCGCTAAATGAATGATTTTTTCAGGTTTTTTATTTAAGAAATAATTTTTTGTCTTTTCAAAATCAGTTAAGTCTAAAGTGTTTTTATCAACAAAAATACTATCGGTGATATTAAGCCGTTTTATCGCCGAACCGACCATTCCGCTTGCTCCGGTTATTAGAATTTTAGGCATAATTATTTATTAATATTACTATAAAGTATTTTTTGCCACTCAATAGTTTTTTTTAAACCCAAATTAAAATCAACATATTCAGTTTTATTAAATTCAATTTTTGTTTTTGACATTTCGAGAAATACGTCTTCCGGAGCTCCGGATAAAGATTTGCTAGAATTATTTGGAAAAATAACCTGTGCATTCAAATATTCTCCGATTTTTTTAGCCAGTTCGGCAATAGTAGTTTTAGAAAATCCGCCTACGTTATAAACTGGTTCTTTGCCTTTAAATAATATTAGCCATAAAATTTCTATCGCGTCGGTTATATAGCAATACGTGCGCCTAGCGTCACCTCGGTCAAGCATTTTTATCTCGCCTTGTAAAGCTTTATATATAAAATTATTTAATACTCGGGCATCGTTAGGTTTAGTTCCTGGCCCGTAAGCCAAGGAAAGTCTAGCGGATTTTGCCATGATTCCTTTGGAGCGGTAAGCGTTGCAAATTGTTTCGCCGCAACGTTTAGCCTCTATATAACAAGCTCGTGGGTGGGTTGTGTTGGTGGTTCCGATTTGTTCTTCGGAAAATGGGGGATTAGGCAATCCGCTATAAACTTCGCTTGAGCTTAAAAATAAAAATTTCCCGTTAGGCAATAATTTTTCAAAAAGCGCTAAAGTCGCCGATGTATTTATTTTTATGGTTTTAACCGGGTTTTCTAAAAATTTTCCCGGCTGGCCGTAGCCGGCGGCGTGTATTATATAATCGGCCATTGGCAGAGATAAAACAAATTTATCATCCGATAAATCTCCTGAAATTATTTCTATGTTATTATAATCAATTAAATCTTTTAAATAATCAGGAAAATGTTTTTGAGTTATAGCGATTACCTGAACCGGTTTATGATTATCTTGGTTAAATTTTTTTAAGCAAGCCAAAAAGTAATTGCCCAGTAAGCCGGAGGCTCCGGTAATAATAATCTTTTTGCCGGATAATTCGCTAAAATCAATTTTAGTAAATATATTTTCAGCGTCATTATAAATAATTTGGCTTAATTCATTCATAATTTTATTAGTTTGATTATTTTTTCTTCAATATTTTTTTTGGTTAAACCGATAAATTCGTCATGTTCTTCAGCTTGACCGTAGTTTCTTAAAAATTCATGTTTTACTCCTATGTAATCAATAATAACCGGTTTTGGATATAATGATTTAGTTATTTTATAAGCAAGTTGTCCGCTATAATAAGGTTCGCAAAGCAATATTTTTCCTGTCTGGCAATTTTCTTGTAAAGTTTTAACGTCGAAAGGGGATATGGTCGTATAATATAAGATAGTAACATTTTTATTTTCGCATGCCTCTAATACGGCTTTAAGAGTTGGGCCGATAGCGATAACCGTCGCTAGCTCGCCTTTCTTAATAATTTCTGCCTGGCCAAATCTTACTTTTTGGCTAGAATTATTTTCCCTTTCGGTTAAACGATAATAAGTCGGATGGTTATCTTTATATGCTTGTTTAAAAAGCTTATCAAACTCTTCCGAGGTGCCAGGAATAATGATTTCCATCTCCGGGATATTTAAAAGAGTGCCGATATCAGCCGGACAATGATGTGTGCAGCCGAGCGCGGCATAATCATAGGATGAGCCTACACTAATAAAATTTCCGCCTAATTGCTGATAGCCAAAATCAAGTTTTAATTGTTCTAACCCTCTTTCAACAATAAATGGAGCAATCGTATGAACTACCGGGATAAATCCGCTCATTGCCAATCCGGCCGCTATTCCGATAGTTGATTGTTCTAAAATTCCGATGTTATATATTCGATCCGGGTAGTTTATAAATGATTTATTAAAGCCAAAAACGCCAATATCGCCCAATAAAACTATTAGTTTATCATCATTTTTAAGTAATTCTTCAGTAGTTATTACAAATTGTTTTCTCATGCTCATATGATTTCTTCTAAAAGCATTTTTAATTCCTCGTCCGTAGGCGATTTATGATGCCATTCCGGATTATTTTCCATTGTTTTTGATCCCCGGCCCTTTACTGTTTCAGCGATTATCATCTTAGGTTTATTTATTGTTTTTTTATTTAAAGCTTCAAATATTTTTTCATGGTCATGCCCATCAATCGAAAATGCTTCCCAGCCAAAAGATTTAAATTTTTCGATTAAGTCATCAACGACTAAAGCTCTATCGGTTGAATGATTGTGATCTATAACGCAGGTTAAGTTATTTAATTTATGATGCGGTGCAATTAAAGCCGATTCCCAAATAGTGCCTTCATTGCATTCGCCGTCTCCGATTAAACAATATACCTTATTGCTTTTTTTATTTATTTTCATGCCTAGAGCAACGCCAACTGCCATCGGAAAGCCGTGGCCAAGCGAACCGGTTGAAGCTTCAACTCCGGGAATTTTTTTATAATCAGGATGACCGCCTAAATTACTCTCGTATTTGCAAAAATTTTTAAAATAATCAAATGAAAAGAAACCTTTTTCGGCGAGTACGGCGTAAAGACCGAGCGAGCCATGGCCTTTGCTTAAAATAAAAATATCGCGGTTTGGATTTTCCGGATCACTTGGATCAATTTTTAATACTTTATCATATAATACCCATAAGATATCCATTATAGACATTCCGCTAGGAACATGGCCTTCTTTAGCGTCTGCCGATACTGAAGTTATAATTTTTTTTAGATTTTTAATTTTTTCTTTCATTATAATTTTATT
>CAZGKM010000032.1:0-4457 GCA_964526325.1 uncultured Gammaproteobacteria bacterium
ATTTGGCCATTATCCGCTACGAATATTTTATTTTTTTGAATACCGACTTGCTCTGCTAAATCGGCATGCGCCTGCAACATATAATGATTAGCTTCAATCGGCATAAAATATTCGGGCTTTAAAAGGCGCATCATTAACTTTAAATCTTCCTGCTTGGCATGTCCGCCGGCATGAACATCCATCATCTCGTAATGGATTACTCTGGCGCCTTGTCTGACAATCATATCTTTTAACCCTTGAATCGTGCGCTCATTGCCGGGAATAACCGAGGAAGAAAATATTACCGTATCGCCCTTTTTTAAATTAACGGTGCGATGTTCGTTATTAACCACTCTCATTAAGAAAGCATTGCTTTCGCCTTGCGCGCCCGTACCTAAAATAATAATTTTATTATCCGGCAAACGGTCCAATTCTCTATCTTCAACCAAAATTTTCGGGTTGAATTTAAGATAACCGATTTGATGGGCAATCTCGACATTATCATTCATGCTCCTGCCCTGGAGATTTATTCGACGGCCAAATTTTTCCGCTAAATCAAAAAGTTTTTGTACGCGGCTAAGTTGTGAAGCGAAAGTGCCGATAATTATCCTACCCTCAAGTTTCTCAAATATCTTTCCCATTTCATCGCCGATAGAAGATTCGGAAATCTGATAACCGATATGCGTAGCATCGGTTGAGTCCGATAATAAAAGTAAAACGCCCGCACCGCCAATTTGCGCAATACGATTTAAGTCGGCCGGCTTATCGTTAACCGGCGAATAATCTATTTTAAAATCTCCTGAATGGATAACCGTGCCTAAAGGCGTATGAATAATAACGGCGAAGCAATCCGGAATAGAATGATTTACTCTTAAAGTTTCCACGCGAAAATTCTTGCCCAGCTGCAGTTTTGAATCTTCATTTATTTCCTGGATATTTAATTTGGGGCATTTATTGAATTCCTCAACTCTCTTTCTTACTATGCCGGTAGTTAATTTGCCCATATACATATTCGGATTGCCTAATCTGCCCATTAAATGGGGTATGCCGCCAATATGGTCATAATGTCCATGGGTAATAATTACGCCTTTTATCCAGTCTTTTTTATCATCAAGATAATCAACATTGGGTATAATGTAGTCAATTCCGGGCATATCTTCTTCCGGAAATTGCAAGCCCATGTCAACGATAATAATTTCTTTGTCATACTCAAAAACGGTCATATTGCGGCCGACTTCTTCAAGCCCGCCCAAAACAATGACCTTTAATTTATTGTCCGCTGATGCTAATCCGGTAGATTTTACTCCGGCAGTATCAAAACGCTTTTGCACCGAGCTTGCGCCGGCTTTAGAAGCAATCATTGGTTGTCTTCTATTTCTTGGTTTATATTTTGTTATCATATTTTTTAATTGTCATTATAAAAAATGACAGAGTTTTAATAAGTGTGCCGGAAAGAGGATTTGAACCTCCATGGGATTGCTCCCGCAGCGCTCTGAACGCTGTGTGTCTACCAATTTCACCATTCCGGCAATAAAAATTAGCGACTAAGCGAGTAATAAATTTTACCAAACAATTTTTTTGCCGGTATTTACGTACCACTGACTGACATCGCCGAAACGATCACTCGGCAAAATAATACTTTTAGTATTAAAGCCTTTTATTTTTTTTGATTGAACGTAAGTATAGTTTGGGCTATAAAGAAATATGGCCGGCTCGTCTTCAACGATGATTTCTTGGAACTTTTTATATTTTTCCTGGCGCGCTTCTAGCCCGGCACTTAAACGGCCGTCTTCCAGTAATTTATCAACTTCTTTATTGGTATAATCGGCTATATTTAAACCGGATTGGCCGATCTGCGAAGAATGCCAAAAAGCGTAAGGATCGGGATCGGCGCCGGTTATTTCTCCGTAAATTAAGGCGCTAAAATTTCTTGACTTAATAACTTCAACCTGGATCTGATTGGCAGGTACTAAATTAACTTCGGTTTTTATATTGATATCATTCCAGAATTTAGCAATTAAATTAGCCGCTTGGCCATACTCTTGATTATCTACCGTAGATATAGTTATCGTTAAATAATTATTATCTTTTATAAGCCATTTACCAACGCCCATTTTTATGTTAGTTTCAGCTTGTTTTTTTATCACTTCGTCTTTATCATTTAAATTTTCATTGGCTTTAGCAATGTCTTCTGCGGTCAATTCTATAATTTTCCAGCCGGCTTCAGCTAATAACCGGCTTGATGTTGCCGGATTATAATCATATTTTTTAATCTCATTATTATAGGCAAAACTATTGGGTAATATTGGCCCGTTAATTACGCGAGCGTTCCCTGCCATAACCTGATCAACTATTTTATTCTTATCAATGGCATAGGCTAGAGCTTGGCGCACCTTTTTATCAGCCAGAGCCGGATTAAACTTTGCATTAAAAAATACGGCTGAAAGTTTCGGTAAATTAAGATTGTAAAAATTTAAAGAATCTTGCGCTACTACTTGGCTTTTACTTTGTTCCGGCAAATAGCTAACTCCATCAATCAAGCTATTATTCAAAGCGGAAATAATTTCTTGTAAATTAACAAAAAGTTTAAAACTGATGGTGTTAATATGCACTCTCGGTCCGTAGTAATTTTCATTGCGGGTTAAAATATAAGTTCTAATATTGCCGGCCTTGTCTTTTACCAATGATTTAAATTTGTACCTGCCTGATCCAACCGGTTTTAAATTCAATTCGGCCAGACTGGCCGAAACCGGTTCAATCTGCTGCCAAAGTTCTTGAGGCAGAATGCCAAAATTCAATAAATCTAAAAAGGCCGCGTATGGTTCGGTTAAATTAAATTTAATGGTTTTATCATCAATTTTAACTATCTCCACGCCGGTAAAAACCGTCCTTAAAGGAGATTTATACTTTATATTTTTTATAGCTTCAAAAGTAAAAACTATATCATCGACGGTTAATGGGTTTCCGTTATGCCAAACCGCATTCGATCTAATTTTTATGGTATAAACTTTGCCGTCTTGGCTTATTTCATATTCTTCGGCTAAGTCATTAACTAATTCGGCGTTAGCATTTCTTTTAAACAGCGAGGAATAAACCAACTCGGCAATATCGCTGTCAAGATCGCTAGAGCCAGAATATAAGGGATTAATATATTTTATTGAGCCTATGGCGCCTTCAATATAATCGCCGCCGTCAACCGGAATAATTTGCAGATGTGTTTTATAAAATCTGGCAATTAAAAATACCGAGCTGAAAAGAATAACCACCAAACAAACGCCGATTGCCAATTGCTCGGCCGGATTTAAGTATTTTTTGACATATTTAAGCTGCTTAAAACTGGGCCATCTTGATTTAGCCAAAGAAAAAACCAATTTTTTATCCAATTCCGTCTGTACATGACCGCGTCGAAAAATATTTTTAAATTCCTTTAATAAAAAAATGAAATTAAAAACAAAATTTTTAACTTTGATAAAAAATTGGACTATTTTGTCTCTTAGTGAGTTCACTTTTAATAATGTTTAACCGCTGATTCGCTTAACCGACCAACAGCCGGCGGAACTATTTATGAATTAATTTAGAAAACCTCCTTGAGTATAATTGACTTGTTGTTTAATTATTTAACCCTTATACAATAAAATAACGGCTAAAGAGACCGACAAGAATAAAACAGCTAAAATTATAGTTGCGATGAATAATTTTTTTTCTATACCTCTTTTGGTGCGATAAATATTTCCTGAACCGCCAAAAACTCCCGATAACCCGACTCCGCGATTCTGCGAAAGAATCGCCAGCATCAATAAAACCGCTATAATAATTTGTATTATTTGTAAATTTTTCATGAAATCAATATTGTAAATTAGTTTTTAGCCGGATGGATTTGTTCTAAAATTTTAGCCAAAACATTTTTATGGTTAACCGCTAAATCGGCTAAAATTTTTCTGTCTATTTCAATCTGATTAATTTTTAAAAGATGGATTAATTTTGAATAAGACAAACCATGCTCTTTGGCAAAGGCGCTGATTTTTATCTGCCATAAAGCTCTATTGTCACGCTTTTTTAAACGGCGGTCGATATAAGAACGAACCCCGGCTTTAACCACGGCCGTTGAAGCGGCGCGCATTAAATTCTTTCTGCCCCATTTATAACCTTTGGCTTTTTTAAGCAAATTTCTTCTTTTTTTAAGATGTATTGTTGCTCTCTTAACTCTTGGCATAATTTATTTATAATCAATTAAAATTTTATGGCCGTAGAGCTTTGCTCGCTATAAAATTTTAATTGATACATTATATTTTGAAAATATTAAAAACTTTTTTAAAAAGTTTTTAAGCGTAGTTGTATGGCATTAATTGTTTAATTACTCTTTTTTCAGTATCAGAAATACCGATATCTCGGCGTTTATTTCTTTTAGTATTGCCTGATTCGCGAGAGTTAAAATGGTCTTGTCCGGCCTTTCTCTTTAAAATTTTTTCATTTCTGGT
>CAZGKM010000033.1:0-3168 GCA_964526325.1 uncultured Gammaproteobacteria bacterium
GAACCGTGCGAACCGTGCGAAGCGTGCGAACTGTGAGAACCGTGCTGGCAAGTACCTGCCATCGCTTGGTCAGGCTTCATCACCTCTTTTAAAACCACTCCGGCTATTAATAGACCCATGCCAATCTTGACAACATCTTTTTTAACCATATTACCCTCTTCCTGAATTAAAAAATCTTTTATCTCCTTTTTAATTTGTGGGATTTTTTTCTTTATACTCATATAATAATTATATAAAAAAATCGAAATTATTAATTATTCTACCCAATTTAAAAATATCTCTAAATTTTTCTCATTCTGCATTTTTTCGAATAAATAATCCATAATGCCCATAGCAAGCTTGCATCTTTCATTGTTCGGCGCTTTTGGAAATATGTTGCCATGCTGGCTATAATTCAAAATTGGACAAACGCTGCAAAAAGGCTTATAGGCGCATTGTTCGCAGCCTGGCAACACTTCTACGCATGATGCTGTACAAACCGTTCTAACCACAGGGCTGGTCACTGTCTCCTGATAATTATTTTTATGAACGTTGCCTATTTTAAAAGATTCGTCTCCCATCATGCTTAGCATTCTGCCCTCATCGCAAGTATAAACGTCTCCGTTATAATTATAAGCTAATTGGCCTATGCCGGCACCGCAAGGAGAACGAAATTCCAAATGGTTCGGATCATTATCGGTAAGTATTTTTGCTAAAAAAACACTTGACAGCCTCTCCTTAAAAAATTTCCCCTGCCTGTTAATTTCCAAAATATAATCAAGCGCTTCACGATAAAATTTTAAAAAATGTTCAATGGGGTACCCTATTTTGCCCCAGCTGTCCAAAGAAAAGCCAAAAGGATTTAAATGCCGCAAATAGATTGTATCTAATCCTAAATTTAAATGGCTGTCAATAATTTCTTTTGGATATTTAAGGGAATTTTTAGTAATTGTTAAAGAAGTCGCTATTTTCCAAATATATTTTTGGGTTTTTAATTTTTTGTACTTTTTATTGAATTTTTTGATTATTGACATTATTCTGGCGTAATTATCTTTGTTTTGGCTTAATCTTTGGTTATTGTGTATGCTTTTCGGCCCATCAAGCGATAAGCAAATAGAAACTTTATTTTTCAATAAATATTCAAACTTTTTATCATCAAGCAAACTACCGTTCGTAACCAATCTTATTTCAAGATTTTTATTTTTTTTCTTATTTATCTCTTGAGCATTTTTAATAATATACTTCACAATAGGAAAATTCAACAATGGCTCTCCTCCTTGAAACTCTATAGCTATGAAATCGTTGTTGCTGCTGAACGACATGTCTAAAACTTTTCTTGCCGTATCTTCACTCATATCATATTTTCCCTCTTTTATGTTTCTGGCGCTAGCGTGGCAATAAATACAATTAAAATTACACCTTAATGTTACGACTACAATATGTAAGCTTGGCCCTGAAAACAAATAATTTTTCTTCTTTCTATACTTTTCAATAATTATATCTTTGTTTAAAGTTTTTTTTAAAAAACCGCTATCGCAAAGTTTAACTAAAAAACTATTTTTAAACTTTGATTCGGCATAAAACAGATCGTTAAATTCTCGATTTTTTAAAAAAAGAAAATCTCCCCAGTCATTAACAATTAAATATTTATCTTTGATTTTTCTATGGCTAAAAGGGACTAATTGTTTTATATTTTCTATGTTAATTTTTTTATTCATATTTTCATCAAATACAATACATAATTGCAAAATTCATCTAGTAAAATATTATTAACTTCACTGTCTATGTTTATAATATCTACAAATGCGTTATTGTTTCTTTGTTTGATGTTAAAAGTTGCGAGATGCTTGAATCTATTTATTGCTTTTTTTATGGCTGATAATTTATACAATTTTTTATTAAAACAAATCGTCATAAATAATTATTTCTTAATCTTCTTTTTTAATTTTTTGCTTTTTTCTGATATTTTTCTTCCCAAGGGATGGCTATGCCTAAAGGATCTTTTATAAAATCTTCTTCTTTCGTCTCTGTTTTGCTTTCAACCGCAGAGAACAAAGCCCTGCCGACAATAAATTCTCTCAATTTCTTATTATTTTTTGCCACAGCAATTCTCGTAGAATTAAAAATTAATTCGTTCATAAAATCGCCCTTTATTTTTTCCGTCTGTTTGCTGTTTATTTGTTTTTTACTCTTAAGATTAATTTCAACCTCTCCTTCTTTTTTGCTATCCAAAAAAATATAATAACTATCAATAAAATGATAGCAGGTATTATATATTGCCTCTTTTGAATATAATTTTAATTTTAGCTTTAATATTATGTCTTTATTTTTTGTCATAATTTAACTTGAATTTAATACAATTAATATTGTATTAAATCATATCTAAATAAAATATATAATATTTTCTATGGTTGGCAATAGCTAGAGCTGCATTGGGTGCTCACTGTACAATAACAGCCATTTGGCATGTTTGTATTGGAGCCTGAACAAACACCATTTGAACAGATGTCTCCGGTGGTACAAATGTTTCCGTCGTTACAGGATGTGCCGTTTGCTTTTTGAGTATAAATACAATTACCAGTTGTACACGATCCCGGTATAATATAACATTGGGCATTTGGCGGAGTGCTGCAAGTAGTACTAACGGTCACGCCGGAAGGAAGACTCGCATAAAAATTGTTCCATTCAGCCAAAGTTTTTGTCGGTATAAAATAATCGTTTACAGCGTTATTGTTAATTACCTGATAACAAGAGGTTCCGTTAGCGCTGCCGACTAAAGGATTAACAACACCTCCCGAATGATTAACTCGATAACCTTCATACCAAGTATTATCTGCCCAGCTGATTCCGGTAATAATTAAAAAATAAAATACAGTTACAACAATTATTAATCCGATTTTTTTATTATTTAGCGCTGATTTTAGCATAACTATATTTAAATTCCCAAATTTATTTTTCCAACAATTGTAACCGTTCCTTTAAATTTTCAATCTCTTTTTGCTGATCTTTAATTTCCTGCTGCTGATCTTTAACCGCTTCAATCAAAGGAGCAATTAACCCGGCATAATTAAGGGATTTTAATCCATCGTTCTGGTTGGTTGTCACCAACTCGGGAAATATTTTTTCCACGTCTTGTGCTATTAAGCCGATTGATTTTTGATCATTATCGCGCCAAGAGAAAGAAACACC
>CAZGKM010000033.1:3268-4425 GCA_964526325.1 uncultured Gammaproteobacteria bacterium
CCGGCCTGGTCAACCCGGAAAATATCCGCGGTGTTGCCGCTGTTGCGGATATTGAGCGGGCTCCAGTTGCTCGCCGATATGATTCTGATACCCTCGACGGATTCGGGCGTTCTAACTTCAAGTTTGGCGACCGGTCCGGCCGTACCCAGGCCGATATTGCCGTTACCGCTTATATATAATGCCTGATAGCCAAAGCCGGACGCATAGAAATTATGAGTTGACGCCAGATAAGCCATGGGCGTATATGCCCAGGTGGAACGATTATATGATTGCAAATAGGCGGCATTATCTAAATTTCCGGGAGCTGCGCTATGATTTAATTCCAGTCCTTGGGCTCCGCTATTTGACACAACAAGTGTATTCAGGGGATTGGCCGTGCCGATGCCGAGCCTGCCGTAAGTTATAAAACCGGTGGCCGCGATGTTATCGGCATTAACATACAATGGTCCGCCTTTAATTTGCAAAGTTGAGCCCTTGTTAATCGGTTCGTCGCAGCCCGGGTCACCGACTGCGCAGGCTGGCGGATTGGCTAAAGGCGCGGTCCAGGCGGCCAAAAGAGATTGAAAAGAGATAGACAGGCCTAAAGTTAAAAAAACCGTGATTAAGAGATAGCTGAAAAATTTAAAATTGTTTTTCGCCATATATATAATATTTAAATAAAAATTATCGGGTTTTTAGCTGATCTATTATCTGCAGGTTGATTTCCTGCTCTATTTTATCCAATTTATCCAATTCGGCCTGCCTTTCTTCGTCAGCTTTTATCTGCTCCGGGGTTTTTAGTTCTAGCTTTTCCGCTATTTCCCGGTTAACCGCGTCTTCTATGGCTTTTTGGGCTCCGCCCGTAACGCCGCCGGTGGCGGTTTGCCCCTGTTCGATAATTTGCCCAATCTTCTCACTGGTTTTGGCTTCAATAGCTTCTATTTTCTGCTCAACCGGAGTTAATTCCGCCTGGCTGTCAGCGCCGGTTGAAACGTTATTGCCGGCCGGCTGTTCGGCCAGCTGGTCAATTGGAGATTTTGCGTAATATAAAAAGGCGAAAACAATAAAAATAATAAAAAATAATACCAGAATAATCACTATGGCTTTTTTAAGAGGCATAAACAAAAATTTATTATATTATGGTTATATTATAACAAGTTTAATAATTTATGTAAAAC
>CAZGKM010000034.1:0-4123 GCA_964526325.1 uncultured Gammaproteobacteria bacterium
AATATCAGCGTGAGTTTGTGTACAAAGAAAAACAACGCGATGCCGTAATAGAAACTATCAAAAACAGCTTTCCTCTGAATGTGATGTATTGGATGATTAGAGAGGATGGCGGTTACGAAGTGCTGGACGGCCAACAGCGAACTATTAGTATTGGGCAATATGTTAATGGAGATTTTTCGCTGGATGATCGTTTCTTTCACAATCTTACCAAAGAGGAGCAGGATAAAATTTTGGATTATGAGTTGATGATTTATTTCTGCGAAGGCACGGACAAGGAGCGGTTGGATTGGTTTAGAATTATCAATATTGCCGGTGAAAAATTAACTGATCAAGAAATTCGTAACGCAGTATATACCGGACCATGGCTGTCCGACGCTAAATTAAAATTTAGCAAATCAAATTGTGCGGCGTATCTTTTGGCAAATGACGGCGGGCAATTAGTAAGCGGATCACCAATCCGACAAGAATATTTAGAAACTGCGCTTTCTTGGATAAATGACTGCAAAATAGAAGATTATATGGCCAAACATCAGCATGACAAAAATGCTGACGAGCTATGGAATTACTTCCAAAATGTAGTCGCCTGGTCACGTAAGATCTTCCCAAATTACCGAAAAGAAATGGCAAATGTGAATTGGGGTGAGCTATACAATCAATACAAAGACAAAAAACTGAACGCCACGAAATTAGAAATCGAAATCGCAAAATTAATGCAAGATGAAGACGTGACGAAAAAATCAGGTATTTACGAATACATTTTAACTAGAAATGAAAAAAATTTGAATATCCGCGCTTTCAACGACAAGATGAAGCGTGAAGCCTATGAGAGGCAAAAAGGTATTTGCCCACACTGCAAAGGCGAGAACAAGAAAAAGAAATGGAAAATTGAAGAAATGGAGGCTGATCATATAACACCTTGGTACGAGGGCGGAAAAACAACAGCAGTAAATTGTCAAATGCTATGCAAGGAACACAATCGAACTAAATCTGGGAAATAAAATAGCAGACGGAAGAATAAGGTATTTACTCCACTCCCTCCATAAAATTTCTTAAATGATATGCCGGATCAAAATTTACATAACCAACAAAGGCAGGATAGAGACAAATATTCAGAGCTAATTATTCAATCAACTGCGAGGAACAAAGTTATTATTGCCGGTCCTGGAACAGGCAAAAGTTTTACTTTCAAAAAGTTTTTAGAAACAAAGAATGGTGATAACTTAGCGGTTACTTTTATCAATAATCTTGCTTATGATTTACAAAAGGATTTAGGTGAATCGGCGGAATCGCATACATTCCATGGTTATTGTAAAAAAATATTACATCGAATTTCCGTGGACGGAGTTGATACAAATTTTCACTATTATCCAAAATTGCCTTTATTGATTGATTCGGATTCAACGTTTATCGGTATTAATCTAGAAAAAGTTGAGGAAGCATTTCAGACACTAACAGAAGACGAACGAATGGTTTTTTACTTGGAGCGAGGAAATTATTATAATGCTGTTTCTCATAGCGATGCGGTTTTTCGAGTATTAAAGTATTTTCAAGCAGATTCAAGTCAACTTCCGACATTTTGCCAAATAGTTGTTGACGAATATCAAGACTTTAATCAACTTGAGGTTGCTTTTATTGATGAATTGGCAAAAACAAGCCCTGTTTTAATTGCTGGAGATGATGATCAAGCTGTTTATGGCTTTAGGAACGCTTCCCCTAAACATGTTCGCGAAAAAGCCAATAATTATGAAAAATTTGAGTTGCCATATTGCAGTCGTTGCACTCAGGTTATCGTTGACGCAGTTCATGACTTAACAGAGAAAGCAAAAACACTAAATAAATTGAAAAACAGGGTTGACAAAAAATATTTTTGCTTTTTGCCTGATAAGGAGGCAGACAGCATAAAATTTCCTAAAATTATCCATGCGAGTTGCTCTACACACACCAGCAAAGCTCCTTACATTTCTAAATTTATTGAAAAAGAAATTTCAACAATTCCGCAAGAGGAAATTGATAATGCGAGAGAGAAGGGTTTCCCTTGTGTTTTGATTGCTGGACCATCGTATTATACAAAGCAAATATACACATATCTAAAACCAAAATTTACAAATATTGATTACCCGGAAGAAAGAGATAAAGAAATTGATATTTTTGATGGTTATAGATTTTTAATAAAAGACAAAGAATCAAATCTTGGTTGGCGTATCATTATAGAATGTTCTGATATTAAACAAAAAGCAAAAATTATTAAAGAATCATATGGAAACGGGGAAAAATTGTGCAACAAACTTGACGATGATTTTAAAAATTTTCATTTAGCAATTGTTGCTATTTTGGAAAAAATAAAAGCTAGCGAACAGATAACAGCAAAAGAAATGAGTGAAGTTATAACAAATTGCGGACATGCTTTTGACGAAATAAAGAAAATTTTAGGGATTGAAGATGGTGCGGAGTTGGGAGATGAGGAAATAGATGAAGACACGACCGTTTCAATAAAAATTACAACAATCAATGGCTCGAAAGGACTTTCTGCAAATTATGTATTTTTAGTTGGAATGAATAACACTTGCTCGAACGGAGCGAAACTTGCCGGTTTTCCTTGTGATCAAAATAATCCGACAGATAACGAAATATGCCAATTTATTGTCGGGATGACTAGAACGAGAAAAAAATGTTATTTGATAAGCAACTCTCGCTTCGGACTGGTTTACAATATACGAAAATCAGTTTTTATTGACTGGATAAATTCGTCGAGAATTGATAATGTAACTGTGAACGTAGATTATTTTAAAGAAAACAAACAGTCAAAAATTCCCTCCCCTTAGACTCCTTCCTTTCTGCCTGTTTTTTTTGAAAAGAAATAAGAAGTTTTGGACTTCGGGCATTCACCCCTTAATCCCCTCTGCCCTTCGCCCAAAAAAGAAAAAGAAATTTGAAAATTTTTTAAAACAAGCCCGCCAAAAGCGGACAAAAAGAAAAAGGAATACATCAGCTAACACGGCATATCTGGTTACGGCTCTCCTGATAGCCTCCACCCATATTTTGCTACGCTACGCTCGCAAAACATCAGATATGCCGATACGTTGTGCAAAATCGCTCCGCCCTCACTAACGTTCGGAGCGTCGCGATTTTGCATACTTGGCATAAATCCGAATATTGAATTAGGTTTTGTAACCAAGCTTACATTCACAGATACCGATCCTTTTAGAGGAATAATGAACTCAATTATCAAGCCATAACTTTAAAAATTTTTTAACATTAAAAAGCAACCTTTTAAAAAGGTTGCTGTTATTAAACAGAATAATATTTATAATATTCTTCTCTGCTTGTATTAAACAAGGCCAACGGCTTGAACGGTTTTAAATTAGAAGCGTTATACTCCTCTGAATTTTTTGTTACATCCTCCGTATTATCCAGAAAATATTTTCCCTTCTCTCCTAAATCACAAGCCAAGATAGCATGTTGAATATAAAGACCGTTCAAACGCTTCTTTCCGATAACAAAAGAAAGCTGTCGCTCAAAGCCGAGATATTTCAAGGCAACGTATTTGCCGAATACATAATCTTCGCAGTCGCCGCCATTTCTTAATAGCTCGTCTATGTCTTTCCAAATATCGAAAGACGATTTATAATCAACTCTTTTGCCTCTGTCTGCCGGAAAATCAGCTCTGTATTCAATTTCTCGGTTAAACCACTGATCTACGAATTTAATTTTTTCAACATCATCTTTAAGTCTAACTTCTTTGTCCAGAAAAGAGATTAACTCCTTCACCTTAGGAAGCGAACTTTCCAGCATTACTTCATAAGAAACGTTACTAAAGTCTCTCCACTCCTTCATTAAATTTCTGGCGTTATCGCCATTTAATTTTACTCTTGAGAAACCAACGAAAAAAGAATTATCCTTTTCCAGAAAAACGTTAGAAAGCGCAAAGGCTTCCTGTTTTAGAGGAAAAAAAGCCAAGCCGGCAGCAGTTATAAATGTATTCTTTAAAAAATCTCGACGCGACAAGATATTAGCAGGCACAATCTACCTCCTTTTGATTTTTGAGTGGGCAAGCCCGCAAAAAAATCATAGGTAGTAGGTAGAAAGTATGTAGTGTAGAGGGCTGCGCCCAGATTTAATAAAA
>CAZGKM010000035.1:0-3858 GCA_964526325.1 uncultured Gammaproteobacteria bacterium
TACCCGCAAATCAGTTTATTCGGCATGTTAATTCAATAGACTGGACATAAACCTCAGTAAAAGGATTATATTAAAGGTTATTTATGCGTCGTATAAGTTATATTGTGCGACGCTAATATATTAGAAAAGCTTAGCTTAAAGCTATACTACTCCGTGTTGTCATTGCGAGGAACCACGCCCCCGCATTTTGCAGGGCGTGGCGACGAAGCAATCTCAAGAACATTTTAATATAATATAAGTTCTATTTTTAAAACAATCTATTCACTTAATAAACAGTACGTGAGATTGCCGCGACTGCCTACCGGTAAGCAGGCTCCCTACGGTCGCTCGCAATGACATTATCCCCTATCCCGGGGTTTTTATTTTTTAGGAAAAATATTTACTTAAAATTTTATCTTTTTTAAACTTCTTTATATTCCTGGTTACCTGCCGGTAAAATACCGGGTAATGCATCCTGTTTATAATCCTGCCTTTATACCGCGACCGGTAAGGCATTTTTTGGTGATGCGCGGCTTCATGGGCTAAAGTTCTTAAAATTGAAGAAACTTTTTTTGGCTTTCTGAACTTCGGCGTAAAAATATCAATCGTAATCAAACCTGTTTTTAAATTTGTCCGGCCGATAACAAAACCGCGCTTGGTATTAACGCGGTCGTTTTGACGGCGCATTATTCTGAATTTTAAGCGGCTTAAACCAAACAAATTTAGAGCCTGGCCGCAAATATCACTTACCTCTTGTTCAAAACACGATATTTCCATATCAATTTAAACTTACGGCAAATATTCCAAAGGATTAACCGGAATTCCGTTTAAGCGGACTTCAAAATGAAGATGAGGCCCGGTTGTCAGCGAGCCGGCACCGCTTGTACCAGGCATGCCTCCGGTAAGGCCGATTGCTTGGCCCTGGACAACATATTCGTCGGCTTGGACATAAATTTTTGATACATGGCCGTAAACCGTGGCCAGACCGTTGCCATGCACTATCATAATATAGCTATAACCTTTACCGGCGTTTTTAGCTATGGCCACATAGCCAGAGGCCGCGGCTCTTAAAGTACTGCCTTGAGCGGCTCTAATATCTATAGCCGGATGTTCAAAAATATAGCGGAACGGATAATCCGGGTCATGAAAAGTCGCTACGACTAAATTTTTTGTTACCGGCCAAATAAAACCGGCATCGTTAAATTCCAGTGATTTGCCGGAAATTTTAGCTAACTTTGCCCTGATCGTTTTTTCCAAGCTAACGATATCGGCTTCAGCCTGCTGCTGCTCCTGCTTAGCCAAAGCTAAAAGTCTTTGATATTCTCTTTCCGAAGACCTGGTCTGGTCTAAAATATAAACTTTATTCTGCTGCTCTAAGGCTAAATTATTTTTATCGTTCTCGAGTTTTACTTTTAGCTCGGTTAATACGCGCTTTTTACCGTTTAAATCTTTTTGCTGATTTTCTAAATCCGCCTTATATTGTTTTAAAATTTCCAAACTTTTACCTATCTCGTTATTTATATCTTCCAAATATTTAACCTGGCTGACAAAATCATTTAATGTGTTGTTAAGCAATAATATTTCCAAAGTTGATTTATCGTCTTGTTTTTGCATTAACTTTATAACCGAAGAAATATGTTCTTTTTGATTTAAAATTTGCTTATCTTTATCTTTAATTTCAAAATTAACCTTGTCAATTTCCAAGCTCGTCCGGTCAATCTCGGTCTGAGTGCTTTCAATATCCAGAGCGGCCTTAGCTAAACGATTTTCTAAAATTGCCAGCTGATTATTCAAACTGGCTTTTTCGCTTTGTTTCTTCTTGATTAACCCTTCGTAAACAGCTTGCTGGTCTTGTATCTTCTTAATTCTATCTTTTTTTGCCTGGATATCTTTGTTTATCTGCCTGACTTCTTGATTATCTTCTGCGCCGGTAGTTTGCCCGTAACTAAAATTAGAAGCCGTATTTAAAAATAAGCCTAAAAGTAAAATAGGTATAATTAGTTTAATAATTTTTTTTACCCTGTCAGAAATTGCCATAAAAACTATAATTATAATTTGCCCCGTTAAATAGCTTATTTTTATAAGATTTCCAACTGAGCAAGTGATTAAATTATAACATTTTTCAAATAAATAAAAAAGCGAATTTTAAATCCACTTTTTAAAAATGTTGTTTATAATTTTTTAATTGCCAGATTGACTCTTTTTAGGCTTTCTACTTTACCTAATACTTCGGCTACTTCAAACGGCCCGGGGCTGGCCTCCCGACCGGTTAAAGCTACGCGCGCAGGCCATAGATAATCTCCTACTTTTAATTCTTTTTCTTTTAAATATTTAATTATATCTTTTTCTATTATCTCTTTGCGCCAATCAAGGTCCGTAATTTTTTCCAGCAAATCATATATAACCTGTAAATTTTCTTTAATCTGTTTTTTGTCTAGTTTTTTCCAGATTAACAAATCTGCCTCATAATCAAGTTCATCTTTGAAAAAAAACTTGGTCAACTCCCCTATCTCGGATAATTTCTTCAGCCTTTCCTGCTCAAGCCCTACGACTTTTTCAATAAAATCATCGGATTGTTTTCTTATGTCTTTGGTTAATTTTAAATTTTCACCCATAAACGGCAGGCATAATTTAGTTAATTTTTCCAAAGACATCTGCCTGATATAATAACCGTTAAAATAATCCAATTTATCTATGTCAAAAACCGCCGGGCTGGTCCCCATGTCTTTATAATCAAAATATTCGATCATTTCATCCAAGCTTAAAATTTCATCGGTTTTTTCTTTCGGCGCTTTGGCCGAAGCGCTAGGGTGCCAACCCAAAAGAACGCAAAAATTCAGCATGGCTTCGGGCAGATAGCCTTTAGATCGATAGTCTTCAACCGCTACGTCACCTTGGCGTTTGCTTAATTTTCCGCCTTCTTTATTTAAAGTTAAAGTTAAATGGATAAATTTAGGCGCTTGCCAGCCGAAAGCTTGATACAATAAAATATTTTTAGGAAAACTTGGCAACCATTCATCGCCTCTTAACACATGGCTGATTTCCATTAAATAATCGTCAACCACACTGGCAAATTGATATGTCGGCATGCCGTCTGATTTTATTAAAATTTGATCTTCTAAATCAGCATTATTAAATTTTATATCGCCGCGCAATTCATCATGAACGATAATTTCACCGCTTATCGGCATTTTTTGCCTGATGACAAATTTTTCTCCGCTTTTAATCTTTCTAGCAACCTCTTCTTCGGGCAGTTCGCGGCAAGCGCGATCATAGCGAGGCGGCTTCTTATTAGCCTGTTGCGCCTCTCTCATTTCGGCCAATCTTTCCGCTGTGCAAAAACAATGGTAGGCTCCGCCCTTTTTTAAAAGCGCTTCGGCATGCTCGTTATAAATTTCCATTCTCTGTGATTGGGTGTATGGGGCGAAATCTCCGCCGACATGCGGCCCTTCATCAAATTTTATTCCTGCCCAATCTAAAATATTGATTAAACCTTGAACCGCGCCTTCAACTTCCCTTTTTTGGTCCGTGTCTTCAATGCGCAAAATCAATTTACCGTTTAATGTTTTCGCGATTAAATAATCAAATAATACCGACCTTAAACTGCCGATGTGTAAAAAACCGGTTGGCGATGGAGCAAAGCGCAATCTAATATTTGTTGGCATATGAATTATTATAATATTAAATTTATTTAAATTAGTAATTTTTTGAAGTGAGGACTGTTTGAGCGCAGCGAGTTCCGCAACGAAAAAAATTATCTAATTTAAATAAATTATTTCTGTTGTTTACAAATTTTATCGTTAATTTTTTACTTTATCATTTCCGCAAAAATACTTTTAATTTTTTGATCATGCGACCAGCCGATTATTCTTTTTAAAA
>CAZGKM010000036.1:0-3615 GCA_964526325.1 uncultured Gammaproteobacteria bacterium
CGTATTTAGGACTTGAGTATAGGTATGAAGGAATGGTAGAAAACAAAGTAGATAAATGTGGACAGAAAATAAATAATAAAAAGGGGTTAAGTCATTTAGACAAAACCCCACAGATTACACAATAGATAGTATGAGCTTAATTGAAAATAAAGAAATAAACCCTTATATCAATGTTACTATTTGAAATAAACCTCACATCACGCCAGCCCACTTTTTTGTACCTTTTTATAATTTCTTCCGCGACAAATTTATTTATTCTACATTTGCCATGAACATAATGATATATTGTTTCCTCCCCTTTTTGACTTAACAGGTTCTCGTCAATCTCCTTTTCCAGCTCATCAACCAATTTCAAATCATTTTCATCAAGCTTATGAATAATTTCAAATCTGATAGCCATTTTTTATCCCTCCTTTTTTGAATTTTTATGAACAGTATAACCATTAACATAAACACAAAATAATAATAATGTCAACCTGTTGTTAAAATTTTATACCATTCAGCAAGTAGCAGATATTTTACAAGTTTCTAAATCCAGTTTATGGAAGAAATTTTAAGAAAAACTTATAGTTGGTTTATAAGATAGCTCCATGGATGACCCAGTGATTGTTAAATTTTGTAAACAAAAACAGCCTTAGAGGGGCGGTTTTTTTGTTTTTCAAAAAATTACATGGCGAATAAAAAATTCAATAACTTCATTTTATTCAGCCTAATCTATGGGTCGGCGATGAATCCATCGGCGATCTAAGTTTGATGATTGCTTTTAGCTATATCACAAAGCCCGTCCCGCATAAAGCCGGACGGATTTGTGTGATAACGCCCTGCTTAGCTTAAATTAATTTTAGCTCGTTTCCGAAAAAAACCTGACGAACACACTAAGATACTGAAATATTTTGAACTTTCCGACGGCTTTATTAATATATGCCAGTCGCAAACGCTAAAAAAAATAATACGGTTGGTTTTCGCCACGGAAGCATTCGTGCGAGTTTAAAAAAAGGACTGGTGTTTTTAATAGAATTTTTAGCGATTATTAGCCTCGTCTCTGGCTTGGCTGCCGTTTTAATTTTTGTTCGTTTGGTTGAAGTTCTACCCAGTCCTACACCGGAAGCTATGTTAAAAGCGCCGGAGTCCACCCGTATTTTGGATAGAAATGGAGAGTTTTTATACGAAGTTCATAGCGAAGTTAAGCGTACTCGCCTGGCTCTCGCGGAAATACCGCGATATCTTCAGGCCGCTACCATAGCGATTGAAGATAAAAATTTTTACCGCCATCACGGTTTTGATCTAATATCAATTTTACGCGCCATCAGAGCCAATTTCAACAACGGAGAAATCAGGCAGGGCGCCAGCACCATTACCCAGCAGGTCGCACGCACCGCCTTTTTAGATAATCAGCCTACTTTTTCCAGAAAAATTAAAGAACTCGTGTTGGCTGTTAAAATAGAATGGTTTTATACGAAAGATGAAATCTTAGAGATGTATTTAAATAACATTCCTTACGGCTCAAATGCCTACGGGGTTGAGGCGGCCAGTGAAATTTATTTCAACAAACGAGCGCGCGATTTAAATTTAATCGAATGCGCTTATTTGGCGGCCCTGCCCAAGGCGCCGACTTCATATTCTCCTTTTGGGCCGAACATAGAAATTCTCCGCCAGCGCGCGCGATTGGTGATTGAAAAGATGAGCCAACTCGGGGTGATAAACGAAGTTGAGGCAAAAACGGCGCTGGCGCAAAAAAATATAGAATTTAAACGCATCCCGATAAAAATAAATGCGCCGCATTTCGTCTTTTATGTCTTAGACGTTTTAACAGCTGAATACGGAGAAGAAAAAGTGCGACAAGGGGGTATGGTGGTTTATACTAGCCTGGACTTAACTTTGCAGCACCAAGCCGAAAAAATAGTCAGCGAACAGGGGTTAATAAATGAAAAAAAATATCAAGCCGGCAACGCCGCTTTGGTTGCGCTTAACACCCGTACAGGGGAAATTCTTGCCATGGTCGGCAGCCGAGATTATTTTAAACCGGGCGACGGCGCTTTTAATGTCGCTCTGAGCCCGCGTCAGCCCGGGTCGTCTTTTAAGCCTTACGTTTACGCGACCGCGATGACAAATGGTTTAAATCCGGCGACAATGCTATTTGATGTTGAAACTAATTTTAAGCAGGACAACAATGGTATTAATTATATACCGAGAAATTATAACGGACGCCATTATGGTCCGATATCGCTTCGCCAGGCTCTGGCCGGTTCGTTAAATATACCGGCAGTTAAAACCTTAGTTTTGGTCGGTATTGATAAATCAATCGATACGGCGGAAAAATTGGGATTAACCACACTAAAAGATCGCCGCCGTTTTGGTCCGGCCTTGGTTTTAGGCGGAGCCGAAGTGAAGCTTCTGGAACATACCGCCGGATTAGGAGCACTCGGGAATAATGGAATTAAACCGGATTTAATGCCCATACTTAAGATAACCGATACTAAAAATAATCTTATCAGGAAAAATAAAGAACAGCCCGGGACGGCGGCGGTTGATCCGCAAGCAGCATATTTAATAACTGACATTCTTTCTGACAGCCAGGCGCGCGTGTTTATATTCCGGCATAATAAAAATTTGGAAGTCGCTGGCCGCCAAGTCGCGGTTAAAACCGGCACCTCGCAAGATTTCCGCGATGCCTGGACCGTCGGCTACACTCCTAGCTTAGCCGTTGGCGTTTGGGTAGGTAATAATGATAATTCGCCCATGCGAGCAGGCGCCGATGGCTCGGTAGTGGCTGCGCCGATTTGGAAAAAATTTATTACTGAAGCCATCGCCAAACAAGCGCCGGAAAAATTTACCCGGCCGGACGGTATAGTTGAGCTAAAAGTAGATAGCCTTACCGGAAAGTTGCCGACTGAATTTTCACCGATTGTGAAAAAAGAAATTTTTGCTTCTTATAACGCGCCTAAAGATCATGATAACGCGCATATTCTGGTAAAGGCTATCGGCCTAAATATTAAGACTACATCTTTGCAGTCGGAGAAGCCCAATGATCCTTTATGGGAAAGCGGGGTTAAAAACTGGGCTCTGGACGCCGGCCTTTTATCTTCAGAAGAAATAAAAAATTATTCCTCGGTCGAGATAAATGAGGCTTCTAATGTTCCTATTGTTTTTGCGGTGCCGAAAAATATTAGCGGACCGTCTTGGGAAATTAGCCTAGAAGTAGCGCTTACGCAAAAAGTGGTGTTAACGGAAATTTTTTTAGATAACAAGCTGATAGCTAAGAATTCAAGTAAAGTTATTCACTTCACGAGTAAAGAAAATTTAAGTGCTGGCGTCCATCGTTTTACTGCGCTAATCCATACAGCCAGCGGAGACACATACACCGTTAATCGTCTGACGGAGTTTATTATAAGCGACCAGGAAGTTGAGGCGCTGCCGACTAATTTGGCGAATAATAGTAAAATCGAATTTTGAATATATTCACCTAAATACGTGCGGAGACTCGATCAATTCGATTCTTGAGGGGAACTCAAATAAAAAATCGCCAATGGGGCGGTTTTTAGTATAATAAAGGAAGATAACAGATTTATATAAAAAAGGTCGATATGAATTTTATATTTTGGCTGGACGAAAAAA
>CAZGKM010000037.1:0-3351 GCA_964526325.1 uncultured Gammaproteobacteria bacterium
GATAAAATAATCGTTAATTTTAAAATATGCGAATTATTAAAAAATTAGGATTGTTATTTTTTTTAGCTTTTTTCATCGGGTTTTTTTTAAGTTCTCCGCCTGCTTCGGCCAGGGAAAACGTTACGGAATGGTATATTAAAGATTTTGATTCTTTCATTAGAGTTAATAAAGATTCTACCTTGGATATTACGGAGAGCATTATTGCCGATTGCGGCACAGGCGTAAATAAGCACGGTATTTTCAGGGTTTTGCCGGAGAAAATAAAGATTCAAAATCAAGGCACCATAAAGACGCCGGTGGAGCTTATCGGCATAACTGATTTTAACGGCCGGGCCTTAAAATATACGGAGTCGAGAAATTCATTTGACGGCACGGTGACCTGGAAAATTGGCGATCCGGACATAACCGTTCAGGGAGTAAATTTTTACCAGATTCATTATTTGGTTAAAAATACAATCAGGTTTAATAATGCCGGTTTTGACGAGCTATATTGGAATTTGACTGGAAATTTTTGGGATTTGGAAATTGATAAATTTCATGCCACTCTAGTTTTTCCGGCCGCGGTAAATCAAGCTAATTCCACGGTAGAATATTATACCGGCGCTTTAGGAGAAAAAAGAAAAGATCTGGCCAACTTTTATTGGAGTTCGCCGGATACTTTAGAGTTTGATTCCGTCAAGACACTGGCTGTAAAGCAGGGCATAACCGCTTCAATAATTTTTCCAAAAAATATTTTTGCGCCCTATGAATTCGGTTGGCTGGAAACTTACGGCCAATACTATATATTGTTTTTGCCTCTATTGGTTTTTATAATTTGTTTTTATCTTTGGCGTAGATACGGCGATGATCCGACAGTAGACAAAACCGTAATTGCCGAATATGAAATTCCGGGCAACTTAACTCCGCTTGAGGCCGGCATGCTTATGGCTAATGGAAAATTAAGCAATTCTTATATCACGGCCGAAATAATTTATTTAGCCACTAAAGGACTTATTAGTATCAAACAGACCGATGAGAAGATATTAATTTTTCATTCCCGCGATTATGAATTAACTAAAAATTCAAATCCGGAAGCGGAGCAGGCGCTTAACCGGGCAGATAAAATTATTTTGGAAAATATTTTTATTCAAGGCGAAACAGTCAAGCTGTCTTCTCTTAAAAATAAATTTTATAAAACGCTGAAAGATATCAAAAGGGAAACCGTTAAACTTTTAGATACTAAAGGCTATATTGCGGCTACCGGCTTAAGTTTTCAAGCGCCTTTTTTGGTAATCGGCATCATAGCCATGATTATTCCTTTTCAATTGGGATTTTTTTCATTATATTTTTCGGCAAGCGTGTTTTCTTCCGGATTAATTTTTTTCATTTTCAGCTTAATCATGCCTAAAAGAACTCTTGAGGGGGCTAATCTTAATTGGCAGATAAAAGGCTTTAAGCTTTTCATGAAAACAGTAGATAAGCATAGAGCTGAGTTTTATGAAAAAGAAAATATTTTTGAAAAATTTCTGCCTTATGCCGTAGTTTTCGGTATTACCGGCCTATGGATTAAAAAAATGAAAGAAATATACGGAGCCGATTTTTATGCAAGTCATGCTCCGGTTTGGTGCGCCGGTAGCGTAACTTCGTTTGACGCCAATAGCCTAAGCGA
Source organism: uncultured Gammaproteobacteria bacterium (assembly GCA_964526325.1). Classification (GTDB taxonomy): domain Bacteria; phylum Patescibacteriota; class Patescibacteriia; order Patescibacteriales; family GWC2-42-12; genus JACPHD01. The sequence goes on from CAZGKM010000037.1 coordinate 1,649, forward strand.
CGCCATGGACAGCTTGTCTTCAAGCATAGCGGCCAGCACTTCTTCGCCGTCAGGTTCGGGCGGCGCCGGTGGCGCGGGCGGAGGCGGCGGCGGCGGAGGCGGCGGCGGTTGGTAAACCGCGATTGAAAATTAAGAGTTGTTTATTTTTTGGCCGCGATAATTTCAAAAAGAAGCGTGATTTTTATTTTTGCCTGTACTTTTTTAAATATTATGTTATGCTGACTTTAATGGCGTAATCTGCGCCTTTTTTATTTTCTATAAAAATGTAATATGGCCGAAGAAGTAATTTTAAGATTTGATGAAGTAAGTTTTGAATTCGAGCATAATAAGCCCATTTTAGATGGAGCCAGTTTCAGCGTGCGCAAAAGCTCTAAAATTACTTTAATGGGCCAGAACGGCGCGGGTAAAAGCTCGATGTTCGCCTTAATTATGGGCGAAATTACGCCTAAGTCCGGCCGGGTTTCCATTGCTAACGGCGCGACGATCGCTACGGCCAGGCAAGTTATGGCGCGTGAAGATTTTGTTTCAACGGTTACGGAATATTTTGCCAAAGCTTTTGAAATAACGCCGGCTAATTTAGCCAGTAAAATTTCTAAAGTTATGGCCGTAGTAAATTTAGACGTATCGGCCGATAAACGAGTAGGCGATCTTTCCGGCGGACAGCAGGCCAGACTGCTATTGGCTTTTGCTTTAATCCAAAACCCTGATATTCTTTTATTGGACGAACCGACTAATAATCTTGATCAGGCCGGCATCGACCATTTAATTGAATTTTTATTTATGTACGATAAAACCGTGATAGTAATTTCTCATGACGCTGATTTTTTGAATTGTTTTACCGAAGGAGTTATTTATCTCGATGTTTTTACCAAAAAAATTGAAACTTATGTCGGCGATTATTTTTCGGTGGTTGAAGAAATAAGCAAGAGAGTTGAGCGCGAGCGGAGAAAAAATGCCCAACTTAAAAAATTAATTATTGACCGCAAGGAAAAAGTGAATTTTTTCGCCAATAAGGGCGGTAAGATGCGTAAATTGGCGAAAAAACTAAAAGATGAAACCGCCGAACTTGAAGAAGATATGGTTGATGTCAGACAGGAAGATAGAACCATTAGGGAATTTACTGTTAAAGCCCAGGATATCGCCGGTGAAATAGTAAAAATCAGCGCCGTAAAAATTATTCATAATCACGAACCTATAATAAAAGAAGTCGATAAAATTATCCGTAAACGAACGCATCTTTTAGTGACTGGACCGAACGGAGTCGGTAAAAGCACTTTTTTACGCTCGCTCGTAACCGGCAAAAATCAACATGCAAAAATTTTAGATAATGTTCGCGTCGGTTATTACAGCCAAGATTTTTCCAATTTGGATTTTAGCCAAACGGTTTTCGATTCTTTAGCCGGCGTTTTAATAGAAGGCACGGACACCCAGACCATGCGTTCGGTCGCGGCCGGCTTTTTAATCGGCGGAGATTTAATGGGCAGAAAGGTGAGCGAATTATCCGAAGGTCAAAAAGGCCTGCTCTCTTTTGCGCGCCTAACCCTTATGCAGCCAGGGCTTTTAATTTTAGACGAGCCGACCAATCATATTAATTTCCGCCATCTTCCCGTAATCGCTAAGGCGATTAACGATTACGAAGGCGCTATGATTATGGTCAGCCATATGCCCGATTTCGTTAAACAAATAAAATTCGATGATGATTT
>CAZGKM010000038.1:0-2862 GCA_964526325.1 uncultured Gammaproteobacteria bacterium
TTATTTTACAATTATTTATTATTCAGTTAAGCTTATAATATGAAAAATGCTATATTTCTTTTAACCTTAACGGCTTTAATTTTTTTTCCTTTCGCGGCCAAAAGCGGACATTACTCCGGAGAAGCCACCGGCTATATACTTTTGCAAGTTGAAACTAATGGCGAAGCCTGGTATATTTATCCGATAAACGGCAAAGCTTATTACCTCGGCCGGCCGGCGGACGCTTTTAAAATTATGAAAACTCTGGCGCTCGGCGCCAAACATAATTTCATCATAAACACAAATATTTTCCCAGACCGCTTAGCCGGCATGATTCTTTTGGATGTGGAACAAAACGGTGAAGCCTATTATATCTACCCCGGCAACCTGAAAAAATATTATCTCGGCCGGCCGGCGGACGCTTTTAAAATCATGCGTGAATTGGGCCGAGGGGTAACTAATCTTGATTTAGCCAATATCCCCGTGGGCATAATCGGCGAGCCGGTAGCCTTCTTTGATGTTCATGAAAAAGTGCTGATTGCCAACGTGCCTTTTACTTCCCAGGCTCCGTTCGGCGACTGGGCGGACCAGCGCCAGCAAGACGGCTGCGAAGAGGCTTCGGCTTTAATGGCGATTAAATGGGCGCGCGGACAAAGCCTGGCTAAAGAAGAAGCTTTAAAAGAAATCACCGGCATTTCTGATTGGCTGTTAAAAAAATATGGTGAATACCGCGACATTTCCGGCCAAGACGCGGTTGACTGGATTTATAAAGACTATTTTAATTTTAATAAAGCGGTTTTGGTCAAAGATATAACCGTTAATGACATTATTGAAGAATTAGCTAAGGGCAACTTAGTAATTACGCCCATGAACGGCCAGATAATGCATAACCCAAATTATAAAGCGCCGGGACCGCCGCGGCATATGATCATTATCCGCGGCTATGACCCAGCCATGAAAGAATTTATCACCAATGACCCGGGAACAAGATTGGGCGAACTCTACCGCTACGACGCTACCATTCTTTACGCGGCCATCCGCGATTATCCCACCGGCTATCATGAAATCATCAACCAAATAGAAAAAAATATGATTGTGGTAAGTAAATAAATTATTACATTTGCATAAAAAAAATCACTCTTTTAAAATGGAGTGATTTTTTAAATTTTACATAAAAGCTCAGAAACTATTCCGTAGTAACGCCGTCAAATTCGGCTTCACTGGCTTCGGCTTCTTCTTTAGTCGCCCTTACAATGCCGTCTTTATGGTGCGCCGGAGAATAGATGGTGTAGAGTTTTAAATCTTCGCTCTCGGAAACGTTAATAACATTATGCTGGGCTCCGGCCGGCACGACTATGGCCGAACCGTCCTTAACGTCATATTCATTACCGTCAATAATGCATTTGCCCTGTCCTTTTTCAAAACGAAAAAATTGATCATTCTCTTTATGTACTTCCATGCCAATTTCTTCTTTAGGCTTAAGCGCCATAAGAACTAACTGGCTATGTTTTCCCGTATAGAGCACCTTGCGAAAATTATTATTTTCTAAAGTGTCTTTTTCGATGTTTACATTAAATCCTTTCATAAATTTTAATTTAGTTAATTAATCGATAAAAATTATTTTTTCGCCCAAGCTCTATCAACATAAACCAAGCGCCACCAAATCCTCCCGAGAAAAAATCCGCCGATAGCGCCAACTAGCAATAACCCCCCGCTAAGCGCCGGCGGCAAGGCACAGCCGTTATAAAAAACTACGGTTTTCCCTTGATTTATGGCCATATTCAAATATTTTATTTCTATATATGCATGAGCCATAAAACTTAATAGCACGCCTAAAATAGTGCTAGCGCTTAAATAAACCGCTTTTTTAAACTGCGTTGGATTTCCCGGAGAATTAAAAAACATATATTAATGTTAATAATTATTTTATAAATTTAATTAAACTATCAACTCTAAAAAATAGATTTTACTGTAATTAATTCTCTCTTCATTTAAATTTTATACTTTCCCGGGGAAATTAGCAACTTTTTAAATTTAAAGACGTAAAAACTACAATAAAAAAACCGCACGTCTTATAATCGTGTGGTTTTTACTAATCAGATTTATCTTAAGATAATCGAATTGTTTTTTTTAAAATAAATACGACTTTATTGCAAATAAACCGTTTCATTTTGTAAAGCGGATAAAACATCAGTGCCGAAACCGTCATTAGCTAGCACTTGCGACTGTGTTGCGAATTCAAATCCGCTCCAGCCGGAATTTTTTAAGTGAAAATAGACCGTGGCCACTTGCGCTTCGTCGATAATCCCCGGATATGGTTTGCCGCAAATAATTCTCGCTTGCCCTTCCGTATTATCAAGCGAAGAATCAATAAACAAAGTGCAAAATGAAGAGTTAAAATCAATTTTGGTTGCTTCAAGGATATCTTGGTTAAAATGAAAATTAATATAAACCGCGTTAATGGCTTGGCCGCCCGGATTAACTAAAATCTGTACCGGAAATTCTGATTCACCGGCAGAAATATTTTTACTATCAAACTCTGTTGATAAAACCGCGGTCTTAATTTCAGCTTTTTTTGGTTGTCTATCGGCGGTAAATATCTCCGTTTCGGAAAGCGCGGATACCGAAATTTGCGGAGATAAAATTATCACCGTCGCTAAACCAAAAAATAATTTAGAGAATAAATTATCGTGATTTATTTTTTTCATGGTTGTAAAATTAAAAAATGGTTGTTCAGAACGCCAACCAAGCATCGAAAGGCTTCTTTTATCCAACTTCTTTTTTATTAAAATAAGTTAAATTAAAAATAAACTTAAATAAAAATTTTAAGCACGAATCTTTGACTGAAAATAAAAAATAGCACATAGTGCTATTTTTGTCCAG
>CAZGKM010000039.1:0-2314 GCA_964526325.1 uncultured Gammaproteobacteria bacterium
GGAAGCTTCCCGGCGTCCAGCACGATATCTGGAGCCACTTCCGTACCAAAAATATTTTTAAAATAAGATATAAATTCTTCCACTGAATATGTATTTTTTAATTCCGATATATTAGCGGAAGAAGCCAGGACCGGCGATCTGTGAAATTTTGATAAGGTTGATGTGACTTTATTAAATGGGACGCGAAAACCAAGTGTTTTATAGCCGGGATTTAAAAACTTTGGAACTTTTTTATTATTACGTGGAACAGCAAAAGAAAAAGGTTCGTTTGGAAATTTTTTCACGATCTCGAGAATTATCGGGCTGAATTCCCCGTATTTGGCAATATCTTCCAGGCAATAAAGGCCGAGATTAAAAGCCTTGCCTTTGTCTCTTTTCTTGATTTGAAAAATTTTTTCAATCGCCTCCATTTTAAAAGCATCGCCAACTATGGTATAAATGGCATCGCCCGGCACGATCGCAATTTTTCCTTGTTCAATGGCATAAGCTACTTTTTTCATAACTTTATGGTCCGGATTGTTATAATCAATTTTTATAATTTTCATAATTTTTCAACAACGAAGCGGTTATTTAAAATCATTGGATTTTAATTAATATTTATAAAATTACGGCTGGTTATGGTAATTATTTTTTTTATTTCCTCCTTTTTCTTGAAACCAAGCTGATTAAAAAGATAAGCTAATAAATTAAAATGTAATTTATTTGGAATTATATTATTATTTACAAAAAAATTATATAATTTTATGTAATTATCTAAAAATATTTTTTTTCTTTTTTTTATTGATCCTTTAAAATTATTTTCTAAAAAAGGCAATAAAAAATTACCATTCTTCGTTTTTACCTCTTTTTTAAGGTGTTTAAGATTAAATTTATCATAATTTCCTTCAAGCCTCGAATATCTATAGGTACGATAGTTGTTTAACGAAAGGCCGTCTATATATTTTATATACTTTTTTAAAAACTTTATATCTTCGTCAACCGAATATTGATAAGGCAAATTACTAATTAAATTGATATGGACCCAAATACCGGCAGAAGAAATTTTTACTAAATTTTTAATATATTTATTGATAAAAATGTTATTATATAATTTTTGTATCTCCGGATTTAGGATGGATATGCCTACGTCCACCCGGAAACAACCAGCTTTCACCATAAGTTTAATCAATTCATCATCAACTACCCGAAGATTAAAAGAATCTGTCCATAAAATATCTAATTTATTTTTTATTATTTTTTTTAGCAACTCCTTGGCATAATTTAAATTAAAATTAAAATTAGTATTGAAAAAAATAAAATATTTCGTTTGATATTTTTCTTTCAATCCCCTTAAATCATTAATAATATCGTCAGTTTTTTTATAATAAAATTCTTTGTGTCCGCTTCCAGAGCAATAAGCGCAATTTGCCCAAAAACAGCCATGCGAAAAGCGATAAGGCAATATTAACACTTTGTTTTCAATATTTGATTCTGGCAATTTTATATTATACAAATTTTCTAATTTTTTTTGCGTAAAACTAAAATTTTCTAGACCAGATACACTTCCGAAATCTGGCAAATAATTTAATCTATCTTTATAAGATACTTGAATTTTATAGATTTTTTTTAACATTTTTGACCTCGAGAGGCATCCTATGATCTGGCGCATGCTTTGTTCTCCCGGACCCAATACAACAGAATCAATAAAATTTAAATCCTCTATATCGGAATATGTATCACCTATGCCATACATGCCTCCGAAAATAATTTTTTTATTTTTATATTTTTTCTTTAAATACGCTGCTAATAAAAAATCAGCATAAAAATTCACAATCTGTCTATCTGCAATGGAAAAAAAATAATGATTGTATTCATTTAATTTAAAATGACTTATAATCTCTTTAAAAAAATTTTCAAAAATTGGTAACTTATTATAAATATTTTTACTTTCTAATACATTTAATCCGTGTTTCTTGACATCGTCAAATATTAAGCTGATTAATTTTTTGTAATCGCTCTTTAGCTTAATAAACGACAATTCGTTATCAAGATATATTTGGCTAAAAATAATATTTGGAAAATATTTTTTTATATTTCCTATTAAAGTTGAGGTTGATAAAAGTATATGGGGTTCCATCCAAAATCTACTGTATGTAAATGGAAAAAGAAATGCTAATTTCATAACACAAATTTAAATGGATAAAGATACAATTTAACTATTTGCACCTTATTAAAATATAACGAATAATTAATTTTTAAAATTTTAAGAAACTAATTTTTTGAGTTTATTTATAGTTTCTTGGGAATAAAAATACTTTAAACAGATCAAAAAAAG
>CAZGKM010000040.1:0-1878 GCA_964526325.1 uncultured Gammaproteobacteria bacterium
ACCCAGCGACTTGTTAAATTTGATAAATAAAAACCGCCAGAGATTGGTGATTTTTTAAAATATTTTGTTTGTATGGTAAAATATAATAATGAAAGGAAAAATTTTCAAAATATTTTATATCGTTATTATAATTTTGTTTGTAATTTCTTGGATGAAAATTAGGGAATTACCCAAAAGAAACGAAATTTCTGTAGATTTATTTAAACAACCAATTCAGACAGATACAACAAGAGAAAATTTCTCTTTTTTGTATAAAGGGAAAAATTATTTTGTTAAACCAATTGCCGATTATGAATTATGGGGGCTAGTTGTAACACAAAATAATATTAATGCGTGGTTTAATTTTTATCATGATGAAAATTCCGTGAACTTAAAAGATGTTTGCGTGGTATGGGGTAAAAATATAGAGAACGAAGCGTATCGTGATGAGAAAATTAGTTATAAAAGTGGTGAATGGACCTGTTATTATAGTTGGTTAGGGAAACTAAAGAACCCTTTTTATGGAAATAATTTGTCTAATAATCATTTGCTAACCGCCAAACAGGATATTCAAAAAATGATTAGACGGTTAAATATTGGGGATCAACTTTATTTAAAGGGAAGCTTAGTTGATTATGCTGAAGCTGATCAATTATCCTATCGCATAACAAGCATTTCTCGTGATGACGAAAATTCAAATGCTAGAGGTGGCGGAGCCTGTGAAATTGTTTACGTAGATGATATGAAAGTTTTAAAGAAAAATCAATCCTTTTGGCACTTTATTAATAGTTTTAGCAAAGTACTTTTTATTTTTTTAATAACTATTCAATTAATTTTATTTATTAAGGCAGGCAGGGCATCTTATATTAACACCAAGAAAATATAAATCTAAACAAGCCATATTTATCCATCTTTTCATTCATCATATAAAAAACGAGCTCAATAGCTCGTTTTTGTTTTATTTTTTAGAAATAAAGAAAATAAATGGCCGTTAGGGTTATCGTTTATTTTAAAATATAATTAACATTTGGCAGACTGTTGCGAATAATGTTAAGATCTTGTTCCGAATATTGATTACCGGATAGATTTAAGGTTTTTAGTTTTTTAAGATTTGCCAATTCGTTCGGCAAACCGGTTAATTGATTATTCGATAAATCTAATATCTCCAGATTATTCAATTGGCCAACTTCTGCCGGCACGCCGGTCATTAGGTTATTGCTGGCGTTTAGAACTTTTAGATTTTTTAATTTGCCAATTTGTGATGGTAGTGCGCCGGTTAGTTGGTTATAGGAAACATCTAGCTCTGTCAGGTTTGTTTTGTCAAAAACAGACATATCAACCTTTGTTAGATTTTTATGACTCAAGTTTAATATTTTATCTGGTTGCAAGACCGGAGTAGGTGAATTATTATTTAATACAGGCTTAGTATTTGTATTATTTGCAAGACTGCAACCGCTTATGAGCACTAAAATAATTGGTAATAATAGTAGTTTTTTCATAAAATTAAAATAATATTTTAAGAGTAAATTATATATGTTAATTATACATTTTTTAAAAGTATTATTATACTAACATATAAACTATTTTTACGCTAATGTTAAGAAAATGTCTATAATTAATCGCGTTATTATTGAGTTATAAGATTGCTGTAGAAGTTACCCCATTTTAAGGTTGCTCTAAAAACGATTTTTGGTATACTGAAGATAATATGAATGGCGAAGCTAAATAGGTTGGCTTGGACCATGTTATCAAAATATAAATATGAAAATATTAATTATAATAATAATTATTTTGATTTTAATATTCTTATTACTACTATCAATGGGTTTACTTTCCGGATATGATCTTGGCCCAGAAGAAATACTTCTAAAATTGTTTGGTTCGAGATGACATCAAAGG